>JALHOE010000232.1 GCA_022843175.1 Deltaproteobacteria bacterium
GTGGCGACGCGGGGGCGCGGGCGGGCTCGCGCTGCTCGTCGCGGTGGGCATCGCCTACGCGCTCCCGCCCGCGCAGCTCGCCGCCGAACGGGCGCTGTTCTCCATGTATTCGCCGCCCGCCTCGGCGCGGAGCGGGCTCTCGCGCGACGACGTGCGGCTCGGCGAGGTCGAGTCGCTCGCGATGTCGCCGCGCGTCGCGCTCCACGTGTGGGCGCCGCGGGCGCAGAAGCTCCGCGCGCGCGCGTACCTCCAGTTCGACGGCCGCCTGTGGCACGCGCCCACCGTCCCCGCGCTCGCCCCGGGACCGGCGTTCGAGCTCGCCGAGCTGCGCTCGTTCCGCGGGACGCTGCTGCACATGCCCGGCGCCGTCGACGTCCCGTCCGACGCGTTGATCACCCGCGTGGTGCCGATCGGCCTCGACGCCGGCTTGATCCCGACCCCCGGCGACGCGCTCGCGATCAAGACCCGCGACCAGGTCCAGGTCGACCCCTACGGGATCGTCCTGCCGACCCGCACCGGCGTCGAGGTCGCGCCCTACGCGATCGTGCACCGGCGCCGCGCCGGCGTCGGCGATCCGGGCGCCTTCGATCTGCGCGCGCTCGCCCTCCCTCGCTACGTCGATCCGCGCGTCCGCGCCGCCGCCGCGAGGATCGCCGGAGAGACCTCCGATCCGCGCGACCGCATCGCCCGCACCATCGCCTTCATCCAGGCCAACGCGCACTACGATCTCGAGGTCGGCGCCTTCCGCTCGCGCGATCCGATCGCCGAGTTCCTCTTCGACAAGCACCGCGGCTACTGCGAGTACTTCGCGAGCTCGCTCGCCCTCCTCCTCCGCCTGCAGGGCATCCCTGCGCGGTTCGTCACCGGCTACCAGGTGGACGACACGAGCCTCGAGGGCAGCCACTACGTCGTCCGCGACAGCGACGCCCACGCCTGGGTCGAGGCCTACGTCGACGGCGCCGGCTGGCTCGAGGCCGACGCCACGCCGCCCGCCGAGTACGCGAGCCTCCACCGGCGCACCGCCTCCGACGCATGGAAGCGGCTGCGCGCGGCGTGGGCCGATCTCTGGCTCGTGGTGCGCCACGGCTCCCTCGCCGAGGTCGCGTCGCGCGCCGGGGTGCCCGCGCTCGTGGTCGTGCTCGCGACCGTCGGCCTCCTCGTCGTGCGCCGCGCATGGCTCCGCCGCGGTCCGCGGGCGCCGCGCGCCGAACCGAGGGCCCTGCGCCCGACGGTGCCCGCGGTGGTGGAGTGCGTCGCGCAGATCGATCGCGCGTTCCACGCGCGAGGCCTCCCCCGCCCCCGCGCCCACGGCTTGCTCGAGCACCTGTCCCTGGTCGAGCGCGGCGGCCTCGACGAGCGCGCCGCGACCACGCTGCGCCGAGCGATCGAGCTGGTCCACCGCCGCCATTTCGGGGCCGAGCCCGTCGACGACGCGGCGCTCCGAAAGGCCGCGATGGCGATCGACACGGGGGCCCTAGTACGGTCATGACCCATGCACGTCCACCTGGTCGCGCCGTCGAATGAGGACTCGACGTACATCAAGCCGCTCTGGGTCTCGACGCTCGCGGCGCACACGCCGCCGGATGTCGAGCTCACCTTCCGCGACGACGGCCTCGACCCGATCGATCTCGCAAAGGAACAAGACACGCCCGAGCTCGTCGGGATCAGCGTCAACTCCAAGACGGCGTGCCGCGCCTACGCCATCGCCGACGCCTACCGCGCGCGCGGCAGCAAGGTCGTCCTCGGCGGCATCCACGTCACGGCGCTCCCCGAAGAGGCCCTCGCCCACTGCGACGCCATCGTCTCGGGCGAAGCGGAGTGGCTCTGGCAGCGCGTGGTGGAGGACGCGCGCGAGGGCCGCCTCGGCCGCACCAAGTCGCTGACCGCGCCCCGCATCTACAAACACGAGGTTTGGCCCGAGCTCGTCGGCCTGCCGATCCCCCGACGCGACCTCCTCAAGAGCTACAAATACGTGCCGTTCGACGTGGTGCAGACGACGCGCGGCTGCCCCTTCCCCTGCGAGTTCTGCAGCGTCTCCACCTACAACGGCACGTCGTTCCGCTTTCGCCCGATCCGCGAGGTGCTCGTCGAGCTCGAGCAGTGCGGCCCCCGCATCCTGTTCGGCGACGACAACGTGATGATCCACGTGAAGTACTCGCGGGAGCTGTTCGAGGGCATGGTGCCGCTCAGGAAGCACTGGGTCGGGCAGGCGTCGCTCGCCGCGCTCCACAAGGTCGAGAACATCGAGGTGATGGCGCGCTCGGGCTGCAAGGCGCTGTTCATCGGCTTCGAGTCCGTCGACGACGCGGCGGTCAACAGCTCCGGCAAGCGGCAGAACAAGCCCCGCAAGTACGGAGACATCGTCCGCGCCCTCGCCGACCACGGCATCGCGGTGTGGGGCTCGTTCATCTTCGGGCTCGACGAGGACGCGGGAGACTCCTTCGACAAGACCGTCGACTTCTGCACCGAGTCGAAGATGACGATGGCGCTCTTCGCGCTGCTCACTCCCTACCCCGGGACGAGGCTCTACAAGCGCCTGCTCGCCGAGGGCCGGCTCACCAAGGATCGCTGGTGGCTCTCGTCGGACCACGACACCGACGCGCCGTTCTACCAGCCGAAGCAGCTCTCGCGCGAGCAGCTCCGCGAGGGTTGGGTGCGCGCGTGGCGCGCCATGTACAGCTACGGCTCGATCGCCAAACGCTACGATTTCGGCATGGATCGCTCGTGGATCCAGAACGTCGCCTACTGGCCGATCAACCTGATGATGCACGAGCTCGCCGAACGAAAGATCGCCGGCGGAGACCGCGCGTGGCGCAAGCACCGCAGCATGGAGCTGCCGTTCGGGCTCTAACGCTCCTTCACGGGATGCAGACGCGGGGGTCCCGTGTTATCCGAGCGACGCGGATGCCGAAGCTCGTTGAGATCCATGCCCTGAAGAAGACCTTCCACCACATGGGGAAGGAGCTCCCCGTGCTGCGCGGCATCGACCTCGAGCTCGACGAGCGCGAGGTCGTGGCGATCGTCGGGCCGAGCGGCGCCGGCAAGTCCACGTTCCTCCACATCCTCGGCACGCTCGACCTGCCCACCACCGGCACGGTGAAGATCGCGGGCGTCGACATCACCAAGCTGTCCTCCGGGGAGCTCGCGGATCTCCGCAACCAGCGCATCGGCTTCGTCTTTCAGTTCCACCACCTCCTGCCCGAGTTCAACGCGCTCGAGAACGTGATGATGCCGGGCATGATCGGCGGCCGCCCGCGCAAGGAGCTCGAGAAGCGCGCCGAGGAGCTCCTCGCCGAGGTCGGCCTCGGCAACCGCGCCACCCACCGCCCGGGCGAGCTCTCGGGCGGCGAGCAGCAGCGGGTCGCGCTCGCGCGCGCGCTCCTCATGAACCCGAAGCTGCTCCTCGCGGACGAGCCCACCGGCAACCTCGACAGCGGCACCAGCAAGTCGATCCACGACCTCTTCTTCGAGATCAACGAGCGTCACGGCACCACGATCGTCATCGTCACGCACAACAACGAGCTCGCGCAGTCGATGCCCCGCATCGTCACCCTCAAGGACGGCATGCTGCACAGCGACGAGCGCAAGGAGCGCCGCCCCCGCCCCGAAGTGGCCAGCGCCCCCGCCTGAGGGTCTGGCCATCGCGCCGGGCCGCCCCCACGTTCGTTCAGTAGTGGTTGCTCGCGGCCACGCGCCGTGATACCCGCGCGCCGCGGTTTCCTTCCACATTTAGAGGCACAGCGAAGATGGCGAACGTTCCGTTCTCAGGCAAGATCCGGCAGGTCATCGGCCCCGTTGTCGACGTCGAGTTCAGCCCCGGGAAGCTTCCCGCCATCTACAACGCGCTCCGGGTCAGCAACCCGTCGATCAACGACCGCGAGGGCAACCTCGTGCTCGAGGTCGCGCAGCACCTCGGCGAAGCGATGGTCCGCACCATCGCCATGGACTCGACGGACGGCCTCGTGCGCGGCATGGACGTCAAGGACACCGGCAGCCCCATCGCGATGCCGGTCGGCCCGCAGGTCCTCGGCCGCATCCTCAACGTCGTCGGCGAGCCGGTCGACGGCGGCGAGCGCCTCGACCTCACGAAGACGATGCCGATCCACCGCGCGCCCCCCGCCTACGTCGACCAGTCCACGAAGATCGAGATCTTCGAGACCGGCATCAAGGTCATCGACCTCCTCGCCCCCTACCGCAAGGGCGGCAAGATCGGTCTCTTCGGCGGCGCCGGCGTCGGCAAGACCGTGCTCATCCAGGAGCTCATCAACAACGTCGCCAAGGCGCACGGCGGTGTGTCCTGCTTCGCCGGCGTCGGCGAGCGCACCCGCGAGGGCAACGACCTCTTCCTCGAAATGGCGGAGTCGAAGCTCGAGACCGGCGAGCCGGTCCTCTCGAAGACCTCGCTGGTCTTCGGCCAGATGAACGAGCCGCCGGGCGCGCGCGCCCGCGTCGCCCTCTCGGCGCTCACCGCCGCCGAGTACTTCCGCGACGTCGAGGGCCGTGACGTGCTCCTCTTCATCGACAACATCTTCCGCTTCACGCAGGCCGGCTCCGAGGTGTCCGCGCTCCTCGGTCGTATCCCGAGCGCCGTCGGTTACCAGCCCACCCTCGCCACCGAGATGGGCGCGCTCCAGGAGCGCATCACCTCGACCAACAAGGGCTCGATCACCAGCGTGCAGGCCGTCTACGTCCCCGCCGACGACCTCACCGACCCGGCCCCCGCCACCACCTTCGCCCACTTGGACGCGACCACCGTGCTCTCGCGCGCGATCGCCGAGCTCGGCATCTACCCGGCCGTCGACCCGCTCGACTCCACGAGCACGCTCCTCGATCCGAAGGTCATCGGCGACCGCCACTACAAGGTCGCGCGCGACGTGCAGCGCACGCTCCAGCGCTACAAGGATCTGCAGGACATCATCGCCATCCTCGGCATGGACGAGCTGTCGGAAGACGACAAGCTCCTCGTCGCCCGCGCCCGCAAGATCCAGAAGTTCCTCTCGCAGCCGTTCTTCGTCGCGGCGCAGTTCACGGGTCTCAAGGGCCAGTACGTGCCGCTCAAGGACACCATCGAGTCCTTCGAGGAGATCATGACCGGCAAGTACGACGACCTGCCCGAGCAGGCGTTCTACCTCGTCGGCAACATCGAGATGGTCAAGGAGAAGGCCGCCAAGCTGAAGGCGGGTTCCTGATGGCCGACCCGGCATCGATCCACCTCGAGGTCGTCACCCGCACCGGCGTCGCGCTCCGCACCGACGCCGAAGAGGTGCAGGCGCCGAGCGTTCACGGTGAGTTCGGCGTGCTGCCGGGTCACCTCCCGCTCCTGGCCGCGCTCCGCTCGGGCATCCTCACGTGGCGCACGGGCAAGGGTGAGCCCAAGCGCGCGGTGATCGGGCCGGGCTTCGCCGAGGCCGGCGCCGACAAGGTGCTCGTGATCACCGAGCACTTCGTCCCCGAGGACGACATCGACCCGGCCGCCACCAAGCGCTCGCTCGAAGAGACGCGCGAGGCGCTCGAACGCCTCGCCGCCGATGGCGTCGACAGCGGCGCGCGCTTCAGCGAGTACCAGGCCCGCGCCGAGTGGTGCGAGGCACAGCTCACCCTCGTCGAGCAGTGGGCGCCGGGCCGCCGCGGCGGCACCAAGGGCGGCGAGTCGAACTGACCGCCGGGCGCCGCGCGGTCCCCCGCGCGGCTATGCTCTCTGCCATGGACGATCGACCGCGCGAGGTCCTCGCCGAAGGTCGTCCGTCGCGACAGACGTCGGTGCTCGTCGGCGTGGCGATGCTCGCCGCGTTGGTCTTCGTCCTCTTCTTGCGCAAGCCGCCGAGGGTCGTGCCCGTCCCGGCCCCGCCGCCCGCCCCCCCGATGTCGTCGGTCAACGCCGCCGACCAGCTCTCGTCTGCGATGGCCGAGCTCGAGAAGCTCCCGCTCGCCGAGGGGCCGCCCCTCGCGAAGATCCACGAGGCCCTCGAGGGCGCGGGGGCGTCGGACAAGGGCTATCAGCTCCCCGACGGAAAGTTTCCGCCGCCGCTCCCCCCCGACGCGCCACGGGTCGTGCGGATCGGCGTGGTGCTCGTGCGCTACCAGGGCGCGCAGCTCGCGCCGGTGGACGCGCCGTCGCGCGATGCGGCGCTGGTCCGCGCCAAGCAGCTGGCCGAGCTCGCGAAGACCGACTTCGCGGCAGCGGCCAAGGCGGGCGACAACGGCTCGGCCGTCGATCTCGGCGCCGTGCACCGCGGCATCCTCGAGCCCGGGACCCAGTACGTGGTGTTCACCATGACGCCCGGCGCGGTCTCCGAGGTGCTCGACACCCCGCGGGGGTTCTGGATCGTGAGACGCATCCGATGAAGCGCCTCTTGCTCCTGGCAGTGTTGCTCACGGCGTGCCGCGAACCGAAGCGAGACGACGCACGCGCGATCGTCCGCGCCTACGAGGCGTTCCAGAGCGCTGCGCCCACCGATCGACGCGCGGCCCTCGCGTCGCTCGAAGCGGCGCCCTGCCTCGACCCGCCCACCTGCGCCGATCGCGACGCGTGCGCGGGTTACGCGCGCTCGCTGACTCGGGCGCAAGAGCTGTCGCGCAAAGCACGCGAGCTCGGTCCGGAGGACGCCGGAGGGAACGGCGCCGCGACTCCGGCCGAGCTCTCGATCATCGTCGGGGGCGCCGACGACGCGACGAAGGACGCGACCGCGAAGGAGCCCGCCTGTCGTGGCGCGCTCGATCGCCTCTACGCCCTCGCTCGCTAGTCTCAGAACGCGTCGAGCTCGTCCTCTTCCGCTTCGGCGGTGAGGCGGGCGCGCTCGTCGGCGAGCTCCTTGTCGAGATCGCGCGTGGAGATCACCGGCAGCTTGCGCTTGCCGATCGGACCCTCGTCGACGTAGTCGCGCAGGGCGGACATGTCCGAGAGCGCCTGCAGCTTGGCGAGGCCCTTGACCTCGACCTGACGAATTCGCTCGCGGGTGAGGTTCATGATCGCGCCGACCTCCTCCAGGGTGGTGCCGCCGCGATCGGCGACGTCGAGCGCGCAGGTCTCGGTCATTTCGGTGACCTCGAGATCCGGGAAGTTGAGCTTGATGGCGCCGGTGCGCGGCGACACATCGAGGTAGAGGTGGTGCGCGCAGGAGACGAAGGGGCACGGGCGCTGGCCGTCGAGGCACTCCGCGCGCGTCTTCGGACGCATCGAGGCGGTGTCCTCGGGGTAGAGCAGCCGGCCGCGCTCCAGCTCGGCCTTGCTCAGGCGCTTCACGCTGATCGTGCGCGCGCGCACGTCGCGCTTGCGACGCGACCTGCGCTGCTCACGCGTCAGCTGCGGCTCCGGCGCAAGCGCGAGCGCGCCATCGGTGAGGAGATCGCCCGATCCCTCTTCCTCGATGAGCTCCTCTTCGCCCGCGACGCTGAACCCGTCCATCTCATCGTCGCCGCCGAAGTCCATCTCGTCGTGCATGTCGTCCATGGCGTCCCTCTTCCCGTCTTCGTTTCGCCCCGCCTACTGCGCCTCGTGTTCCTCACTCGCGTGAGTCAGGGGCTCCGCCTCGAGCCCGCACGCCGGCCTTCGTGCGCGCGTTCGCGCACGTCGGTCTCTCCGCGATTGCTCGCGGACCGTCGCATGTCGTCGCCGTCCCCACCGCGGACGGCGCTGTCTTCTACGTGTTGATCAAACGGCGGCTCTGCGGAGCCGCGCCTGCATCGTGAGCTTGTTTTCGATATCGGTAAGCTTGTCGACCAACCGCTCGGCGTATGCACGAGCCTCGTCGATGTCGCGCTCCAAGAGCTTCGCGACCGGAGCGCCGGCGCGCTCCACAATCGCGCGCTCGAGTCCGTCGATCGCGCGATTCAAAACTCGCTCGGTCTCCTCGATGTCGGAGCGCGCGAACAGGAACTCGCGCTGGATCTCGTCGATCGTGTAGTCCGAGGCCATCATCTCCTTGATCCGCTTGATCTGACGGACCACGGTCGCCGGATACATTCCCTGCGAGCCCTGATGCTTGCCCTTGCGGCCGACGCGCACGCTGCGCGGCAGCAACCCGAGCTGCACCCACTTGCGCAGCGTCGCCTCACTGATCTTGAACTTGGTGCCGTCGAGCGCGTCGAGGATCGCCTGCGAGGTGAGCCCGGTCGGATGGCTCTTCTCGATGCGCGCGACCATCTCGTCATCGAGATCGTGCGCGCTGTTCGACGTGTCCTCGGCAGCCACTTCATCCCCCTGTCGTGAACTGACTGCGTCGCGTTCGGGTCTCCTCATCGTCGCTTGATGGGAGCGGAACTTGGGTCGCCCGAACAGGGAGGCATTCAAAACCGCCGTGCCCGAGGTGTTACTGAAGATATTCTACTCAATGGAAGAGGGTCAACATTGTCTGATGCAAGTTGTGCTGCGATTGAATCGCGCTGATCAGCTCGCCAACGGACGCGCTTACGTATGTCAGAACCTGTCCACCACTATCCGATTACGGATACCGCCTTGGAGTGGTCCCATCGCGCGCTTTTGAGCCTGTTTTCTCGGCTGAAGTCGCTGCGCGAGCCGCTTCCGGGGCCCCGGTGGGGGCATAATGGTGTCCCGTCGGGGACTTGTACGCACGAGGTCTCCCAGTGGGTGCGAATGTAGGCGCGAGTTGCGCGCGGCCGGGCGCGCGAGCCGCTATGGTCCGCGCGCCCGAAATGCACGACGACGACGTGACGCCCTTCGATGTGCAGCTTCGCGGCCGACGCGTGCGCTACATCGCCGGCGGTCCACGCGACGCGCCGGCGATCGTGCTGCTCCACGGCGTGGGGCGAGACCACGCGCAATGGGTCCCGCTCGCGCGCTCGCTCGCGCGCTCGCGACGCGTCGTCGCCCTCGATCTTCCCGGCTTCGGCGTCAGCGAGCCCATCCGCGGCGTCACCCGTTGGGAGGAGCTCGCCGAGACGGTGCTCGATCTCGTCGCGCTCCTCGAGCTCGGTCGGGTCACGCTGCTCGGCCACTCCCTCGGCGCGGCGATCGCGATCGTGGCCGCCGCCGACCGGCCCGAGTTCGTCGAGCGTCTGATCCTCGTCTCGCCCGCCTGCTATCGCGCGCCGCGCGCGCTCGACGAGCGCCTGATCTCGGCTCCGCTGCTCGGGCCGACGGTGCTCCGCCGGCTGCTCGGTCCAGCGGTGCTGCGGCGTCACGTCGGGCTCGACGCGCGACCGACGCCCCTCTCGTGGTCGATGATCGAGGCGCTCGCCTCGCCGGCCACGATCGAGGCGAGGGTGCCGCGGGTGCGCGCGCCGTCGCTCGTCATCTGGGGACGCGACGACCGCGTCTCCCCGTGGACCCACGGCACGCGGCTCGCGCGCGAGCTCGGCTCGGCGCGGCTCGAAATCCTCGACTGCGCGCACTTCCCGGAGGAGGAGCGGCCGGTGATCTTCGAGTCGCTGGTCAGCGAGTTCGTCGGGGTGCGAACACGGAACGCACCGCGGTCGCGCGACGCGGTAGGCTGACGGCCCGTCGTGGACCGTCGCGCGCTCGATCGCTTTCGCAGGAACCGCGGGGCCGTCGTGGGCCTGTGGCTGGTGCTGGCGATCGTCGTCTTTTCGTTCGTCGTGCCGCTGTTCCTTCCGCACGACCCGCTGGTGCCGGATTTCGAGCACGGCCGTGGCGCGTTCGGCACGCCCGGCGCGCCCTCGCGCCTGCACTGGCTCGGCACCGACACCGTCTTTCGCGACGTGCTCGCGCGGCTGTGTCACGGCGGTCGTCTCTCGCTCGAGGTCGCCTTCGTCGCGACGCTGATCTCGCTCGTCCTCGGCACCGCCGTCGGCGTGCTCGCCGGCTACTTCAAGGGCACGCGGGTGCGCCTCGACGCGCTCTCGGACGGGTCCGCGCTCGGGCTCGCGGCGCTCGCGCTGTGCGGGCTCGCCGCCGGCTCCCGCACGCTTCCGGTTCGCGCGCTCGGGCTCGCTGCGTGGCTGATCGCCGGCGCCGCCCTGCTCCGCATCGTCTTCATCGCCGAGGGATTGGTGCGGCGTCGGGCGGCAGCGCTGCTCGACTACCTCGACGGAGCGTTCGCGGTCGCCGTCGTCGCCCTGCTCGCGCGAAAGCGCCTCGCCGCGCTCGCCGAGCTCCGCACGGTCGCCGTCGTGCTCGGCGTCGGCGTCGCGCTCGCGCTGCTTCGCTTCTCGAGCAAGCGGGAGAGCGCGCTTCTGTTCCCCCGGATCGACGTGGACGACGCGGCGATGCGCGCGGTCGACGTGCTGCTCGCGTTTCCCTTTCTCCTGCTCATCATGGCGCTGAGCGCGGCGATCGACCGCACCTCCGAGGCCACGATCTTCCTCGTGCTCGGTCTCACCGCGTGGACGAGCGCCGCGCGGATCGTGCGCAGCAAGGCGCTGCAGATCCGCGAGCTCGAGTTCATCACCGCATCCCGCGCGCTCGGCCAGTCGACCCTCGGGATCCTGTGGCGCCACGTGCTGCCCAACGTCGCCGGGGTCACCATCGTCATCGCGACCAACTCGGTCGCCGCGATGATCGTCGCCGAGGCCGCGCTCTCCTTCCTCGGTCTCTCGCTGCCGCCCCCGGCCGCCAGCTGGGGCCGCATGCTCGACGAGGGGCGCACGTACTACGCGATGGCGCCGTGGCTGCTCTACGCGCCGGGCCTGGTCATCCTCTTCGCCGTCCTCGGGTTCAACCTGCTCGGCGAGGGCCTCCGCGACGCGTTCGATCCGAGGGACGCGCGATGAAGCTGCTCTCCGGCCTCCTCGGCGGCGCGGCGATCGCGCTCCTCGCCTCGCTCGGCTGCCAACAGGGCAAGGGCCCGAAGAGCAAGCCGAGCGCGGGAACGACGCCGACGCGCGGCGGAACGCTCCGCATGGCGACGTTCACCAACCTCCGCACGATCGACCCCGCTGTCGCGGCCGACACCGAGAGCACGCCGCTCATCAACATGCTGTTCGCGGGCCTCGTCGACTACGACGAGGAGGGAAAGATCGTCGGCGACCTCGCCGAGCGGTGGGAGCAGAGCGAGGACGGCCTCACCTACCGCTTCTACCTTCGCCACGGCGTGCACATGCACGACGGCAGCGAGCTCTCGGCCGACGACGTGAAGCGCTCCGTCGAGCGCACGCTCTCGCCGGACACGCCCTGCCCGATGGTCGCCTTCTACGAGCGCATCGACGGGCTCGCGGAGTATCGGGCGCGCAAGGCCACCGGGATCTCGGGGGTCACGGTCGAGGGCCCGTACGTCGTCACGTTCCGCCTGTCGCGGCCCGACGCGACCTTCCTCGCGGTGCTCGCGCTCCAGTACCTCCGCCCGGTGTGCAAGAGCGGCGGACGCGCGTACAACGACACCTTCCAGAACAACGCGTGCGGGGCCGGGCCGTTCCGCTTCGACACCTGGCAGCAGGGCTCGCTGATTCGGCTGCGGCGCTTCGACGGCTACTACGACCCGGAGCGGCCCTACCTCGACGCGCTCGAGGTTCGATTCGACACCTCGCGGCTCACCCAGCGGTTCATGCTCGAGCGCGCCGAGATCGACGCGATCCTCAACGAGTTCGAGCGACCGGGCGCGATCTGGTTTCGCACGCACCCGGAGTGGTCGAAGTACCTGCGGCAGTCGCCGGTGCCCGAGGTGTACTTCGACTTCATGAACACCGAGCTGCGGCCGTTCGACGACAAGCGCGTGCGCCAGGCCGTCGCAGCCGCGCTCAACCGGCCGAACCTGCAGAAGTACTACGAGGGATGGACGGTCGTGACCGGCCACCTCCTGCCGCCGGGGATCGCCGGACACGAGCCGCACGTCCCCTACGAGCAGACCTACGACCTCGCTCGCGCGCGTCGGTTGATGGCCGAGGCGGGGTACCCCTACGACGAGAAGACCGGCAAGGGCGGCTACCCCGAGACGATCACCTACTACTCCGGCGAGGGTGAGGGCGCGCTCCGCTACGCGCAGCTGATGCAGCACGACCTCGCGCAGATCGGTCTCCGCATCGAGATCAAGGAGACGAGCTTCCCACAGCACCTCGCGCTCACCGGTCGCCCGAAGACGGTGGCGTTCGGCTACTACGGCTGGCAGCTCGACTTCGCCGATCCGAGTGACTTCTTCGAGCCGATCCTGTCGAGCTCGGCGATCGCCGAGGAGGACAGCCAGAACAAGTCGTTCTACCGGAACCCCGCGCTCGACGCGCTCCTCGACAAGGCGCATGGCGAGCTCAATCCGGCGCGGCGGATCGAGATGTATCGCGAGGCCGAGCGGATCGTCTGCGACGACGCGCCCTACAGCTACACCTACAACCCGCTGCGCCTCGAGCTCCTCCAGCCCTGGGTTCGCGGGTACAAGCCGCACCCCGTGGTCCACCGGCGGTGGAAGACGGTGTGGATCGACAAGCCGTCGCGCGACGCGGCGTTCGCGCTGTTTGGACCGACCCGCGAGGGCTCGGCGCTCGGGGCGCTCTTCCACAACCTGCGGGCGATGCACCGATGAGCGTGCTCCGCCTCCTCGGCAAGCGCGTGGCGTGGGCCGCGCTGGTGGTGTTCTTCGTCACCACCACCACCTTCGTCATCAACCGCGCGCTCCCGACCGACGCGGCGCGCATGGTCGCGGGCCCGCAGGCGCGCCCGGCCGACGTGGCGCGCATTCGCAGCCAGCTCGGACTCGACCGATCGGTGGCGGAGCAATACGCGCTGTTCCTCAAGCGCATCGTCCACCGCGGTCCGCGCGTGTTCGAGCCCGGGCTCACGCCGGAGCACGCCAACTGCGCGAGCGCGCTCGGGCTGCACCTCGACCTCGGCCGCAGCTACCAGCAGCGGCGGCCGGTCGTGAAGATCCTCGCCGAACGAATGCCGTACACCTTCGTGCTCGCCCTCGCCTCGGTGCTGATCAGCGTCGTCATCGGCGTCGGAACGGGCGTGTTCGCGGCGGTGAAGCGCAATACGGCGTGGGACTCGGCGACCGTCGCCACGGCGCTGGTCGGCATCAGCGCGCCGACGTTCCTCCTCGGCGTCGTGCTCCAGTGGTTGCTCGCGTATCGGCTGCAGCTCCTGCCGCTCAACGGCGCGGGCGAGGGGCTCTTTGGGGGCCTTGTCCACCTCGTGCTGCCCGCGCTCACGCTCGGGATCTTCTACGGCGCCTACTACACGCGCCTCGTCCGCGGCGAGATGATCGAGCTGCTCGACGCCGACTACGTCCGGACCGCGCGGGCCAAGGGGGTGTCGCCGGCGCGGGTCGTCGTGGTTCACGCGCTGCGTAACGCGCTCGTCCCGATCGTCACGGTGATCGGTCTCGATCTCGGCGCGCTCCTCGGCGGCGCGATCATCACCGAGCAGCTGTTCTCCTGGCCCGGCCTCGGTCTGCTCGCCGTGCGCGCGATGCACGACCGCGACGGCCCGGTGATCGTCGGGACCGTGCTGGTCGCCGCGACGGCGGTCGTGCTTGCGAATTTGGTCGTTGATCTGCTCTACGCGGCGCTCGACCCGCGGATCCGCAGCCGCTAGGCTCGGGCCGTGATGTTGGGGCCCACGGCGCCGCATTCGCGATCGACGGGGGGCGTCACCGCGCTGCCCCCCGAGGTCGAGGTGTCGACGGCCGGCGCGGTCCTCGTCGTCGACGAGGCCGGTCGCCTCCGCGATCGCTCGCCGAACTCGGTCCGCGATCCCGAGCTCGGCGCCGTCGACCTCGGCACCCCGGTCCCGCAGGTGATCCTCGACGCCACGAGCGAGCGGCGAATCGTCCACGAGGGCTCGTCGCTCGACGCGCTCTGGTTTGCGCAGGGCGGCACACCGCCGCGGGGCGGGCTCGAGGAGCGGGACTTCGGTCACATGCTCCATCGCCTGCGCAACGCGGTGAGCATCCTCGTCGCGTCGCTCGAAACAGAGGAGATGGTCGGCACCGGGCCGGTCTCCACGCGCCTCGGCACCACGCATCGGCGCGAGGTCGACCGCCTCGTCGACTCGCTGGGCGGGCTCGGTCACGCGTTCGGACCGGGCGGCGGCCGCTCGTTCGTCGACCTCGAGCTCATCGTGCGGCGCGCGATCGA
>JALHOE010000233.1 GCA_022843175.1 Deltaproteobacteria bacterium
GCAGGCGCACGCGCACGCGCACGCGCAGACACAGGCGCGCGCGTCAGCGAGCGCCTACGCGCAGACCCGAGCGCCTACGCGCAGCCGCAGCCGCTAGTGGGCGCCGGTGGCGGCGAGGAAGCGCTCGGCCTCGAGCGCCGCCATGCAGCCGGTGCCCGCGGCGGTGACCGCTTGGCGCCACACGAAGTCCTGCACGTCGCCGGAGGCGAACACGCCGGGGATGTTCGTCTGCGTCGTACCGGGCTTGGTCTTCAAGTAGTTGTTCTCGTGCAGCTCGAGGATGCCCTTGAACAGCGACGTGTTCGGCTCGTGGCCGATCGCGACGAACACGGCGCCGACGGGGATCTCCGTCTTCTCGCCGTTCTTGAGGTTCTTGATCACGGCGCTCGTGACCTTGCCCTCCTTGATGTCCTTGATCTCGTCGATCGCGGAGTCCCACACGACCTTGATCTTCGGGTTCTTGAAGACGCGGTCCTGCATGATCTTCGACGCGCGGAACTCGTTGCGGCGGTGCACGAGGGTGACCGACTTGCACATGCCGGTGAGGTAGTTGGCCTCCTCCATCGCGGTGTCGCCGCCGCCGACGACGATCACGTCCTCGCCCTTGAAGAACGCGCCGTCGCACACCGCGCAGGCCGACACGCCGCGGCCCTTGAGCGGCTCCTCGCTGGGGATGTCGAGGTAGCGGGCGGTGGCGCCGGTGGAGATGATGACCGCGTCGGCGAGATAGAGGTCCTCTTCGACCCACACCTTGAACGGGCGCTCGCTGAAGTCGACCTTGGTGACGTCGGCGGTGACCATCTTGGTGCCGAAGCGCACCGCCTGATCGCGGAACTCCTTCATCAGCTCCGGGCCGGTGATGCCCTTGGGGAAGCCGGGGTAGTTCTCGACGTCGTTGGTGATCATCAGCTGGCCGCCAGCCGACCATCCCTCGATGCACAGCGGCTCGAGGTTGGCGCGCGACGCATAGATCGCGGCGGTGAGGCCGGCGGGGCCGGAGCCAATGATCACGACTTTGTGGTGGGCCTTTGCGGTCATGAACGTCCTCGCAGCGCCTGTACCGCGGCCACATGGCCGGGGGAAGCGGCGCGCGTTCATGCGATGCTGCCACCGTGCCCGGCGATGCCCGCCCAGACGATTGGATGAGCTCGTCCCGGTGGCCGGCCCTGATCCTCGCGGCCGCGGCAGCGGCGTACGCCCTCACCGCGGCGCAGCAAATCCTCGGTCCGGACAACCCGGAGCTGGCCACGCTGTTCCGGGTGGGTGGGGTCGCGCACCCCTCGGGCTATCCGCTCGAGGTCCTCTACCTGCGGGCGATGCGCTGGTTGCCGGCGGCGAGCCCGGCGCACGGCGCGGCGCTCGCCAACGCGGCGATGGCGGTGCTCGGCCTCTACCTCGCGTATCGCGCGTGCCGGGCCCTCGGCGCGTCGGTCTTCGCGTCGACGATCGTCGTCGGGGTCCACGCGTTCTCCGCGCGCGCGTGGATCCTCGCGACCCACGTCGAGGTGTTCGCCATGAACGCGGCGATCGCCGCGGCGATCGTGTGGATCGCGGTCGACGAGCGAATTCGCGGAGTACGCCGGGTGGTGCTGCTCTCACTCCTCGCCGGCCTCGGCCTCGCCAACCACCACACCATCGTGCTGCTCGCCCCGATCGGGATCTACGGCGTCGCGCGCGGCCTCCGCGAGGACGCGCGGCGGGGGCGGGCGATCGGCGCGGGGCTCGCCGCGTTCGTCGCCGGCCTGCTCCCCTACCTCTACGTGCTCCACGTCGGTAGGAACCCGAGCGGGCACTTCGTGTGGGGCGACGTCGACACGCTGCGGGGGCTGTTCTTCCACTTCCGTCGCGGCGAGTACGGCACGGTCTCGTTCGCCGTGCAGTCGCAGCGCGCCGATCGAATCGGTCAGGTGTGGCTGCTCGTCCGGAGCTCGGTCTTCGGACTGATGTTCCTCCCGCTGCTCGCCCTGGTCGGCGTTCGCCGCCCGAGCGCGCGCGCGCTCTGCCTCGGCGCGTCGGTGGTGCTCGCCGGTCCGGCGCTGGTCACCCTCTTCAACCTGACCACCGTCGGCCTCGATCGCATCGTCGTCGAGCGGTTCCACCTGCTCCCCCAGCTCCTGCTCGCGCTGCTCATCGCGCCCGCGCTCGATCGGGTCCAGCCGCGGGTGGTCCGCGCCGCATGCTTCGCCCTCATCCCGCTCGGCGCCCTCAACGCGTACCCCGAGCTCCGCGAGCACAACCGCCCGGACGTCGAGGTCTACGTCCGGAACACGCTCGCCATCGCGCCCCCGAACGCGCTGCTCCTCGGCAGCGGCGATCACCGCTTCGGCGGCTTTCTCTATGCGCGCGAGGCCCTCGGGCTGCGGCGCGACGTCGTGTATCTCGACGCGTGGCTCCTGCTCAACCCGTGGTATCGACGACGCATGAGCGCCATCGTCGGCGTCGAGCTCGTCGCGCCGGAGCAGCGCTCGCTCTCCACCGTCGCGCTCGTCGCGCAGCTGCAGGCCACCGGAAGGCCGGTGTTCCTCACCAACGCCGTCAGCGGCGCGATCGGCGCGACCTACCCCACCTACCCCGTCGGCACGCTCCGGCGCGTGCTCCCGCGCGGCACGCCGGTTCCCGGGCCGGGAGAGGTCGAGGCATGGAACCATGAGGCGTTCGCGCAGATGACGCTCCCTGCCAGACCTCCGATGCTCGGCACCTGGGGCGGCGATCTCCAGCGCTCGTACGTCGAGCCGTGGCAGGTGCTCGGCGAGGTGTGGGAGCAGGCGGGCCGGAGGGATCGCGCCGACGCCTGTCGGAAGCGCGCCGCGGAGCTGCAGCCCGATGCAGATTGATCCGAGCGAGCTCCTCGTGATCGTCGGCGAGACCGCGTCGGGCAAGACCGCGCTCGCGATCGAGCTCGCGCGCGAGCACGGGGGCGAGATCGTCGGCGCCGACAGCGTCCAGGTCTATCGCGGGTTCGACATCGGGAGCGGAAAGCCCGGGCGCGAAGAGCTCGGCGGCGTCGTCCACCACCTCCTCGACGTGGCCGATCCCGACGAGGACTTCGACGCCGCCCGCTTCGTCGAGCTCGCCGACGCGGCGATCGCCGACGTGCGCGCGCGGGGCAAGCTGCCGATCGTCTGCGGCGGCACGTATTTGTGGGTCCGCGCGCTCTTGCACGGCCTCGCCGCGGCGCCGCGCGCGCCGAAGGAGCTGCGCGCCGAGCTGCAACGCGAGGTCGAGGCCCTCGGCTCGCCCGCGCTGCACGCGCGCCTCGCCGTGGTCGATCCGCGCTCCGCCGCGCGCCTCCATCCCAACGACGCCGTGCGCATCGTCCGCGCGCTCGAGGTCCATGCGACCACCGGGCGCCCGCTCTCGGAGTGGCAGGAGGAACACGGCTTCCGCACGGTGAGGCACCGAGCACGACAGGTCGCGATCCGGCACCCGCGCGCGGAGATCGAGGCGCGCATCGAGCGGCGGATCGACGGAATGCTCGCCGCCGGATGGGTCGACGAGGTGCGCGGCCTCCTCGAGCGATACCCGCGCGCGCGGGCGATGAGCGCGGTCGGGTACGCCGAGGTCCGCACCCACCTCGAGGGCAAGCTCGAGGGAGATCTCCGCACGGCGATCGTCCGCGCGACCAAGACGTTCGCGCGTCGTCAACGAACTTGGCTCGCGAAGGCACCGGTCGAATGGATCGCACGCTGAGCCGCCTGCGCGCCGCGGTGCTCGTGGTGGGCGCCGCGATCTGGGCGCCGACGCTCGGAGCCGGGTTCACCTTCGACGATCAGGTCACGATCCTCGATCAGCCCGCGGTCACCGGCCCGCTCTCGCTCCGCGCCCTCTTGCTGCGCGACTACTGGGGCGCGCCGTTCGGCCACGGGCCGGGCACGTATCGGCCGGTGGTCACGGCGAGCTTCTGGCTCGATTGGCACCTCGGCGGCGGCAAGCCGTGGGTGTTCCACCTGGTGAACATCCTCCTGTTCGTCGGGCTCCTCGCGGTCGCCGAGTGGTCGCTCCGCAGGCTCGCGCCCACCATGGGCGGCGTCGCGCGATGGCTCACGATCGGAGCGTTCGCGACGCTCGCGATCCACGTCGACGCCGTCCCGAGCGCGACGGGTCGCTCCGAGATCCTCAGCGCGCTCTTCGCGATCGCGGCCTGTGGCTTTGCCCTCGCCGAGGACCCCAAGCCCCGCGACGTCGCGTTGTCGCTGTCGATGTTCGCGCTCGCGCTCCTGTCCAAGGAGTCGACGCTGCCGTTCGCGGTGCTCCTCGCGTGGCTCGCGTATCGACGGCGTGGGCGCTTCGCGATCGGCGCCGGCGCCGTCGCGCTCGCGGCCGCGTTCGTCGCCTTTCGCAGGGTCTCCGGCCTCCCGCTCAAGTTGGTGGGCGAGCAGAATCACTTCGCGAACCCGCTCCACCTCGCGTCGCCGGGGACGCGGCTCCACGCGGCGCTCCAGGCGCTCGGTCACTACTTCGGGCACCTGCTGGCGCCGATCGATCTCTGCCCGGACTACGGCTACGCGGCGCTCATGCCCACGGCCGCGCCAAGGTGGCCGACGTTCGCGGGCGTCGCGATCGTCCTTCTGCTGCTGCTCGCGGTGTTGCGCCTCCGGCGTCCCGCGGCGACCGACGCCGCCGCCGGGTTCGTCGCCGCCTACATCGTCAGCGCCAACGTCTTCACTCCGGCGTCGGTCTTCGTCGCCGACCGGATCTTCTTCCTCCCCTCGTTCTTCGTGGTGGTGCTCCTCGGCGTCGCGGCCGACGCGTCGGAGCGGCGACGCCCGATCGCGCTCGTCGCCGTTGCCGCGATGGTGCTCCAGGGTGCGCTCGCCACGCTCGGCGGAACGATGTGGCGCGACGACGAGCGTCTGTTCGCCTACGCGGTGCGCGCCTGTCCGAAGGGCTTCGTCACGCGCCTCAACCGCGCGCAGTCGACGAGGAACCGCGACGAGGCGGCGTGGGCGCTCGTGGTCGCGGTCGACATCTTCCGGCGGTTCCCCGCGCCGATCCCCGACGAGGTGATCCCCGCGAGCTGGGAGGACGAGCCGGTGGAGCGCCGCTTCCTGCTCTACCGGCGCGCGCGCGGCGACGCGCACTTCTTCGCGGCGTGCAGCGGCGCCAAGCGGCTCGCCGCGACGCGGGCGATGGACGTCACTGTGCTCGCGCCGTTCTGTCACTGACAGGACATGATGATCAGCGCAGAGCTCGCGTAGGTGTTGTTCGGGTAGTCGCGGATGATCCGACGCGCGGTGGCGCACGCGCACGCCGCGTCCCCGCGGGTCATGCAGCTGATCAGGCGCGCCCGCGCCACGCGCTGCGAGGTCGGAAAGCGGACCTCGGCGTCGCGCAGCGCGGCCTCGGCGCGCGGGTAGTCGCGGGCCGCGAGGGCGACCGCGTCCGCGAGCACGGCGACCTGCGACGATCCGGGCGCCTCGGCGCGCGCGCGCGCGACCTCGAGCTCGGCGCGCGCGAGGCGCCCCGGCTCCGCGGTGTACCACTCGAGGTCGAACCACCGACCGGGCGCGATCGCGCGGTACGCGAGCGGCGCCGCCGCCGGCAGGTCGGCCTCGCGGACGAGGATCGCCGCCGCGTCGTCGAAGTACACGAGCGCCCAGCCGGGGAGCCGCTGCAACGCGCCCATCCGGCGGTCGGGGGGGATCACCACCAGCGGCACGCGATAGCGGTCGAGCAGCGCCGTGAGCTCGGCGTCCATCGACAGCGCCGCCGTGCGCACGAAGCCGACGTCGTAGAGCGCCATGCTGCGCCCGTCGACGAACACCGGGTTTCGGCCGGCGAGCGCCCAGATCAGGTAGCCGCCGAAATGAAAGTCGTTGTAGAGGTTGCCACGCAGCTCGTCGTGGCCGCGGAGGAACTCGGCCGCGTGCACGGGGTAGGAATCGGGCGCGAGCCCGAGCCCCGGACGCTTGGCGTGCTCGCCGAGGGCGACGACCGACAGCACCGCCGCGGCGCCGGCGACCGCGCGCGCGGGCAGTCGCTCACCCATCAGCATGAGCCCCTCGAGCGCGAGCGGCGCCGCGGCGATCGCCGCGAGGGGGAGGAACCGCGCGCTCGACAGGCCGACCGCGAACAGCACCCCGAGCGACAGCCAGTTGCCGAGCGAGCCGAAGCGCGCGGCCGCGGCGATGAACGCGAGCAGCATCAGGATCAGCGCGACCATCACCCACGCGCCCATCACGCCCTGGCGGAACGGCGAGCCCCACTCGGGGAACAGCTCCGCGACCCGTCGATCGCCGAGGTGGTGGAAGCCCGCGCGGAGGCGCGCGAACGGCCGCACGGCGACGAACAGGGCGACGACCGACGCTCCGGTCATCGCCAGCCAGGCGCGAACGTCGCGCTTCTCGCGCACCGCGCCGAGCGCGTAGGCGGCGACGACCATCACCCCGAGCAGCGCGCTCGAGTGAAAGTTCTGCCAGACCACGATGAGCAGCGGCGGAAGGAGGCGCGCCCGCGGCGAGACGCGCGCCCGCTCGAGCGCGAGGTAGAGCGCGGCGAGCAGGGGGAACAGCGCGGTCTGCGGCCGCGGGGTGATGCGAAACGAGAGCACCGCGCCGACCCCGAGCGCGATCGCGAGCACCATCGCCGGCGTGGCGCGCGGCACCAGCGCGCGGGCGCGTTCCGCAGCGAGCGCGACGCCGAGCGCACCGAGCGCGGCGAACAGCACCTGATTGCCGACGTCGCCCGCGACGCGCGCGACGAGGTACATCAGCACGTCGGCGACCCAGTCGACGAAGATCCACGGCGCGCCGAGCGCGGTGTGCGAGAACGGGTCGACGGTCGGGATCGCCCGGTGCTCGACCACGTAGCGACCGGTCGCGAGGTGCCAGTGATAGTCGGGGTCGGAGATCGGCAGCACCCGCAGGACGAACACCGCGAGCGCGACGAGCGCGATCGAAGCGCGCTTCACTCGACCCAACCCATCTTTCGACCCCAGAGGTCGAGCGTCGGCGCCACCCGTTCGGCGGGCACCTGCTTCTCGAGCACCTCGCGCGCCACCTTCGCCTCCCCGGCGCGGAACGCGAGCTCGGCGAAGCCGAACGCGAAGCCCGGCGCCGTCTCGATCTGCGCGCGATAGGGAGCGAGCACCTCGTAGGCGCGACCCCACGCCTCGAGCCGCGAGAGCTCGGTCGCCTGCAGGTTGAGCAGGATCGGGCCCGAGGCGAGCTCGGCCTGTCGGCGCGCGACGTAGGCGGACTCGATCGCCTTGCGCTGCTCGGCGACGACCGCTTCGCCCCGACTGGCCGCGACCCGATCGCAGAGCTCGCGGGCGCGCGGGTAGTTGCCGGCGCGCGCCGCCGACAGCGCGCCGATGATCCCGGCGTTGATGCAACCGGGGCACGCCGCATACGCCTCGTCGACGAGGCGGCCCGCCACGTCGTCGCGCCCGAGGCGGCTCTGCAACGTCGCGCGCGCGATCACCGTCCGCACCCGCATCGCGCGGATTCGATCGCGGAGGTTGCCGGAGATCCTCAGCGTCACCCGGGCCTCGCCGAGCTCTGCGGTGGCGCTGACGGCGAGCGGATCGAGCAGCGCGCCGAAGAACCCGTCGATGCTCCGCAGCACCTCGACCGACCGATCGGGCGTCATCAGCGCGCCGAGCTCGACGTAGTCGTGGACGAACTCGGCCTCGGAGCCCGCGTGCGCGTAGAACCGCGCCGCTTGCTCGCGCGCGTCGAGGGCGAGCTTCATCGCGGTGCGGTAGCGGTGTCCCTCGCGCGCTTTGGCGATGGCGAAGCGGTGGGCCTCGAGGCTCTCCGGGTGCCGCTCGCGTTCGCGGGTCCAGAAGCGGGTCTCGTCGGCGAAATCGATCGCGCGATCGAGCGTGCGGACGAACGCGACCAGCACGACCGCGCTCGAGAGCGCGAGGACGACGCGCCGGTGAGGCGTGAGGAGCTCGACCGCTGCGGCGACGACGAGCGCGACCCCGAGCAGCGGGGCGTAGAGGAATCGCTCGGCGACCAGCGTGCCGAGCCCGGCGAGCACCAGGTTCGAGACCGGCACGAGCAGCGCGAGGAAGAGCGCGATCCCGACGGTGATCGCCGGCGCGCGCCGGCGCATGGCGAACGCGGCGGCGGCGAGGCCGAGCAGCGCGACCGCGCCGAACGCGACGAAGCCGGCGTGGTGGACGAAGCGCCCATTCAGCGTGCGCAGCAGCGCGTGTTGACTCGACAGCTCGTGGGCGCCCACCGCGAGGGCCACGTAGCGGCCGATCGACTCGAAGAAGAACTGCGCGTGATCGCCGAGCGCTACGACCGGGCTCGCGGGCCGCAGCGGCATCACTTTCGCGCGCAGCAGCAGATACCCGATCGCGAACGCGAGCTGCGGGAGCGCTGCCCCGAGCATCTTCTTGACCACCGGTCGATCGAGCGGCGGCCGCTCCAACGCGGACCATTGCTCGACGGCGATCAGCGCGGGCAGGAGGATCGCTCCCTCCTTGGTCAGGTAGGCGACGACGGTCGCCGCGACCTCGAGCGCGATCCCACGCCGCGCACCCCGCATGCGAAGCCCTGCGCCGAGCGTCGCGAGGAGCATCGCGAGCGTGCAGAAGATGTCGGTCCGGCCGGCGATCCACGCGACGCTCTCGGCCTTGGTCGGGTGGATGGCGAAGAACGCGGCCCCGAGCGCGGCAGGGACGACCGCCGACGTCCACCGCCGCAGCGTCGCGTAGGCGAGCACGACGACCCCGAGGTGCGCGAGGCTGTTGGTGAGGTGGAAGACGAACGGGTTGCCGCCGCCGAGGCGCCAATCGAGCGCGTAGCTCGCGGTCACCAGCGGGCGGTAGTACCGGACGCGGTTCGCGAACTGGAGCAAATCGGGACTGATGTCCCAGAAGTCGCGGGTGAACCACGCACGGTAGTGGGCGAGCGACCGTACGGCTGGGTTGCTCGGAATGAGAGAGACGTCGTCCCACAGAAACGGGCCGAAGAGGCCCGGCGAGAACGCGACGAACGCCACGGCAGCGAGGATCGCGGCGACGAGGACGTCCAACCGTCGCGCTCGCGAAGAGAGCACGTCGCATGATGTCACGGCTGTCCGGCACGCGAGATGTTTTTCCAGCGCGCGCGCGCGCCGCTACACTCCGCTCGTGGTCAGCGCCGGAGGTCCCTCGCGGCACGCGGCGCGTGTCCTCGTCGTCGACGACGAGCCGGGCCTGCGCGAGATGATTTCGATCCTGCTCAAGCGGGACGGCTTCGACGTGACCAAGGCCGCCGGGTTCGTCCGCGCCAAGGAGGCGATCGTCTCCTCGCCGGAGCCCTACGCGCTGGTGCTCACCGACCTGGTGATGCCCGATGGCAGCGGGCTCGACCTGCTCACCGCGGCCAAGGAGCGCAACCCCTCGACCGAGGTCATCGTGATGACCGCGCACTCGACGGTCGAGGCCGCGCTCGATGCGATGCGCCGCGGCGCCTACGACTTCGTCGCCAAGCCGTTCCAGAACGCCGAGCTTCGCCTGCTGGTGGGCCGGGCGCTCGAGAAGAGCGCGATCGTCGTCGAGAACGCCCGCCTCCGCGCCCAGCTCGCCGAAGCCCGGCCCGACGATCCGCTCGAGCAGCTCGGCAAGAGCCCCGCGATGCGCGCGATCGCCGACATCATCCGGCGCGTCGCGGCCTCGCGCACCACGGTGCTCATCACTGGCGAGAGCGGCACCGGCAAGGAGCGGATCGCGCGCGCGATCCACGCCACCTCCGATCGCAGCAAGAAGCCGTTCCTCGTCGTCAACTGCGGCGCGCTCCCCGAGAACCTGATGGAGAGCGAGCTGTTCGGCCACGAGAAGGGCGCGTTCACCGGAGCCTCCGGCAAGCACTCCGGCCTGTTTCGCGAGGCCGAGGGTGGCACGCTGTTGCTCGACGAGATCGGCGAGCTGCCGCTGAACCTGCAGGTGAAGCTGCTCCGCGCGCTGCAGGAGCGGAAGGTGCGGCCGGTGGGCGCCACGGCGGAGATCGCGGTCGACGTGCGGGTCATCGCCGCGACCAACCGCGACGTCGAAAAGGACGTCGCCGAGGGACGCTTCCGTCAGGACCTCTACTACCGGCTCAACATCATCCGCATAGAGGTGCCGCCGCTCCGCACGCGCACCGAGGATATCCCGTCGCTGGTGGACCACTTCGTCCATCGCTTCGCCGAAGAGCACGGCAAGGCGGTGCGCGGTCTCGCTCAAGAAGCGCTGCGCGCGGTGCTCGCCTATCCGTTTCCCGGCAACGTCCGCGAGCTCGAGAACGCGATCGAGCGCGCGCTCACGCTCGCTGCCGGGCCGACGATCGCGCTCGCCGATCTGCCGCCGTCGATCGCGGGCGCGGTGACCCACGCCGCGCCGCGCCTGCTCGACCTGCCCGAGGACGGCTGCGATCTCGACGCCGTGCTCGCCGAGGCGGAGCGTCGGCTGATCCTGCAGGCGCTCGAGCGCACCGGCGGCGTGCGAACGCAGGCCGCGAAGCTCCTCGGCTTGACGTTTCGCTCGCTGAGGTATCGGCTCGGCAAGCTCGGTCTCGATGCGGGAGAAGACCTGGACTCCGACGACGATGCCGGACGTTCCGCGTCACGTGAGCCGAAGGAGAGGTGACGAACCTCGTCACGTGGGTGGGAGAGCACGATGAACGCACATTGGTGTCACAAGCGGATTACACGGGGATTCTCAGCCCATCGAGCCATCCCATCCATGGACGCGCCGAGCCACTTGGTTGGCTCGGGGGTTGCTCAGGAGCGCATCGGACGATGAGGAACGGTCGCACTGGCCGATCGATGGGCTTCACGCTCATCGAACTGATGATCACGGTTGCGATCATCGGTGTCCTCGCGCTCCTGGCCACGGTTGGCTATTCGCGTTGGCTCCGCACCGCGAAGACCGCCGAGGCGACGTCGATGCTCGGCAGCATCAAGAGCGCCGAGGAGACCTGGCGCGCGGAGCACCTCAGCTACAAGGGGGTCACCACCAGCGTGACGACGATCTCGCTCGAATACCCGATCGCCGCCCCCTCCGACTCGAAGGTCGCGTGGAAGCCGTCGTCGTGTGCGGGCACCGAGATCTGCGACATCTTCCGCGTGCTCAACGTTCAGGCCGACGGAGCGGTCTACTACCGCTACGGAGTCGTTGCGGGCCCGGCCGACGGCGCGGCCAAGACGGTCGACGGCAAGAGCTTCAGCACGGCGGCGTACGACCCGTGGTTCGTGGCCCGCGCGCACGGAAACCTCAACGGCGACTCCATCCAGTCCTACTACTGGACCTCATCCTTCGACACGACGATCGTGTCCGAGAATCCCGGCGACTAAGTCGCCCACAGACGAACCAACGTGGTCACCTCGGTCGGACCACGTCGGATGAAACCGACCGAAGGTATTTGGAGGAAGTGAAAGATGCTCAAGTCCCTTCTCAAGAAGCGCGAAGAAGGCTTCACGCTCGTCGAGCTGATGATCGTCGTCGCGATCATCGGCGTCCTCGCGGCGCTCGCGATCTACGGCGTCAGCCGTTATCTCAAGCACTCGAAGACCGCCGAGGCCACTCGTAACCTCGGGTCGATCGAGACCGGCTCGAAGAACCAGTTCCAGCAGGAGACCGACACGTCCGGTACCGGCGTCGGTCCCTTCGTTCACCAGTTCTGCGCGAGTGAGGCGATGGTCCCCACGACCCCGCCGAAGGCCGCGAAGACGAAGCTGATCGCGACGACCTGGAACACGCCCGGCTGGACGTGCCTCAAGTTCTCGATCAACGAGCCCCAGTTCTACGCCTACCAGTACACCGCGTCGGGCACCGGCACGACGGCGCTCTACACCGCGGTCGCCTCGGGTGACCTCGACGGCAACAACACCACCTCGAGCTTCATGCTCACCGGTGGCGGCAGCGTCACCGGCGACGCGCAGCGCATCGGCTTGCTGATCACCAACGAAGACGAGTGATCGGCCGCTCGGCTTGACACGGGCGCCGGCCCGGGTTCCCGCTTCGGGTTCCCGGGCCGTGTGCGTTGGGGGAGCTCAGGAACAATGCGCCGTCGCAACGAGGCATTCACGCTGGTCGAGCTGATGATCGTGGTCGCCATCATCGGCGTCCTCGCATCGATCGCCGTGTACGGTGTCGCGCGCTACCTCAAGCACGCCAAGACCGCCGAGGCGACGCGCGCGCTGTCGTCCATCGAAACCGGCCAGCGGCAGCAGTTCCAGCGAGAGACCGAGTGGCCGCCGGGCAGCTCGGATCACGTGCGCTACGAGCACGCGTTCTGCCCCGACACGCCGCTGACGCCCTCGGCGATCCCCTCGGGCCGCAAGCTCACCGTGCCGCCCGCCGAGTGGAACGCCTCGGGCTGGACGTGCATGAAGTTCTCGATGAACGACCCGCAGTACTACGCGTACCGCAGCGTCACCAACGGCTCGGTCGGCACCGACGCGACCTACACGGCGACCGCGCAGGGCGACCTCGACGGCAACGGCACGAGCTCGCTGTTCGAGATCGTCAGCCGCGGCGGCTCCCTCGGGGACGCGATCCGCGAGAACTTCCGGGTGATCAGGGCCGACGAATGAATCGGTTCACATGGGTCGAGGGCGCGATCACCGTCTCGGTGGTGGCCTGCACGCTCGCTGCGGTGGTGCCGGCCTGCGTCCGCGCGATCCGCATGAGCCGCACCGCCGAGGCGACCGAGAACCTCGAGCTGATCGCGCGCGGCTGGGTCGCGCACGGGAACGATCCGGGCGTGACGTTGCCGACGCCGCTGACCCCGCCGCTGGTCCCCCGCGGCGCGCCGGTCGCCGACCCGGCCGGCACCTGGGACCACCCCACCTGGCGCGCCGTCGGGTTCGCGATCCCCGAGTCCGAGCCGCACTGGTACGCCTACCGCATCGACACCCGCGACGGCGGGCGCGAGGTCGTCGCGTTCGCGCACGGCGATCTCGACGGCGACGGCGTGGTCTCCACCTACAGCCGCGTGATCCGTCGCGAGCCCGCCGGCTGGATCGCGTCCCCGGTGCTGCTCGTCAGCGCCGACCTCGAGTGATGAGGGGCGCCGCGCGCATCGTCCTCGCCGTGGTCGCCGCCGCGATCGCGCTCGGGTCGCTCGACCGCCTCCGCGGCCTGCTCACGAGCCGCCTCCACAAGATCACCGAGGAGACCGAGGTCTATGCGCTGCCACCGCCGGAGTACGTGCGGGCGGCGTCGCTCGGTCATCGCGACGCGGTCGCGTCGATCCTGTGGGCGTCGACGCTCTACCAATACGGCGATCGCGTGTCGCACAACCGTCGGTTCGAGTACCCGACCCAGTACGTCGAGACGATCCTCGCGCTCGATCCGGGGTTTCGCCCCGCGTACCGCTTCCTCAGCACGCTGACGACGATGCAGGTCGTCGCTCCGACGCGGCAGCAGATCGAGCTCACCGCCGCGATCCTCGAGCGCGGCACCCGCGAGCTGCCCAACGACGCGGACGTGTGGGGCGCGTACGCGTCGTTCATGATGTTCGAGGGCGCCCAGTACCTCCCCGAGCCCGAGAAGAAGCGCTGGCGCGTGCTCGGCGCCCCCGCGGCGCAGCGAGCGGTGGAGCTCGGGTATTTCATGGAGTCGCTGTCGATCACCGGAGCGCTGTTCCTCGAGCGGGCCGGCGAGCGCGACCTCGCGATCACCCAGCTCGAACGCGCGTACGCGGTCGCCCCCAACGACGAGACGCGCGAACGCATCCTGCAGAAGCTCCGCGCGCTGAAGGCCGAGGACGCGGTCAGCCGCGTGCAGCGCGTGCAGAACGCGATGTTCACCACCTGGCGCGACCGCTACCCCTGGCTCACCGAGACGATGTTCACGCTGGTCGGTCCGCAGCACGACGTGCTCGGGTGCGCCGGCCTCGCCGGGACGAGCGCGCGGTGCACGCCGGGGTGGACGGGCTTCGTCAACGCAGCGCCGCGATGAGCTGCGCAGCGTCGCGGTACCCCCCGAGCTGCGCGAGCATGCGTCCGCGCGCGACCGCGGCGGCGAACGCGGCGGGCCCGAGCAGCGCGCGC
>JALHOE010000234.1 GCA_022843175.1 Deltaproteobacteria bacterium
CGCATCGAGGCGTCGTCGCCCGCGTGCCCGCCGCAGGCCACGTTGACCACGTGGGCCAGCGCGTAGAGCTCCTCGGGCTCGTCCGGCAGCTCGCCCAGGTCGATATTGAGGCTCGGCTGCATGGGCCCGGTTGCACGTTGCTAGAAGACGGGCTAGAAGGCCAACCCCTATTTCACTGAGGGTCTGGCTATGTACATCGTCCTCTCCAAGAAGCCGCGGAAGACCAACCGCTCGAAGACCAACCGCCTCCGCGCGAAGTTCAACCGCAAGCAGGTCAAGCGCCTGGCCCGGATGGCGAAGTAAGGGCGACCGGCGATGATCCCTCGCGGCGCGCGCTCCCGAACGAACGGAGCCGCGCCGCGCGCGCTTTTTGTCTCTTTCATGGCCGCGGATTGCGTGTGATGCGGAGGGCCCATGTTGCAGGATGAGCTTCGCGAATCGCTGACCTTCGACGACGTACTGCTCCTGCCGGCCTACTCCGAGGTCCTGCCGGCCCAGGTCGAGGTCAAAACGCGCCTCACGCGCCGGCTCGAGCTCAACATCCCGGTTGTGTCCGCCGCGATGGACTCGGTCACCGAGGCCCGGCTCGCGATCGCGATGGCGCGCGAGGGCGGCCTCGGGATCATCCACAAGAACCTCCCCCCGAGCGAGCAGGCCAAAGAGGTGCTCCGGGTGAAGCGCGCCGAGTCGGGCATGGTCATCGACCCGGTGACGATCACGCCGGACATGCCCCTGCAGAAGGCCCTCGAGGTGATGCGCAAGCACGACATCTCCGGCCTCCCGGTGGTGGCCAACGGCGGCGGCGAGCGCCCGGTCGGCATCCTCACCGCGCGCGACATCCGCTTCGAGAAGAACCTCGACCAGCCGGTCTCCAACCTGATGACCAAAGAGCTGGTCACGGTGCAGCCGGGCGTCGATCACGACTTCGCGCGCCAGCTGCTCCACAAGCACCGCATCGAGAAGCTGCTCGTCGTCGAGCCCAACTCCGGCAAGCTGGTCGGCCTCATCACGGTCAAGGACCTGATGCAGGCCGAGCGCAACCCCAACGCGCTCAAGGACGACAAGGGCCGCCTCCGCGTCGGCGCGGCGATCGGCCCCGGCGCAGACCGCGACGAGCGGGTGCACGCGCTCGTCGCCGCGGGCGTCGACGTGATCGTGGTCGACACCGCGCACGGCCACAGCAAGGGCGTGATCGACGCCGTCCGCGCGGTCAAGAAGGCCCACCCGGACGTGCAGGTCATCGCCGGCAACGTCGCCACCGCCGAGGCGACCGAGGCGCTGATCGAAGCCGGCGCCGACGGCGTGAAGGTCGGCATCGGCCCCGGCTCCATCTGCACCACCCGCGTCGTCGCCGGCGTCGGCGTCGCGCAGATCACCGCGGTGCGCGACTGCTCGCGCGTCGGCGACAAGCACGGCGTCCCGATCATCGCAGACGGCGGCATCAAGTACTCGGGCGACGTCACCAAGGCGATCGCCGCCGGCGCGCACTCGGTGATGATCGGCTCGCTCTTCGCGGGCACCGACGAGGCGCCCGGCGATCTCGTGCTGCTCCACGGCCGCACCTACAAGGTCTATCGCGGCATGGGCTCGATCGGCGCCATGAAGCAGGGCAGCAAGGACCGCTACGGCCAGGGCGGCACGGCGGACGAGAAGCTCGTGCCCGAGGGCATCGAGGGCCGCGTCCCGCACCGCGGCTCGCTCCGCTCGATCCTCTATCAGCTCGTCGGCGGCCTGCGCTCCGGCATGGGCTACACCGGCTCGGGCACCATCGGCGAGCTCCGCACCAAGTCGAAGTTCGTGAAGATCACGAGCGCCGGCCTCAAGGAGAGCCACGTGCACGACGTGACGATCACCGAGGAGTCGCCGAACTATCGGTCGCAGTAGCGCCCCTGCGCGCCCCACGCGCGTGAGTGTCCTGTGACGTCACGCCCACTGTCACACGTACTGCCCGCGAGAATCTCCACGATCTCCTGCGCTGTGTCCTGCGTATGACGTGAACGGAAGAGCGGCGTTGCCGTTGCAGGACGTCGGGCATGATCGCTCGAACCCTCGCCCTCTTCGCTCTCGTCGTTGCACCGGGCTGCGCGCTCGGTGGTCTCGACGAACGACCTGCCGCGTTCGACCTCGAGACCGACGACGGCCTCTCCTGCTCCGAGGTGCACTCCGCTTCGATGACCGACGGCGTGACCCACTGCCCCGTGCAGGTGGGGGACGACGCCGGCGAGCTCACCATCCACACCGACCTCGGTCCGCTCACCACGGGCTTCAAGGCGTTCGACGGCGTCGCGGTCGTCGAGGGCGACATCCTCGTCGGCGACGTCGAGGAGGTCACTTCCCTCGGTGGGCAGGCCGCTGGGCGATCGGGCGCCAGCGCGCTGTGGCCCAAGGGCGTCGTGCCGTACACGATCTCGTCCTCGCTGCCCTCGCCCTCGCGCGTGCGGGACGCGATCGCGCAGTGGGAGTCGAGCACCGGCATCCGCTTCGTGAAGCGGACGACCGAGAGCAGCTACCTCACCTTCCGCGCCGGCAGCGGCTGCTCGTCGTTCGTCGGCAGGGTGGGCGGCCAGCAGTTCGTCAACCTCGCGAGCGGCTGCGGCACCGGCGCCGTCATCCACGAGATCGGGCACGCCGTCGGGCTGTGGCACGAGCAGGGACGGCCCGATCGCGACGACTACATCCGCGTCCACTACGAGAACATCAGCGCCGGCCTCGAGAGCCAGTTCCGCAAGATCGCGTCGTCGTCGTACCTCCACCTCGGCACCTACGACATCCAGTCGGTGATGCACTACGGCCCCTACGGCTTCTCCAAGAACGGCAAGCCCACGATCACGCTCCCCGACGGCAGGACGTTCAGCGCGAACCGCGCCGCGCTCTCCGCCAAGGACCGGGCCGGCATCGCCAAGATGTACGCGTCGCAGCTCGGCACGCCCGCGCCGGCCCCCGCGCCGGGGCCCGACACCACGCCGCCGTCGGCCGCGATCGTGAAGCCTGCCGCCAACAGCGTGCTCGACGAGAAGTCGACGATCGAGGTCGTCGCGCGCGTCGCCGGCGCCACCTCGGTCGACCTCCTGTGGAAGACCCTCGGGACCACCATGGCGTGCCCCGGCACCGGCGGCGCCTGGAGCTGCACGAAGTCGGGCGACCTCTACACGTGGAAGATTCGCGTCGGCACCGGCGACCGCCGCTTCAGCGTGCGCGCGCTCGACGCCGCGGGGAACGGGAGCGAGACCGCCGAGCGCGTGATCAACCTGCGCTGAGCAGGCTCGCGCCGAGCACCACGAGCACCGCCCCGACCCACCGCAATCGGGGCGGTCGCTCGCCGAGCAGCAGCGAGAAGAGCAGCGCGAACACCACCGAGGTGTTGCGCAGGGTGAGCATCATCCCCGCGCCGCCGCGCGAGAGCGCGTGGAGGAAGGCGAGGAAGGAGAGGCTGCACAGCACGCCGGCGACGAGGACCGTCCCGCGGCGCACCATCGCGAGCGCGGCGCGACGCTCGCGGAGCACCGCGATGTTCACCGCGACGCCGAGGCCCATCGAGATCGCGATCGCCATCGCGGGCGACGCGCCGGCGACCAGCGCGTGCTTGTAGGAGAGGTGATAGCCGGCGATCGACGCCGCGCAGCCGAGCGAGAACCACAGGCCCCGCCGATCGAGCGGTCCGCGCTGCTCCTCGTGCGAGGTCGCGGCGAGGCCGATCAGCAGGAGCGCGGTCCCGGCGACCGCGAACGGGGTCACCCGCTCGCCGAGCAACACGACCGAGATCGGCCACACCAGCAGGAGCGCGCCGCCGCGCGACGCCGTGTAGACCACGCCGAGCGGAGCCAGCGCGAGCGCGCGGCCGAGCGTGAAGAAGTACGTGCCCTCGAACACGCCCGCGAGCAACGCCCACGCCCACGCGCGGCCCGACATCGCGATCACGCCCGAGGTGCCGAGCGCGATCGCCGTCCCGACGACCGCCGCGACCAGCACCACCGGCACCGACGCGAGCCGCGGATCGCGCTCGCGCTTCAGCAAGGCGTTCCACGCGGCGTGGAGCAGCGCGGAGAACAACACGAGCGCGACAGAGAACAACCGGGGACGGTCATCCAAGCAAAGGCGGGCAAAGGGGTCTACCCTCGCGCCCATCATGCGCAAGACGCTCCTCTCCGCGCTGTTCGTTGCTGCCGTGGCGTTCACCGAGCGCGCCGACGCGTTCTGCGGGTTCTACGTCGCCCCGAGCGACGCGCCGCTCTACGCCGACGCGACGATGGTGGCGCTGATGCGCGAGGGCACGCGCACCGCGCTGAGCATGTCCAACAACTACAAGGGCCCGGCCGCGGACTTCGCGATGGTGGTGCCGGTGCCGGTCGTGCTGCAGAAGGAGAACGTCAAAACCCTGAAGCACGACGTCTTCAAGAAGCTCGAGCAGCTCACCGCGCCGCGCCTCGTCGAGTACTGGGAGCAGGATCCGTGTCCCCCGCCGATGGAGGAGATGGACGAGAAGGCGGGCCGCAAGTACGACATGGCCCCCGCGCCGGTGGCCAAGGCGGGCGGCGCCGGCGGCTACGGCGTGAAGGTCGAGTCGCAGTTCACCGTCGGCGAGTACGACGTCGTCGTGCTGAGCGCCGAGGAGAGCGACGGCCTCGAGCGCTACCTGGTCGACAACAAGTACAACATCCCCAAGGGCGCCGCGGCGGCCCTCGCTCCCTACGTGAAGGAGCAGATGAAGTTCTTCGTCGCCAGGGTCGACATCAAGAAGGTGAAGCTCAACGACAAGGGCGTCGCCGTGCTCTCGCCGCTCCGCGTTCACTACGAGTCGCCGGACTTCCGGCTGCCGGTGCGGCTCGGGCTGCTCAACTCCGCGGGCAAGCAGGACCTCATCGTGTGGACGCTGTCGAAGAAGGACCGCTTCGAGGTCGCCAACTACAAGAACGCGTTCATCCCCACCAACGTCGACGTCACCGACGACACCCGCAACGCGTTCGGCCCGTTCTACGCCGCGCTGTTCGACGCTGCGCTCGAGAAGGCCGGGGGCAGGGCGGTGATCACCGAGTACTCGTGGACGTCGTCGGGCTGCGATCCGTGCCCCACGCCCCCGATGAACGACAACGACGTGGCGTCGCTCGGCGGCGACGCGCTGCTCGGCATGAAGGCCGCGGTCGACGACCCGGCCGGCCCCAAGTTCGATAGCCCCGGCGCCTACTACGGCGGCACGAGCCAGCCGATGGTCCTCACGCGGCTTCACACCCGCTACGACGCGACCACGCTCACCGACGACCTGGTGTTCACCCGGGCCGAGCCGGTCGTCGGCGGGCGCGAGTTCCTCACGATGCAGAAGGCCGATCCGAAGAAGGGGGTCGAGCTCGAGAAGGGCGCCAAGCCCTCGGGTTTCAACCAGTTCCAGGCGCGCTACGCGATCCGCCACCCGTGGACGGGGCCGATCGCGTGCGAGAACCCGCGCCGCGGCATATGGGGAGGACCGCCCCACGGGGGGAGCGCCCGCGCGCCGGTCCCCGCCACCGACCTCGCCGCCGTGCAGCGCAACGGCATCCAGCTCGCCACGTACGTGAAGAGCCCGATCGAGGAGCTCTCGTTGAAAAAGGACGGGCCGCCGGCGGCGTCCGCGCCCGACGGGAGCTTTCCCTCGCACGGCGCGCCGGCGAGCCTCTCGCGCGACCGTCACAAATCGAGCCCCTACGGCTACTTCATGCTCGGTTTCGTCGGCGCGGGGATCGCGCTGGTCGCGGTCGGTATGATGACCCGCAGGCAGGCGTAAGAACCCGGGGCCGACGCCGTTTCGCAGATCGTTCCCCCCCGTCGCGCGTACCCGAGGAGATCTCATGCGAAAGCTGATCGTTCCGCTCGCCCTGTCCATCGCGGTCCTGTCGGCCACCGACGTCGCCAGCGCGTTCTGCGGCTTCTACGTCGCCCCGAGCGACGCGCCGCTCTACAACGACGCGACGATGGTCGCGCTCATGCGCGAGGGCACCCGCACCGTCCTCAGCATGTCGAACAACTACAAGGGGCCGGCCGGCGACTTCGCGATGGTCGTGCCGGTGCCCGTCGTCCTGCAGAAGACCAACGTCAAGACGCTGCCGCTCGACATCTTCAAGAAGCTCGAGGCGCTCAGCGCGCCGCGGCTCGTCGAGTACTGGGAGGAAGATCCCTGCGCGCCGATGTACGACGAGGAGAGCAAGTCGATGCCGTCGTCGGCGCCGATGGGGGCCGCGGGCTCGGGCGCCGAGAAAGCGGCGAGCGACTACAAGGTGAAGATCGAGGCGCAGTTCACCGTGGGCGAGTACGACATCGTCGTGCTCAGCGCCGAGGAGAGCGACGGCCTCGAGCGGTGGCTCATCGACAACAAGTACAAGATCCCCAAGGGCGCCGCGTCGGCGCTCGCTCCTTACATCAAGGAGCAGATGAAGTTCTTCGTCGCGAAGGTCGACGTCAAGAAGGTGAAGATGGACGCGCAGGGCGTCGCCGTCCTCTCGCCGCTGCGCTTCCACTACGAGTCGCCGGACTTCCGCCTCCCGGTCCGCCTCGGCCTGCTCAACGCCGCCGGCAAGCAGGACCTCCTCGTCTTCGTGCTCTCGAAGGACAAACGCTACGAGGTCGCGAACTACCAGAACGCGTTCATCCCCACGAACCTCGACGTCACCGACGAGACCCGCAGCAAGTTCGGGCCGTTCTACGCCACGCTGTTCGACGCGACGATCGGCAAGGCCGGCTCGCGCGCGGTCGTCACCGAGTATTCGTGGGAGAGCTCGTCGTGCGATCCGTGCCCGACGCCCCCGCTCGAGGAGGCGGACGTGGCGACGCTCGGCGGCGACGTGCTGCAGATCGACGGCTACAGCACGGTGCTCACGCGCCTCCACACCCGCTACGACTCGACCACGCTCACCGAGGACCTCGTCTTCCGCGCGGCCGATCCGGTCGTCGGCGGTCGCGAGCACGTCATCGGCGCGAACGGCGAGCTCGAGAAGGGCGCGCGCAAGGACAGCATGAACAACTTCCAGGCGCGCTACGCGATCCGCCACGCGTGGACGGGCCCGGTCACCTGCAGCAAGCCCGTCCGCGGGCGTTGGGGCGGGCCGCCGGGGGGCAACCAGCCGGGCACCGTCCCGGCCACGAACCTCGCCGCCGCGCCCCGCGGCGTGATCACGCTCGCCTCCCACATCACGCGCGGCCTCGACGACGTCGAGTCGTGGGACCGCGCGGCGACGCAGATGAACAACAACGCGCCGGGTGCGCTCGGCCCCCGTCGCGCGTGCGGCTGCGACGTGCCCGGCGGCCCGGCGACCTTCGGGCTCGCGGCCGCGGGAGCCCTTACTGCAGTGGCCTTGCTGATTGCCCGGAGAGCCAAACGATGATCAAGCGAATCGCCGTCCTGACCACCCTCGCAGCGCTGCTCTCGCCGCGTGACGCCGACGCGTTCTGCGGCTTCTACGTCGCGCCGCAAGACGGCCCCCTCTACAACGACGCGACGATGGTCGCGCTGATGCGCGAGGGCACGCGCACGGCGCTGAGCATGTCCAACAACTACAAGGGCCCGGCCGCGGACTTCGCGATGGTCGTCCCGGTGCCGGTGGTGCTGCAGAAGGAGAACGTGAAGACGCTCGAGAAGAACGTCTTCGCGCGGCTCGAGCAGCTCACCGCGCCGCGCCTCGTCGAGTACTGGGAGCAGGATCCCTGTCAGCAGCTCGTGTACGAGGGCAAGGGGGGCGGCACGATGAAGTCGGCCCCGGCCAGCGCGGCGATGCCGTCGAAGAAGGCCGACGCCGACTACGGCGTGAAGATCGAGGCGAAGTTCACGGTCGGCGAGTACGACATCCTCGTGCTGTCGGCGAAGCAGTCCGACGGCCTCGAGACCTGGCTGCACGACAACAAATACAAGATCCCCAAGGGCGCCTCCGCCGCGCTCGCGCCCTACGTGAAGGAGCAGTGGAAGTTCTTCGTCGCCAAGGTCGACGTCAAGAAGGTGCAGATGGACGCGCAGGGCGTGGCGGTGCTGTCGCCGCTCCGCTTCCACTACGAGTCGCAGGACTTCCGCCTGCCGGTGCGCCTCGGTCTCCTCAACTCGCGCGGCCAGCAGGACCTGCTCGTGTGGGTGCTCTCCAAGACGTCGCGCTACGACGTCGCCAACTACGCCAACGTCTTCATTCCGACGAACCTCGAGGTCACCGACGACACCAAGAAGAGCTTCGGCGCGTTCTACGCGGCGCTGTTCGACGAGGCGATCAAGAAGGCCGGCGGGCGCGCGGTCGTCACCGAGTACGCGTGGTCCACCTCGTCGTGCGATCCGTGCCCCACGCCGCCCCTCTCCAACAACGAGATCGCGGTGCTCGGCGGCGACGCGCTCCTCGGCATGGGCGCCCAGCAGCCGCTGCCGCCGATGACCGGCCCGTCGCCGAAGGGCCCGATGCCGCCCATGAAGAAGCCGATGCCGTGGGGCGGCGGCTTCACGCCGATGGTCGTCACCCGCCTGCACACCCGCTACGACCCGACCACCCTCGGCGACGATCTGGTGTTCCGCGCCGCGGCGGGCGTCGTCGGTGGTCGCGAGCACGTCATCGGCGCGAACGGCGAGCTCGAGAAGGGCGCGCAGCTGTCTCCGACCAACAACTTTCAGGGCCGCTACATCATCCGCCACAAGTGGGCGGGCGCGATCAAGTGCCAGAACCCGGTGCGCAACGTCTGGGGCGGGCCGCCCGGCTCCTACGGCGGCGTTCCGCCGCCCGCACCGGCGACCAACCTGGCCTCGGCGCCGCGCGGGACCGTCAAGCTCGCGGCGCTGCTCAAGGCGGGCATGCCCGCGTTCGAGGTGACGCCCGCGAGCGGCGTGCTCCCCTCGGTCACCGGCACGACGCCGCCCGACGACGACGCGGGCGCGCTCGACGCGACGGTCCTCGACGGCGCGCCGCTCGAGCCGCTCCCGGCCGCGACGGCGGCGCCCACCCCGATGCCGAGCGTCGAGCCCAAGGCCAAGAGCGGCTGCGGGTGCAGCGTCCCCGGCGGCTCCTCCGGCGCGTCGGCCGCGCTCGGCCTCGCGCTGGCGATGACCGCGTTCCTCCGCAGGAAGCGCTGACATGCGGGCGGTCGCGATCGCGCTGTTGATCTCGGGCGTCGCTGCGTGCGGCACCCGCGCGAACAAGCAGCCGCCGGTGTCGATCGCGCCGGCGCCGACGGCGTTCGCGCCGCTCGTGAACACGTCGCCCTTCGCGCCCGCCTTCACCCGTCTCGACGCCACGGCGCTCGGCGCCGAGAAGCTCGACACCGGCTCGCTCGGCGATCCGATTCAGTGCGTCGGCTGCCACGCGGACGTCGCGGCGCAGTGGGAGCCCTCCGCCCACCACAACTCGTCGTTCAGCAACCGCTTCTACGCGCTCGCGGTCGACCTCACCCGCAAGCACCGCGGCAACAAGGTGTCGCGGTGGTGCGGGGGCTGTCACGATCCCTCGCTGCTGCTCGCCAACGCCACCGGCTCGAGCGTCGATCCGATCATCGATCGCGACGACGCGAAGCTCAGCCCGCGGGCCGGCGACGGCATCGCGTGCCTCGTGTGTCACTCGGTGACCGACGCCGCCCGCACCGGCGGCGGTGGGTACCTGATCAAGTGGCGGCCGTTCCGCGAGCCGGACACGAAGGATCCGAAGCAGGTCGCCGAGCACAAGTTGGCGATGAAGGCGCCCGCGATGAAGGGCGCAGACTTCTGCGGCAGCTGCCACAAGGTGTCGCTGCACGAGGACGTGAACGGCAAGCGGTGGCTGCGCGGGCAGAACGACTTCGATCCGTGGGAGCAGGGGCCCTACGCGTTCGGCGGGCAGAAGAACGCCTCGCCGATCTACGCGCCGGAGGTCGAGCCGAAGCGCTGCCAGGACTGTCACATGAAGCCCGAGCTGGCGTCCGACAAAGAGCTCGCCGCGAAGCTCGACGCCGCGGGTCACAAGGTCGTCAAATCGCACCGGTTCCTCGCCGCCAACACCGCGCTCGCTGCGTTCTCCGGCGATCACGAGACCGTCGCGCTGCAGAAGTCGGCGCTCGCCGGCGCGGTGCGCGTCGATGTCGTCGGCATCCGCCGCATGGCGTCCATGCACACGTTCGAGGACGCTGGGAGCGCGAGCGTCGCGGCCGGTGAGCAGGTCGCGATCGACGTGGTCGTCGAGAACACCAACGTCGGACACAAGTTCCCGACCGGCACCGTCGACTCCAACGAGGTGTGGCTCGCGCTCGACGTCTACGACAGCAAGGGCGCGCTCGTGGCGCGCAGCGGCGCGCTCGACGCGTCGGGCAACCTCGGCAGCGAGGCGCACCGGTTCGGCGTGCTCCAGCTCGACGGCACCGGCAAGCCGGCCCTGCTGCGCGACGCGCACCGCTTCGTGGCCCCCGGGTGGGACACGACCATCGGCCCGAAGGACGCGCGGGTCGTCCGCTTCGCGCTCACCGCGCCGAGCGCCCTGCCGCTGCGGATCAGCGCGCGGGTCCTCTATCGCAAGTTCTCCGCGGCCTACGCGCTCGCTGCGTGCAAGACCGATGCGGCGAGCGCGCCGCCGATGACGAAGTGCCCCGAGCTGCCGATCGCCGAGGTCGCGCGCGACGAAGTGACGCTCGGCGTCGCACCGGAGGTGCGCGGAGGGCTCGCCGCCGAGAAGGGCGAGCGGTGGCGCCGCCTCGACGCCTACGCGCGCGGCCTGTTGAACGCGCTGCAGGAAGAGGTCGGCGACGCCGATCCGATCCTCGCAGAGGTGATCAAGCTCGCGCCCGACAAGGCGCACGGCTTCATCGATCTCGCGCGCCTGCGCATCCGCCAGGGCCGCACCGCCGACGCCGATCGCGCGCTCGACCTCGCGGCCAAGCTCGATCCGGTGACGGCGATCGTCCCCGATCTGCGCGGCGTCGCGCGCTACGAGGTCTATCGCCTGGCCGAGGCGCTCGAGCCGCTGAAGGTGGCGGTGGCGCGCACGCCGCACAACGTGCACGCGGTCGAGCTCCTCGGCGAGGCGATGCAGCTCGCGGGCGACGACCGCGGCTCGATCCCGATCCTCCAGGCCGGGCTCTTCTTCGATCCGGAGTCGGCCCAGCTCCGCCACCTCGAGGCTCTCGCGTTCGACAAGCTCGGGCTCCCCGCCGAGGCCGACATCGCCCGCGCCGCCTACCTCCGGTACCGCCGGGACGACGACACGCCCAAGCTGCGCACGATCTGCAAGGCGACCGTCCCCGGCTGCAACCGGGAGGCGAACCCGCTCCACCTGCACGATCTCGAGGCGCCCTGAGTTAGGCTCCACCGGTGAGCAAGGGGATCCAGCGGTTCTATCGACCGGGGGCCACCACGGTGGGGTTCGACCTGCTCGGCCCCACCGCGGACCTCGTGGCCCTCGAAAAGGAGCTCCTCGGGGTCGAGGAGCGGATCGCGAGGGAGGGCGGCCGGATCACCGGGCTCTTCTGTCGGATCCGGGACGTGGTCGCGATCCTCGGCGGGCCGAGCTTTGTGCGCTTCGCCCGGGCATACATCGACCGAACCCCCACGTTTCAGCGGGCCGCCGTGTTCGTCGAGCGGTCCTTCGTGGTCCGCACCGTGGTCGATCCCATCGCCCTGCTCGCTCCCTCCCGCGGGATCCGCACCTTCTCGGACGAGAAGGCCGCCATGGCCTATATCCGCGAGGCCGACCCGACATTTCAGGCGCCGGATTGACGCGAAACGGTGGGCGTCGGAGAAACCCCGCGCCGTGTCCGATCCCACCCGCCCGAGCCCAAGCGGAAACGCTGCGCGCCGCGGCCGGCGCGTGGCGCAGGTGATCTTCTTCGGCGCGCTCGTGTGGGTGATCGTCTCGGGCTCGGCCCAGATCCTCGCCGAGGGGTGGTTCGCGAGACGCGTCCCGCGCGACTCTGGCGCTTGTCGCTCCGAGCTCGTCTCGCTGCGCACCCGACTCGCCGACGCCTCGCTCGTCCAGAGCGAGAACCTCGGCGAGCTGGCCGCGGTCCTCGCCTTTCGCAAGGCGCTCGGCGGCGAGGCCGGCCGCGCGTGGGACATCCGCGTGCAAGAGCTGATCGACGGTTGTCCAGCTGCCGAGTCCACGGCGGCCTATGCTCTCGCGCGCCTGCGGGCGGCGCACGAGGCGATGGTTCGAATCGATGCCCAACAGGTCGCGCCGGCGCGCGACGCGCACAGGAGATCGGCGCTGCCCGTGGCGACGCCGCAAACACCATGAGTGAACCGCAAAAGAGTCCGTCCCCCGCTCAAGTCGATGAGCAGAAGCCCACCTTCGACGTCATTCCGCTGACCGCGGAGGTGAAGAAGGCGCTTGCTGAAATGGGGTACACCCACCCCACGCCGGTGCAGATCGCCTGCTACGACCCGGTCATCCGCGGCAAGGACGTCGTGGTCCAGGCGCGGACCGGCACCGGCAAGACCACGGCGTTCGGCCTGCCGATCGTCGACCAGCTGGTCCGTAAGAGCCAGGGACTCCAGGTGCTCGGCCTCTGCCCCACCCGCGAGCTGGCGCTCCAGGTCGCGGCCGAGCTCACCAAGCTCGGCAAGCACCGCGGTATCAAGGTGACCGCGGTGTACGGCGGCGCCCCCATGCCCCGGCAGATCGCCGAGCTCGAAGATGGCGCGCAGGTCGTGATCGGCACCCCCGGTCGCGTCCTCGACCACCTCCGCCGCGGCACGATGGACCCGAAGGAGCTCCGCGCGCTCGTCCTCGACGAGGCCGACGAGATGCTCTCCATGGGCTTCGAGAAGGAGCTCTCGCAGATCCTCGAGCGCCTCCCCAAGACCCGCCAGACGATGCTGTTCTCGGCCACGGTCACCGGCGACATCGACCGGCTCGTCCGCCGCATGAACGAGCCGGAGCGAATCCTGCTCTCCGGCGATCAGGTCGGCGCGCTGTCGCTCGCCCACTATTTCTACTTGTCGGGTGGCGACAAGGCGAAGGATCTCCTGCGCGTCCTCGAGGTCGAGGATCCGCAGAGCGCGATCTGCTTCTGCAACACCAAGGACGAGACCGAGCGCGTCGCCAACGCGCTCAAGAAGGCCGGCTTCGCGGCCGACTACATCTCCGGCGACCTCGAGCAGGCCGCGCGCGAGAAGGTGATGAACGCCACCAAGGAGGGCCGCCTGCGCTTCCTCGTGGCGACCGACGTCGCGGCCCGTGGCATCGACATCAGCCACCTCACGCACGTCATCAACGTCGACTTCCCCGAGAACGCCGAGAACTACGTGCACCGCACCGGCCGCACCGGCCGCGCGGGGCGCACCGGCACGGCGATCTCGCTGATCAACGCCAAGGACATCGGCAACCTCTACTACCTGCGCCTCACCTACGGCCTCAAGCCGATCGAGCGCACGCTGCCGACCGACCAAGAGGTCGCCACGCGGCGCGAGGCCGATCTGCTCGGCAAGATCGAGGGCATGGTCAAGGAGCGAGGCCCGTCGCTCGAGGCCCGCGGGCTCGCGCGACGCCTCTTGACCCACGACGACGCCGAGTCGGTCGTCGCGGTCCTCCTCCGCGAGGTGCTCGGCTCGCAGCTGGTCTCGGCCGACGAGGCCGCCCGCGCGCGCCGCGCCAAGAACCCGCCCCCGGTCGAGGAACCGAAAGAAACGAAGCCGGTCGACGCCAGGCTGGAGTCCCCGCGAAGCGAGCCGCGCACCGAGCGCGCGCGTCCTCCCCGCGAGGAGAGGCCACGCGAGGAGCGCGCCGTGCGCGAGGAGCGTCCGCGTGAGGAGCGTCCGCGCGAGGAGCGTCCGCGCGAGGAGCGCGCCGCGCGCGAGGAGCGTCCGCGTGAGGAGCGTCCGCGTGAGGAGCGTCCGCGCGAGGAGCGTCCGCGCGAGCGTCGTCCCGACGCCGGCCCCGTGTCCGCCGAGCGCGCCGCGCTGCGCGATCGCGAGCGGCGCGAGCGCCGGGTTCGCGTTGGCCCGCCGACGACCGAGCTGGCCGAGTGGTCGCCGCCCGAGGAGGCCGACGACGAGC
>JALHOE010000235.1 GCA_022843175.1 Deltaproteobacteria bacterium
CGCCGTCGAGCGTCCCGCCGTCGATCGGTGCGCCGCTGCCGGCGATGGCGCGCGCGATCGCCTCGCGCCGGAGCAGCGACGCGTCCGTCGCGACCTTCACCCCGACCGCGCGCCCCCCGAGCGTGCCGCGATACACGCGCCCGGCCGCGCCGCTGCCGACGAGCGCGAGCCCGACGAGCTCGCCGCCATGGGGCAGCGTCAACGAAGTAGGCACCCTCACGCGCCCAAGGATGACCTCGTATTTTGGGGTCGGCAAGGGCAACTGCCAACCGCGTTGCTCAACCCTCGGGCTCGTCCGGGCGGGGCGGCCGTTGCACCAGGGCGAGCGCGATTGGCTTGAAGCCGACGTGGCGCGCGAGGGCGCGACGGACGGCGAGCCGCGCGACCTCGCGGATCTCGTCGTCGGTGGGACGCGCGACCGACCACGGGTGCTCGGCGAGGGACGCGCGCACCTCGGCCCGCGCCTCGGCGAGCGCCTCGGGGCGGGTCACCTCCTCGATGACGCCGCGGGTGACGACGAGCGGATCGGCGAGGGGGCGACCGTGGTCGTCGACGCTCACGCTCGCGACGGCGACGCCGAGCTCGGCGAGCAGGCGGCGATCGCGGATGACGACGTCGGGCAGCTCCTCGCTGCCCTGCACCGAGATCTTGCCGACCCGCGCGACGCCGCTCTTTCGGGCGCCGTCGTGGTCGATGTCGGCGACCTCGCCGTTCTCGATGACGAGCACGTCGGAGACGCCGGCCTCGCGGGCGAGCTCGGCGTGACGCTCCATGTGGTGGCGGGTGCCGTGCACCGGCACGAACGCGGTGGGCCGCACGAGATCGATCATCTCGCGCTGCTCGTCACGGTGCGCGTGGCCGCTCGCGTGGATCTCCGGATCGCTCTGCTTGAGGATGACCTCGCAGCCGCGGCGGTGCAGATCGCTCACCATCCGCATCACCTCGACCTCGTTGCCGGGGATCGCGCGGCTCGAGAGGATGACGCGGTCGCCGGGGTCGAGCCGCAGCTTCGGGTGGTCGTCGAGCCCGAGCCGGGCGAGGGCGGCGCGCGGCTCGGCCTGTGAGCCGGTCGCGATCACCAGCAGGTGCTCGCGCGGGAACACCGCGGCCTCGTCGACCGAGATGAGGAGGTCGGGCGGGATCGCCAGATAGCCGGTGTCGTTGGCGACCCGGACGTGGGTGCCGACGCTGCGGCCGAGGAGGACGATCTTGCGCTCGTGCTTGCGAGCGGCCCGCGCGAGCGCGCGCAGGCGGTGGACGTTGGAGGCGAACAGCCCGACGACGACGCGCCCCGGCGCCCCGGCGATGGCGCGGTCGAGCGCGTCGGAGACGACCCGCTCGCTCCGTCCGACCCCGGGGGAGTCGACGTTGGTGGAGTCCGAGAGGAGCAGCGAGACGCCCTCGTCGCCGAGCGCGCGGAGACGCTCGCGATCGAACTGCTCGCCGTCGGTCGGGTCGGGATCGATCTTGAAGTCGCCGGTGTGGACGAGGAGGCCCGCGTCGGTGCGGAGGGCGAGGGCGGTGGCGTCGGCGATGCTGTGGGTGACGCGGATCGGCTCGACCTCGATCGTGTGGCCGCCGTGGCGGATGGTGAACGGCACCCTCGGCTTGGTCGCGAACGTCTCGGGCGAACGGTCGAGCCAGCGATGATCGAGGTGCTCCTTCATCCGCTCGCGGATGAGCCCGAGCGCGTAGGGGGGCGCGTAGACCGGGAGGTAGAAGCGACGGAGCAGGTATGGGATCGCGCCGATGTGGTCCTCGTGCCCGTGGGTCACCACCAGCGCGGCGACGCGGTCGCGGTTCTGTTCGAGCCAGGTGAAGTCGGGATGGATCAGCTCGATGCCGTGCGCGCTCGTGGGGAACGAGATGCCGCAGTCGACGATCACGATCGGGCCGCGGCCGGACGTGCCGATCTCGATCGCCATGCAGTTCATGCCGATCTCGCCGAGACCGCCGAGGGGCAGGAGCCGAAAGGCCATCGTGGGGTCCGGCACCATAGCGGCTTGTCTGCCGGCGGTCTTGGGACAAGGCTTCGCGGCAGATGACCTCACTTCGCCTTGTCCTTTCCGGCCTCCTCCTCGCCTCGTGCTCCCCCAAGAGCGAGGATCCGGCGCCGGTCAGCCCGACCGTCACCGACTCGGCGGCGGTCGACGCACCGGCCGAGGTCTCGACCGAGGACGTCGGCTTCGTCGCGGACGCGGCGCCGATGGACGCGCCGCCGGAGGTGGTCGCCAAGGTCTTCGCGAACACCGACAACACGCTGTGGCAGATGGATCCGCTCACCAAGGCGGTCACCAAGGTCGGTCCGTTCAAGGGGCTGGTCGCCGGCGAGGACATGACCGACATCGCGGTCGACGCGACCGGCAAGCTCTACGGCGTCTCCGTGGTCCCCTCGGAGCAGGGGCACATCTTCGAGATCGCGGTGCCCGCCGGGGGCACCGGGGACGTCGCCACCACCATCACGCGAAACCTTCCCTCCACCGTGCGCTTCTACGCGCTCGCCTTCGCGCCCAAGGGCGTGCTCGGCGCCGACGAGGCGCTCGTCGCCGGCGACAGCGCGGGCACCATCTGGCTCGTGCCGACGGGCGGCACCGCGCCCACCAAGATCGGCGATTTCGGCAACGTCGCGGCCGGCGATCCCGGCGGCGGCACCGCGGGGATGGCGTGGCAGCTCTCCGGCGATCTCGCGTTCTTCAGCAACGCCGGCACGCCGGTCGGCTTCGCCACCATCCGCCCGTGCTCCGGCATGACGTGCATGAGCGACAACGACGTCCTCGTCGAAATCGACCTCACCGAGCTCGCCAAGAAGGTGCCGACGGCGCGCCTCCTCAAGCGGTTCGTCGGCGCAGCCACCGGCCACGGGCGCCTGTTCGGCGTCGGCGCGTGGAACGAGGAGATCTTCGCCTTCCAGCGCTCGAGCGCCAGCGGCCCCGCGCAGCTCATCGCGGTCTCGCTGGTCACCGGCAAGGGCACGGTCGTCAAGGACTTCCCCGAGATCACCGCGAGCAAAGACGGGTGGTCCGGCGCCGGCGTCACCACCTCGGCGAAGATCTCCGTGCCCAAGTGATTGAAGCCCTGCCCCCCCGGCGCTAGTTCCCCCGCGACGAATGGACGAGCCGCTCGACGTCACCTTTGCGGACATCGAGGCGGCGCGCGTGCGGATCCGCGAGTCCGTGTTCCAGTCGCCGTTCGCCTTCACCGAGTCGTTGAGCAAGCGCGTCGGCGCCAAGGTCTGGCTCAAGCTCGAGAACCTGCAGATGACCGGCGCGTTCAAGGAGCGCGGCGCGGCCAACAAGCTCCTCTCGCTCACGCCCGAGCAGCGCAAGCAGGGCGTGATCGCGGCGAGCGCGGGCAACCACGCGCAGGGCCTCGCCTATCACGCCGAGCGCCTCGGCGTCCGCGCCACGATCGTGATGCCCGAGGGCACCCCGCTGATCAAGGTGTCGTCCACCAAGGGCTTCGGCGCGACCGTCGTCCTCCACGGCGCCAACTACGACGAGGCCAAGGAGCACGCGCGCATGCTCCAGGCCGAGCACGGCCTCATCCTCGTGCACCCGTTCGACGACCCGTTCGTGATCGCGGGGCAGGGCACGATCGGCCTCGAGCTCCTCGAGCAGAACCCCTACCTCGACGCGGTGATTGTGCCCATCGGCGGCGGCGGTCTCATCGCCGGGGTGGCGTGCGCGATCAAAGAGGTCAACCCGAAGATCAAGGTCTACGGCGTCGAGGCGCGGGCCATCGCCGCGATGCGCGCGTCGCTCGACAGCGGCTCGCTCATCACGCTGCCGCCGGGCCGCACCGTCGCCGACGGCATCGCCGTGCGCACCGTCGCGTCGCGCACGTTCCGCATGGTGCAGCGGTACGTCGACGACGTCGTCACGGTGGAAGAAGAAGAGATCGCCGAGGCGATCCTCCTGCTCCTCGAGCGCGAGAAGACGGTGGCCGAGGGCGCGGGCGCGGCGCCGCTCGCCGGCGCGCTCACCGGTAAGCTCCCGCTCGCCGGCAAGAAGGTCGGCATGGTGGTGAGCGGCGGCAACATCGACGTCAACCTCGTCTCCCGCATCATCGAGCGCGGACTGATCAAGAGCGGCCGCATGATGCGGATCGTCCTCATCCTGCCGGACGTCACCGGGGCGCTCGCGGGGCTCACCCGCGTGGTCGCCGACCGCAAGGGCAACGTCATCCAGATCCGGCACGACCGCGCGTCGCTCCAGGGAAACCTCGCGGAGGCGATCGTCGAGCTGACCCTTGAAACCCGAGGCTTCGAGCACATCGAAGAGATCTCGGAGGCGCTCGAGAAGGGCGGCTATCGCATCGTCGAGAAGGAGTCGGACACGTGAGCGGACCAACGTCGAGACGCAGCGGCAAATTGGCGATCGACCCCCGGGTTCAGCTCGGGAAGCTCCTCCGCGACAAGCGCGTCATCCTCTGCGTCGGCTCGGGCGGCGTCGGCAAGACGACCACGTCCGCGGCGCTCGCCCTCGCGGCGGCCCGCGCCGGCCGCAAGGTCATCTGCCTCACGATCGACCCGGCCAAGCGCCTCGCCAACAGCCTGGGGCTCGAGCGCATGACCGACGAGGAGACCACGGTCTCGCCCGAGATCTTCCGCGCCGCCGGCGTCGAGGTGAGCGGGTCGCTCACCGTGATGATGCTCGACACCAAGAAGACGTTCGACGACATCGTGCACAAGCACGCCTCGTCGCCGCGCGCGCGCGACGCGATCCTCACCAACAAGATCTACCAGTACGTCTCCACCTCGCTCGCCGGTACCCAGGAGTACATGGCGATGGAGAAGCTGCAGTCGCTGCGCGACGCGCGCGTCTACGACCTCATCGTGCTCGACACCCCGCCCACCGCCAACGCGCTCGACTTCCTCGACGCGCCGGAGCGCATGATCGAGGCGATCGACTCCCCCGCGATGCGCTGGTTCGTGCAAGCGTTCGCGGGCAAGGGCGGGGGCGGCCGGGTCGCCTTCAGCCTCCTCGGCAAGGGCTCGCAGCTCGTGCTCAAGGCGATCGCCAAGATCACCGGTGGCGCGTTCCTCGATCAGCTCGCGGGCTTCATCGCCGCGATCAACGACCTCTTCGGCGGCTTCACCGAACGGGCCAAACGCGTGAGCGAGGCGCTGCGCGGACCGGACGTCGCGTTCGTTCTCGTTTCGAGCCCCGAGCCGATGGCGATCGACGAGATCAATTTCTTCGCCGAGCGGCTGCGCGCCTTCGCGATGCCGCGGGACGCGTTCGTGATCAACCGCGTCCACCTCCCGCCCGAGGGCGACGAGGCAAAGATCCCCGAGGCGCTGGCGCTCGACGAGCTGCACCAGGACCTCGCCCCGGCGGCCCACAAGGCGTTCGAGGAGGCCAAGGTGCTCGCCGCGCGCGACGCGCGGCATATCGAGCGACTCAAGGTCCACGAGGGCCCGGACAAGGCGGTCGTCCTCCGCGTCCCGGCCTTCGAGCGCGACGTCCACGACGTTTCCTCGCTCGCGGCGGTGGGCGAGGCGCTGATCGTGACCTGACTGTCCCTGTCGCGTCGCGTATGGTTGAGCCATGCGGCTCTCCCACTTGCTTCCGCTTCTTGTGGTTTCGCTCTCGGCGTGCGACGGCGCCACGGCCGAGGGCTTCGACGGCGTCAACGACGTGGGCCTCGGCGGCGTGTGCGACGACCAGAAGCTCTGTCGCCAGGGCCTGAGCTGCGTCGGCGGCAAGTGCGCGGCCACCGGCTCCACCAACGACGGCGTGCCGTGCACGCTCGGCATGGAGTGCAAGTCGGGCATCTGCGGTCCCATGACCGCGACCGGCACCTCGGCGCCGTCACCGGGCACCTGTCAGCCGGCGGCCGGCGGCGAGGAGGGGGCGTCCTGCGGCGGCGACAACGACTGCAGCAAGGGCCTGCGCTGCGGCTTCGACGGCAAATCGTTCTTCCCCCACTGCGTGAAGGAGGGCTCGGTCGACGTCGGCGGCAGCTGCAGCAAGAACACCGACTGCCTGCAGGGGCTCTCGTGCCTCGCGGGCCTCTGCGGCAAGCCCACGCTTCCGAGCGAGGCCGCGGGCAAGGGCGTGCCCCCGATGATCCCCGGGCTCGCGTCCTGGAAGGGCGCGACCTGCCCCGATCCAGTGACCACCGGAGACGTGAGCGCGCTCTTCCAGCTCCCGCGCCCCGGCGAGAAGGCGCACGACGACTTCTACCGGCTCCCGTTCCCCAACGACGCCGCGCGCAACAAGGCCACCGGCAAGGTCTCCTACGCGAGCCACCCGAAGGATCCCGCGCCGCCGATGGGCTTCGACGCGCTCGGCCTCTACCTCACCGCCCTCGAGAGCGAGCCGTTCAGCAACTTCCCGTCGGTCTACTTCCGCTTCGACGGCGACTTCGACTTCGACAGCGTGAAGGTCGCCGGCGACGACCCGCAGACCCGCATCGTCGACCTCACCGCGGGGCCGACGTTCGGCAACCGCCTCGGCCTCGGCATCTTCCTCACCAACGGGCGCAACAAGTACATCTGCCCGAACTACGTCGTCGTGTCGCCGGGCCGCGCGAGCTCGCTCACGCCGGGCCACACCTACGGCGTGATCATGAAGAAGGGGCCGATGTCCTGCGTCCGCAAGGCGGGCAAGTGCGAGACCAGCAAGGAGATCAAGCAGCACCCGGACTTCACCGCGATGCTCGCCGACGCCGCGCCGGGCGACGCCGCCCTCAAGGACGCGCACGAGGCGTACAAACCGCTCCGCGACTGGCTCGTGAAAGAGGGCAAGAAGGCCGACGACCTGCTCGTCGCGTCGGTGTTCACGGTCGGCGATCCCGCCGCGGTCGCCAAACGCCTCCGCGCGTCGGTGCGCGCGGCCGCAGCCCCGACCGCCACCGGCTGGGTGAAGTGCGGCGCCGGCGTCAAATCGCCGTGCCCGCAGGCCGACGAGAAGGAGAAGCGTGCGTGCGGCACCGGCGATCCGGACTTCGACGAGTACCACGCGCTCGTCGACCTCCCGATCTTCCAGCAGGGCACCGCGCCCTACCTCACGTCCGCCGACGGCGGCGCGATCAACAGCAGCGGCGCGTCCACCGAGCCGATCGTCCCGGTGCGCAGCGAGAAGGTCTGCATGGCGGTGACGGTCCCCAAGTCGGCGGCGCCGGCCTCGGGCTTCCCCGTCGCGATCTACGCGCACGGCACCGGCGGCTCGTTCCGCAGCCACGCGCTCGACGGCTCGGCGCGCATGCTCGCCAAGGCGGCGACGCCGTTCGCGGTCGTCGGCATCGATCAGGTGCAGCACGGCCCGCGGCGCGGCGAGTCGAAGATGCACCCCAACGATCTGTTCTTCAACTTCGGCAACCCGCAGGCGGCGCGCTTCAACGCGCAGCAGGGCGCGGCCGATCAGCACGCGCTCGTGCGGCTCGTCGAGTCGCTCTCGATCACCGACGGCGGCGCCACGATCAAGCTCGATGGCACCAAGACGGTGTTCTGGGGTCACTCGCAGGGCGCGACCGAGGGCGCGATCTTCCTCGCCAGCGACACCACCCTCAAGGGCGCGGTGTTCTCCGGCCAGGGCGCGACGCTGAAGGACGCGCTCGTCACCAAGACCCAGCCGGTCAACATCAAGGACGCGATGTGGATCGCTCTGAGCGAGAGCGGTCCGAGCGCGGTCGACGGCACCCACCCGGTGCTCTCCCTGCTGCAGGCGTGGGCCGACCCGGCCGATCCGCTGCACTACGCGCGCGCCACCGTCGTCGTCCCCGGCGCCTCGCCGACCGCGCCCACGCTGCTCCGCAACGTGTACCAGGTGATGGGCAAGGGCGACACGTACACGCCCCAGGAGGTGCAGGTGAACTTCGCCATCGCCGCCGGGCTCGCGTTCGTCGGCCCCGAGGTGTTCCCCGCCACCGGCATGCCGGTCGCGTCGGCCGACGGCAACGTCGTCGCCGGCACGCTCAAGAGCACCGCCGCGTTCCGCCAGTTCACGCCGACGATGGGCGACGGACACTTCGTCGCCTTCAACGTCGACGGCGCGCGCGCGGAGGTCACCAACTTCCTCGCGACCAGCGCGGGCGGCGCCATCCCCAAGCTGCCGTAGCGCTCAGGGCGGCGCGGAGACCGCGGGGGGCGGCGCGACCGCCCGCTGCGGCTTGCGCGTGAAGAAGTACATCGCGGCCGCGATCGCGAGGGCGACGGCCGCGAAGACGACCACCCGCGGGAGCTCGCGCTTCGGCGGGACCGCCGGCTCGGGCTCGTCGAACGACTCCTCTTCGGCGGGCTCGGGCTCGGCCGCGCGCTTGCCAATGGGCACCGAGCCGGTGGCCGGCACCGGCTTCGGCGGCGCCGGCTTGGCGACGACGGCGCGTTTCGCCCTGCCACCGGAGATCACCCGCAGCTTCGCCTTCCCCTTGGCCATCGTGCTCCTAGACGACGATCTCGCCGCGGTTGATTCGCTCGGCGCTCGAGTGCGCGTCGATCATGGCCCAGATCCAGGTGATGAGCCCGGTGATGAACCCGACGCCGATGAACATGAGGGGGAAGTTCACGAAGATCGAGACGAGCAGGAACGCGAGCCCCTTGCCGACCTGACCGTTGTAGAGCTGCCCCGCGCCGGGGAGGAAGAACGACAGGAGCGTGGCCACGCCCGCGTCCTTGCGCCGCGCGTAGGGCGCCATGGCGTAGGGGGCCGCGTAGGGCACCGGCGCGATCTGGTTCTGGATGACGACGTGCACCGGCTGCGGGTACGACGGGTATTGCGGCTGGGCGTACTGCGTGGGCGGCGCCCACGGCGCCGGCTGGTGCTGCGGCGCGTGGTGCGGGTGCTGCTGGTGTTGTTGGAGCTGGTGTTGTTGGAGCTGGTGCTGCGGCGGCGGCGCCGGATACGACGGCGAGTGCTGCATGTGCTGCTGCGCGTAGGGCGTGATGGCCGACGGCGGGAGCGGCGACACGGGCTGCGAGACCGGGGCCGAGAACGCCGCCAGCGGTCGCTCCGTGGTCTTGGCCATCGGGCTCTTCATCGTCTGCTGCGCGTAGACGTCGATCGAACCGCAGGCCGGGCAGGGCGTGGGCGACGGCCCGTTGACCGTGAAGGTGCCGTTGCAGCGGCGACAGGTGAGCTGCATCACCGCGCACGCTCCGTTTCGACGACGTGCGCCGTGAGCTCAACGCGCTTGGGCTCGAGGTCGGGGATGCGATAGACCAGCGCGCCCTGATCGTCGGCTTCGACGGTGGCGTGGCCGGAGTAGACCATCGCGTCGATCGCCGTCTGACACTCGCGCAGCGAGCGGCCGGTGAGCTGGGCGAGCGCGACCACCCGCACCACGCCCGCGTTGCGCGCGGCGAGCTCGAGGATCGACTGCTCGAGGTGGTGGTTGGCGACGCCGCGGCCGGCCCGCGCACCGAAGACGAAGGCGGTGACGGCGATCGCCGCGAGCGGGACCGCGGCGAACAACACGCCGAGCACGCTCGCTCCGAGGAGGAGCGTGGAGACAGCGACGAGCATCATGACCGTGGCCGAGACGCCGACGACGGTGGCGAGCACGCGCGCCGGCCCGCGCCGCGCGACCGCCTCCATCGCGCGCTGGCTCGCGTCGGTGCGCATCATGTCGACGACGCCCGCTTGCTGCGGGTGCTGCGGCTGGGGCTGCGGGTAGGCGTGCGGGTGCGGATACGGCATCGGCGCGGGGCCGACGACGTTGGAGATCTGGACGCTGACCCCGTGCATGGGCGGCAGCGGCATGCCGGGCAAGCCCTGCACCACGTGAACCTGCGGCTGCGGGTACTGCGGATACTGCGGGTACTGCGGCTGCGGCGGGTATCCCGGCGGCTGCGGAACGATCGCGCCCGGCGGGTAGGGCGGCGGAGCTCGGTGCGAGGGATCGTCCAATCTGTTTCGCCTCCCGGTGACCCTGACTCTAGGCACGCGTCCCCCATGCGGCAAACGGCTATCCGGGAGCGTTCGTTCCCGGGGAGCCCAGCGGTGCGTTACGCTCCGTCCCGATGAATCCTCCCGGTGGCAATCGTCCCCCGCCCGGACCTCCCGGCGCATGGCCCGGTCACGGCGTCCCTCCGACGCAACCGCAGGGCCCCTACGGGCAGCCGCCGTACGGTCACCCGCCGCAGCAACAGCAGCAACAGCAGCCGCCCTACGGTCACAACCCGTACGGGCACGGGCCGCCGCCCGGCGCGTACCCGGCGCCACCGCCCCAGCAGCAGCAGCAATATCCGCAGGCGCCGCCCGGTGCGTACCCGCAGCAGGGATACCCGGGCTACCCGCAGCCGCCGCAGATGATCGTGGTGCAGAACCAGGTGCATCCCTACGGCGCGGGCATGATGCACCCGGACGCGCGCAAGAAGGACACCGCGCTCCTCCTCGCGATCGTCGGGCTGCTCTTCGGCATCTGCGGCATGCACAAGTTCTACTTGCGGCAGACCGGCATGGGCATTCTCTACTTCTTCACCGGCGGCCTCTGCGCCATCGGTCAGATCATCGACATCATCTCGCTCGCCACCATGTCGCAGCAGGAGTTCGACATGCGTTACAACGTGATGGGTCGGTAGCTCCGGCGTTCAGCGCAGCGCGGCGAGCGACTCGAGCGCCACGATGCGGGCCGGGTCGATGACGAGCAGCGCTGGGCTCGGCTGGGTCACGATGCCGCGCGCGAACCGCGCCGCGCCCTCGGGCACGCCGGGGGGCAGGGGAGCGATCTCGGCGGTGCCCGCGTCCCGCAGCGGCTCGAGCATGCCGACGCGGATCGCGAACGTGGTCGGCTTGGACTGGCCCGCGAGCGCGCCGCGGAGCACGACGAAGCGCGCGTCGGGCCCCTCGCTCGGCCGCGGGCGCTCGTCGTGGAGGAGGGCCGCCAGATCGAGCACCGGGAGGATGTCGCCCCGCACGCCGATCACCCCGAGGAGCGCCGGCGGTGTATGGAAGAGCGGCGTGATCGGACGCGGCGACAGGACCTCGGCGACCTCATCGATGGCGAAGGCCACGCGGAGATCGCGGGCGCGGGCGCAGACGTACCTCGACGAGCTCACGGGATGACGAAGGATACACCGGTGGACACCAAGGCCGTGCTGATCAAGGCGCGCGCCCGCGAGCTCGGGTTCGTGGTGTGCGGGATCGCGCGCGCCGAGGTGCTCGACGTGGAGTTCGCGCGCTATCAGCAGGCGCTCGCCGAGGGCCTCCACGGCCCGCTCGACTACCTGGCGCGCAACGTCGACGTGCGCGCGCGCGTCGACACCGACGCGATCCTCGAGGGCGCGAGGAGCGTGATCGTCGTCGGCGCCCGCTACGACCGCCCCGACGACGGCGACGATCCGCCGCTCGCGCAGAAGATCGCGCGCTACGCCCGCGGCCACGACTACCACGGGTTCCTGCGCAAGAAGATCCGCAAGCTCGCGGAGTTCGTCCGCGCGTTCGGCGCCGAGGCGCGCCCGATGAGCGACACCGCGCCGGTGCTCGAGCGCGCGTGGGCGGCGCGCGCGGGCATCGGGTTCGTCGGCAAGAACGGCCTCGTCATCGCGCCCGGCCTCGGGAGCACGATGCTCCTCGCAGAGGTCGTCACCACGTTGGAGCTCCCGCCCGACACGCCGATCGAGGAGCGCTGCGGGCGGTGCACGCTGTGCCTCGAGGCCTGCCCGACCGGCGCGTTCGTGCGGCCGTTCGTGCTCGACGCCGGCAAGTGCGTGTCCACGGTGACGATCGAGCAGAAGGGCGCGATCCCGGTCCACCTCCGCGCCGCGGCGTCCGAGGTGCTCTTCGGCTGCGACATCTGCCAAGAGGTCTGCCCGCACAACGCCAAAACGCGGCCCGAGGCGCCGCTCGGCGCGCGCCACCGGCCGCACGAGCGCTGGTCCACGCTCACGCTCACCGATCTCGCGCGGATCGGCATGCCCGCGGGCGCCTCGTTCGAGGAGCTCGCCGTCGGCACGCCGCTCAGCCGCGCGGGCGCCGAGGGCCTCGCGCGCAACGCGTGCCTCGCGCTCGCCCATGTGGAGGGAAGCGAGCCGGTCCTCGCCGAAGTGGCCGAGCACCACCCGAGCGAGGTCGTGCGCGACGCTGCGCGCTGGTCGCTCTACCATCGCGCCCGATGAAGCCGCTCGAGGAGCTCGCCGCGATGCTCCGGCCCGCCGCCGGTGGACTGTACGTCGTCTCCACCGGCCGCGAGCAGCAGCTCGCGGTGCAGCGCGCGCTCTACGGGGTCGAGCGCGAAGAGGACATCCAGCGCCTGTGGCGCGACTCGCTCGAGAAGATCGCCTCCGCGCGGGTGGTGATCCTCGGCGTCCCCTCGGACGTGGGCGCCGGGTTTCTCCGCGGCGCGAACCTCGGACCGCAGGCGATCCGCGCCACGCTGCTCGCGGAGGACAAGGACTTCCGCGCGCGCATGGACCGCGAGCGCATCGTCGACGTCGGCGACGTGTTCGTGTGCCCCCAGCTGCTCCACGACTCGATGCTCAGCGACGCGCAGCTCGCCGCCTCCCGGCGCGCGATGTACCCCGGCGTCGCAGAGCCGCTGCCGGTGTCCCCGCTGTCGATCGCCGAGCGCGCGCTCGACCTCGTCTTCCAGCTCAACCCCGCGGTGCGCCCGTTCGTCATCGGCGGCGACCACTCCAACGCCTGGCCGCTCGCCGCGTCGCTCGCGCGCGTGCACCAGGGCATGGGCATCGTGCAGCCCGACGCGCACACCGATCTCCTCGAGGAGCGGCTCGGCGTGAAATACTGCTTCGCTACCTGGTCGTATCACGCCAACGACCTCATCGGCCGCGGCGGCCGCATGGTGCAGGTCGGCACCCGCGCGTCGCGTCGCGATCGCGAGCACTGGGAGTCGACGCTCGGCGTGCGTCAGTTCTGGGGCGAGGAGTGCCGGCGCGATCCCGGCGCCGCGCTCGACGCGATCATGGCCCACCTCGCGAAGGTCGCGGTCCAGAGCGTGTACTTCTCCAACGACATCGACGGCACCGACGAGTCGCACGCCGACGCCACGGGCACCCCCGAGCCGGGCGGCCTCGAGCCCGAGTTCGTCGTCGAGCTCATCCGGCGACTGGGGCGCTTCGGGATGTGCGCGGGCGACATCATGGAGGTCGCGCCGCCGGTGCAGCGCACGCCGACGGGCGCCGCGCGCACGCTGTCGCTCGCCGCGCGGTACATGCGCGAGACGATCGACGCGCTGCTGATGTAGCCGCCGGCGGTCCGCCGGCGGACGCCGGATCCGCCGGCGGAGATCGCTGCGTTTCTCGGGATTTCTGCGCGGCACGGCGCTCGCTCCAGGGGCACGCATGCTCGCCATCGCGCACACCATGGCCCTCGTCGGCCTGCACCCGCAGCCGGTCCGCGTCGAGGTGCACTCGGGCCGCGGCACCCAGTGCTTCGACGTCGTCGGCCTGCCCGAGGCCGCGGTGCGCGAGAGCCGGGTGCGGGTGCGCGCGGCGCTCTCGGGCATCGACGTGCCGCTCCACTCCCACGCGTTGATCGTCAACCTCGCCCCGGCCGATCTCCGCAAGGTCGGCAGCGGGTTCGACCTCGCGATCGCCCTCGGCACCATCGCCGCCGTCGGCCAGCTCGATCCGCTCCTGCTCTCGCAAACGTTGTTGCTCGGCGAGCTCTCGCTGAGCGGCGAGGTGCTCGCCATCCGCGGCGTGCTCCCCCGGCTGATGGGCGCGTCCCGTGCGGGGTTTCGCCGGGCCATCGTCGCGCGGGGCAACGCGGCCGAGGCCGCGGTCGTCGCGAGCACCGAAGATCTCGAGGTCCTCGTCGCCCACGATCTCGCCGAGGTCCTCGCGTTCCTCCGCGGCGAGCGCCCGCTCGAATCCGCTTCGCCCGGGGCCTCGCGCACCGATCCGCCGATGCCCGATCTGGCTGACGTGCTCGGTCAGGACACCGCGCGGCAGGTGCTCACCATCGCGGCCGCGGGTGGCCACAACCTCCTATCGCCGTGTCGACAAACACACCGGCCTCGTTGTCCCGTCCAGCGGTGTAC
>JALHOE010000236.1 GCA_022843175.1 Deltaproteobacteria bacterium
CGTCGACCGTGCGTTGAGCGCGCGAAGCGCGACGCCGGTCGCGAGCGTGAGCTCGCCCTCCACGGCGCCCGCGCCCGCCCCCTCGGCGCCCTCCGCCACCGCGGTCCCGGCCGCGAGCGTGTCGACCGAGCCCCCTCCGCTCAAGCCCTCTGCGTCGACGCCCTCGGTCGCCTCGGTCCCGACCGACAGCGCGGGCGATCTCGCGCGCGAACGCGCGTTGATCGACGCCGCGCGCGCGGGCCTCAAACACGGAAACGCGAGCGCGGCGCTCGACGCCGTGCAGCGACACGCCAAGTCGTTCCCCAACGGCCAGCTCCGCGAGGAGCGCGAGGGCATCCGCATCCTCGCGCTCGCCTCGCTCGGTCGCCTCGACGAGGCCCGCGCACAGGACAAGAAGTTCCGGGCCGCGTATCCGCAGAGCCTGTTCCGTCCGCAGATCGACGCCGCGCTCACGGCGCCCTGAGAATCCCCCCGGACTTTGGTCCGGGGGATTCGTCGACAGATCCCGGGCCCACAAAAACGAACGCGGCGCCGACCCGGAGGGTGGCGCCGCGCGCGCTACGAAGCGCCTACTTCTTCTTCTTCGTCGTCGTCGGCTTGGCCGCCGTCGTCGGCTTCGGGGCCGGCTTCTTCTCCTCTTCGGCCGCCGGCTGCTCGTCGTCCTTCTTCTCCTCGGCCTCGTCCTTCTTCTCCTCGTCGCCGTCGCCCTTCTTCAGCTTGGCGACCGCGTCGGCCTCGGGCCCGCTCGCCTCCTTGATGTCGAGGGTGAAGCCCGCGCCGCCCTTGAGCTTGCCCACGTGGGACGCGCTGACGTCGCCGACCTTGAGCGAGTACGTGCCCTTCTCGAACCAGGCGACCACCTTCGCGCTGTCGCCCGACTCCGAGCCGTCCTGGCCGATCTCCTTGCCGTCCTTCGTCACCTCGAGCTTCGGCCAGAGCTTGAGGAACGCGTCCTTGCCGGTCGAGGTGACCGTGACCTTGTAGGCCCCCTCCTTCGTCACCTTCCACGCGAAGGTCTTGCCGGAGTTGTCGTTCACGCGCGCCGAGCACACGCCCTCCTTGAGGGCGTTCTCCATGTTCGCGCAGGTGTCGACGCCCTCGGGCATCATCAGGCCGATCGGCACGCCGGAGACACCGACGATGCCGCCGAGGACGAACCCGAGCATCGCGTTGCGCTTGGTGGAGCCGACGAGCGCGTCACGTCCCTTGGTCGAGATGATGACCTTGCCGAGCATGCCGTCCTGCTTGGTGATCGCGCCGCCCGCGAGCTTGCCCATGACGAACACGTTGCCCTCGGCGGGCAGGATCTTCTCGATCGCGCGGACGCCCGTGGTTCGCTCGTCGCCGCCGCTGTAGGGCACGTGGCACTGGTAGCCGCCGAACACGAGGTCGCCGTAGCTCACGTTCTGCGCCTGCTCGAACGACTTGGTCAGCTCGGTATCCACCTTCTCGCGACCGTCGACCGCGACCGGCCCGGAGCCGTCGTTGACGTAGAACTGGGAGCCGACCTCGCTGGTCGACACCGTGGAGGTGCCCTTCTTGGTCTTGACGCCGTCCTCGGTGTTCTCGGTCTTCTCCCACATCCGCTCGACCTTGATCTCGTAGTAGAGACACGGCTTGCCGGAGCACGGGGCGACGAGCGGCTGCTGCACCTGCACCGCGCCCTCGCAGCTCACCGAGCCCTTGGCGTCGGCGACCGCGGGGTTGGCAGCGATCTCGCCGGTCTTCTTGAACGGCGCCGCCAGGATCTTCTTCATCTTCTTCCACTGGAGGAAGCCGAACACGAGAACTGCAAGACCAATCACGCTGATCACAAGACCGACAGCCATGGGAGCCTCCACACCTATGCCGCAGCCACGTGCGGCGTTGTGAGAACAGAGACAGGGGGCGAGCGCCGATGTCGCACGCGATCGTGCGCCCTGCGGCTCGCCGGTTTTACTGGGGACGAATCAGAGCTTCGTCTTCGCGCAACGGAACCCGAGGTCCGTGTACGCGTACGTCGCGTTGCGGGGCATGCCGAACGTCGCCGCGAGCTCCGCCGGCTTGCTCGCGAAACGACCGCCGCGAGAGGCCAGCTTGTCGTCGGTGCGGGTCGCGCCGGCGTAGTCGTCGGGGAGCTTCTCGGGCATCACGTACGGGGCCTCGGTGCCGAAGATCCACTCGCTGACGCTGCCCGCCAGATCGTGAACGCCGTCGCGCGAGACGTCGCCCGGTGCGGCGAGGACCGGCTTGGGGAAGCCGCACTTGTTCTCGCCCGCGCCGTCGAGCGCGAAGATGGACTGCATGCAGGTGGTGGGCGCGGCTTCGCCCCAGGGATACGTGCGCTGTTGCCCGCGGCCCGACGCGATGTAGTGCCATTCGACCTCCGTGAGGAGGCGCATACCGCGGGAGTGGCACACCGCGACGGCTTGGGCGAACGTCACGCAGTTGATCGGGAGACGGTCGTCGCCGGCGTTGAACGTGGGCTTGTCGTTCTTGTCGAGGTAGAAGAACGACGTCTCGCAGCCCGACGCCTTGTACATCGTGGAGCCGAGATACTTGTCGTCTTTCGGGTACCAGCGCATCGACTCGGCGTAGGGACCGCCGGGCTCGAGTGAGCAGCTCGTGCCCGGGCAGGGCGCGGGCATGCTCGCATCGAGCCAGGCGCGGAACTGCCCGACGGTGACCTCGTGCGCGTCGACCCAGAAGTCGTGCGTGATCCGCGCGGCCGACGTGCGACCGTTCCACCGGTTGAAGCCCCACTCCGCGTTGAACGAGCCCGCGGGGATGAGGATGGTCCCCGCGGCGCCCCCGTCCGTGGTGCCTCCCTCGGTCGTGCCGCCCTCGGTGGTGACCGAGTCCGTGGAGGAAGCGTCGCCCTCGGTCGAGTCGGTCGCCGCGTCGGTCGTGGTGCCCGAGCGGTCGCCGAGATCTTGCACGCCGACGCAGGCCGAGGCGCACAGGAGCAGGGGGAACCCCGGGAACAGCCGCCGCACGCGGTCTCCATAGCGCGCCGGCCTCCGACGCGCCACGACCGCTCACTTCGTGAGGCTCTTGCAGAAGGCGAGTGCGAGCTTCTGCTGCTCGGGCGTGCTCTGCATGGTGTCGCAGTGGTAGGCCTTGCCGCCGATCTCGCGGCGGACGTTGACGAAGTAATTGTCGCCGGCGCTACCCGTGTTCTTGTACGTGAGCGCCCACCCGTCGGAGAGATCCTCGGACTTCAGCTCCTTCGGGTTGAAGAGCTGCGCGGCCTCGGTGCCGTCCTTCAGCTTCTTCGGGTCGGTCGCCTTCGCCTCGCCGACGGTCACCGTGAAGAACGCGGCCATGACCATGATCGGATCGCCGTCGCCGATGATCGGATCCTCGGTCTCGCCCGGCGCGAGGCCCTTGATTCCGAGCTTCTTGAGGGTGATCACCTTGCCCTCGGACTTGGCTTCCGCCTTCTTCTGGGCGGGCGCCTCGGCCGACTTGCCCTCGGACTTCGACGTGTCCGCCGAGCTCTTGGAGCAGGCGGCGAGGGGCAACAGCGCGAGCGCTCCGAGGACGAGCGCCGCGGACGAGAGCGAGGGCGAGAGCGAACGGACAACGCGCATGACGATGAACTCCTTCTTCAGAACCAGAGAGGCCGGAGCGGCTCTCGGGTGGGTTCTTGTCGGCCCCGGAAAGAGTCGTCGAAAAAAAATCGCCTGCTGCCGGACGACTCCGGCGCAGGCGAATTTCACGTGAAAAGCGGCGCGTCGCTCGGTGCCCGTCGCCGTTACCGAATCACGCGGACTGCGCGGCGGGCTCCTCCGGCGAGAGCGCCGTCGTCAACGCGACCGCCGCGGAGGTCACGCCGAACGCGGCGCGAAACACCGTCCCCACGACGGACTTCTTGCCACGCATTCCCTCGCGGACGATGAGCGCGGTGTCGAACGCATCGGACAGACCGCGCGCGATCAGCCCCGGACGATGCGCGCCCGAGAGGAGCACGCCGCCGATGACGAGGTCTCGCACGCCGAGCGCGCGGAGCAGCAGCGTCGAGTCGGTGGGCAGACCGAAGAGCGCGCCCGTCGCGCGTGGCGCGATGAGGAGCGCGCCACCGCCGAGGAGGCTGAGGATCGAGGCCGAGCGGACGAGGTTTGCGTTCATCGGGTTGGGTGAGTCTACCCCGTCGGCCGGATCGGCGGGAGCACGCCGCCGTGGTGCGCCCGGAGGATGGTCTGGAGATCATCGCGGATCGCTTCGACGCGCTTCTCGCTGGTGGCGCTCGCCCACTCGGCCTCGAGCTCGCGGTAGATGGACTCGACCACGCGGAGGAACGCCCGGCCGCGCGCGGTGAGCACGATCGCCTTGGCGCGCGCGTCGTCGCCGTGTCGGGTGCGCTTCACGTACCCCGCGCGCTCCATCGATTCGAGGATCTTGGAGGCGGCCTGCTTGGTGACGCCGAGGAGCTCCGCGAGCTCCGCGCCGGTGTGCGGGCGCTCGCGCACCGCTACGAGCACGTACCCGTACGACGGGCGCACGTCCTTGTAGCCGCGCGCGGCGAGGCGCGCGTGCAGGTCGTCGATCAGCTGGCGATACGCCATCGCCAACAACCGCGCGAGCGGAACGCTCATTCGGCCCACGGGGGAACGAACATCGAGCCGTCGCCGAGGCGCGCGCGGCCGCCCACCGGCAGGCAGCAGATCGCGCGGAGCGGCGCGTCGCCGAGGGGGCTGAGCTCGAACGGCGTGTCGCGGGGAACGACGATCGCGTCGCCGGCCCGCGCCTCGCTCTCCGCGCCCGAGAGGCGCACCCGCGCGCGCCCGGAGAGGACGACGAACACCTCCTCGCGCGTGACCTGATGCGGGGTGGCGGGCGTACCGGGCGCGATCTCCACGAGCCACACGCTGGTGTCGGTCGAGCCGCGCTGGGGCGTGGCGAGCGAGGTGAATTGCGCGCCGGGAAGGGAGTGCGTCGGGGAGAGGGGGGCGGTGAGAACGGGCATCGGCGGGCCTCCAATATGGTCAACTGGATTGACCATATGCGCGGACGCGTAGATGGTCAACTCGTTTGACCAATTGCCCTTCGGCGCACGGGGGCGCTCCGGCGTCCGTGGCTCGCATCGAGGGGCGCGCGTAGCCTTCGAGCATGCGCGTCATCGCCGTGGGGCTCGGGCTCGTGGTCCTCTCGCAGATTCCGCTGCCCTCGGCGTGGCCGTGGCCGACCGCGCTGCCGCAGATGCCCCCGGCGATCCCCGCGGCCCCGCCCGTCGCGGCGCCGATCGTCTTCGCGAGGAGCGAGCTCTCGTTCAAGCCCCGCGCCGGCACGGCCAAGACGACGCTCCTCGACAAGGACGGCGAGGACGCCTGGGTGAGCCCCGACGGCAAGACGATGCTGACCGCCTACGGACACGACGCGAAGCTGCACCACGGCGGCAACGTCAGCGCCACGTTCAAGACCTCCGACGTGCTCGACGTGGCGTTCTCGAGCGACTCCTCGCGGGTGGCGCTCGTGCAGGCGCAGGGCGCGCTCACCGTGCGCGCGCTCCCGGGTGGCGCGGTGCTCTACCAACGCCCGTCCGGCTCGGAGTGCGGCGCGCGCTTCCGCTCCAACACCGAGATCTACGCGTTCGGCTGGATGAACGACGCACGCCTCGCGAAGATCACCCTCGGCCCTCTCGGCGCCACCGAGACGCTCATCGGACCGAAGCTCCGCGCCGGTCAGTGCTGGGCGACCCCGGACGGCAAGCGATGGATCGTCGTCGACGACATCAAGTACCAGGCGCACCTCGTCGACGCGGACACCGGCGCATCGAGCGTGCTCGCGAGCGGGTTCAGCGACACGCCGACGGGCTCGCCGGTGGGCGACCGGTTCTGCGCGGTGTGGACCAAACCGAAGGAGCTGCGCTGCATCCGCACCGCCACCGCGCCGGTCGAGATCCTCTACCGGGGCACCGACAAGCTCTCGCCGAGCGGCGTCATCGCCTTCGACGACACCGGCACGCGCATGATGTTCGAGGCGAGTGAGACGAAGGACGAGAGCACCTACGACATGGTGACCTACGTGGCCGACTTCGCCGCGCAGACCGTCGCCGCGATGAAGGGTGTGAAGCTCCTCTCCGGCGGCTCGCGGCGCTTGCTCTCGGGAGGTCACGGCATCGTCTCGGGCAGCAAGGTCGGCGTGACGTTCTGGGATCTCGACAACAAGACCGTCCTCGCGGTGCCGGGCGTGGGGCTGTACTCGGTGCAGCTCGCGCAGGGGATGCCGCGTGCGCTGTTCGCGGCCCGCGAGTCGACGACCTCGGGCGCGAAGCAGGGTGTGAATCTGATCGAGCTGCCGAAGTAGCTCTTTCCTCGCGTGCGCTGACAATCGTCAGTGCGGGGCGCGCGGCGCACCGGCAGCGTGCCGAGATGCGCGTCGCCGTCGCCTCGCTCCTCCTCGCGTGCGCGCCGGCCGAGGAGCTCGCCGCCCAACCCGACGCCGGCGCGCTCGCCGACGCACCGGTCGCCTGCACCGCGTGCAGCACCGAGTACTCCGGGGATCCGCCGCGGCCGGGCTGGGTGTGCGTGCGCGACCTCGCGGTCGAGCTCGTGCACCTCGACGATCGTCCGGCCGCCGGCGTGACCGCCATGTCGTGCTCGCGCGGGCTGTGCATGGCCGCCGACAGCGACGCGCTCGGCCGGGTGCACGTGCAGCCGTGCAGCTACGTCCTCGAGCCGACGTTTCGTGTCGTGGGGTTCGACCGCTACGTCTCCTTCGCCATGCCGCTGCGGAACCCGACGGAGTCGTTCGTGTTCGAGCGCGTTCCGATCACGCCGCTGCCGGCGAAGGGCGTGCCCTTCGCGGCGGTCACGAGCATGAACGGCGTGGTCCTCGAGGCCGAGCACGTCGAGGTCGATCCCTTCGGCGCGTACGCGGACTTCCGCGCGTGTCCGCTCGAGCGGGTTCCGAGCGGCCTCGACCGGGGCCTCGGCTTCGCGCGGATGTACGCGCTCGGCCCGCAGGACACGAAGCTCGAGCCGAGGGCGAAGCTCTCGCTGCCCAACGCCGAGCGATGGCCGGCCGGGGCCGAGGTCGAGGTGTGGCTGCACAACGCCGATCTGCCGACGGGCACACCGGCGAAGATGGGCGAGTGGTGGAGGGCGGCGCGCGCCGTCGTCGAGGGGGATCGCATCGTGACGGCGCCGGGCGAGGGGATCCCGCTCCTCACCGTGATCGGCGTACGCCGCGCTACCTCGCGACCCACACGCTGATGCCGTTGGGACCGCGACCGACCTTGGTGGACGCGACCACCGCGCGCGTCGAGAGATCGACGGCGGTCACCGAGCCGTCCGCGAGCCCGGTGACGTAGGCGCGGTCGCCGTGCGTCACGACGCCGTGGGCGCCGCTGCCGACGACCACGGAGCTCTGCACGTAGGCGCCGTCGACGTCGATGAAGAACAGCCGGTTCGACCACGGCCGGCCGTCGAGACCGCCCTGGTCGGCGACCAGCAGGGTGCGGTCGTCGGCGGTCGGATACAGCTGGATCGGCCCCTGGGCCGGCATCGGGAGATCGACGTAACGAACCGCGCCGGTCTGCGTGTCGAGGCGCGCGACCTTGCGCGTGCTGTACAACGAGGCCCACACGTAACGACCGGTCGCCGCGGCCTGCACGGCGCTGCCGTCGAGGAGCGTGTGCTGCGTCTGGCCCGTCTCCCAGTCGACGCGGACGACACAGCCGCCGAGCTTGGCGACCCACGCGTAGCGGCCGTCCGGCGAGACGCGGAGGCCGTGGGGCTCGATCCCGGTGCCGAGGGGCAGCCGGGCGACGACGGTCCGTCGCGCGGCGTCGATGCGGATCAGCTCATTGGTTCCGGTCGCCGTCACGAGCGCCGTGCGCGCGTCGGGCGTTAGCACGACATGCGCGGGGTGCACGTCGTACCCGAGCTCGATCGTCGCAGCGATGGAGTCGGTGAAGGGATCGATCACCACGACGCTGTCGGGCGGGAGCGGGCCGTCGTCGTGCGGCGCGGCTCCCTCCTCGTGGTGGGCGTTGACCGTCGCCCACACCGACCGGCCGTCGGGCGCGACCTGCACGTTGTGTACGTGCGCGTGATGACCGACGACGATCGTCCGTCGGATGCGGAGGTCCTTGCCATCGAGGACGACGACCGCCTCGTCGTCCTCCACCGCCACATAGACCTTGGTGGAGGGCCCCTCCCGCACCTCGGCGCCGGCGCACCCGAGCCACAACAACCCGATCGCGATCGCGCGCATGGACCGAACTCTGGCGGCGACGCAGCCGCCGCGACATGACGCCCGTCATGGTCGCCCTGCGCCCCGATGCCCAGGCTTCGTGACGATGTACGCGCGTGCGCTGCTCACCGTCGTCCTGCTCGGCTGCGCCGGTCGGGACGACGCTCCGCCGGCGGTGGACGAAGGGCCTGCGATCGCCTGCTACGGCAGCAAGGATCCAGCCGCGACGTTGATCGATCCGGACGCGCCCACCTACAGCGACGCGGACAACCCGCTCGACGATGTGCGCGCGCGGTTCTCGAAGGCGCGCGCGACCAACGCCGCCGCGTACCGGGCCTACGCGGCGGCGAAGAAGAACGCCGACGTGCTCGGGTGCGGGTTCTGCAAGTGCGGCTGCGCGCGCAGCCTCGGTCACGAGTCGGCGCTCGACTGCTTCAAGGACATGCACGGCTTCACCTGAAGCTATTGCCAATCGATCGCTTTCCGTGCCGAAAGCCTGACCCAAGAAGGACTGACCCGCGAGGCGATCCGCCGGCGCCTGCGCGCGGAGTTCCCGCGGTAGCGGTATGCTCGCGCGAATGCGACACTGGCTCGCGTTCGCGCTCCCGCTCCTCGTCGCGTGTTCGTCCAACAACAGCGACGGCGCCGCGAGCGCCGACGCGGGCCCCGACACGGCGATCGACGCCTCGGCCATCTGCTCGAAGTTCGCGGCCGCCTACTGCGGGAAGTTCGCCGCGTGCGCCGACTTCTTCGTCCGCTTCGCCTTCGGCGACGCGGCCGGCTGCGAGAAGCGCGTGGTTCCGCGTTGCAAGATGTGGCTCACGTCGCCGGGGATGAGCGGCGCGGTCGCGGGCGTCGAGGCCTGCACCGCCGGGGTCCCGTCGGCCGCGTGCCCGACGCTCCTCACGGGCACCGCTTGCGCGCTGCCGAGCGGCACCCACGAGATCGGCGCCGGGTGCGGCTCCGACGAGCAGTGCAAGAGCGGCTTCTGCTCGCTCGGCACCGACGGTTGCGGCAAGTGCGCCGCGCCCCCCGCCGACGGCGCACCGTGCCTCTCCGGGCAGTGCGGCCTGCAGCGGAGGTGCGCGGCCGGCACGTGTCTCACGCCGCGCGCGCAGGGCGCGGCGTGCACCCAGACCGCAGAGTGCGCCCTGCCGCTCTCCTGCTTCGACGGTCGCTGCAGCTCCCCCGCGCCGCTCGACGCGGCGTGCAGCACCGAGGGTAAGGGTGCGCCCGACTGCGACTTCACGCGTGGCCACGTGTGCATCGCGAACACGTGCATCGCGGCAGGGCTCGCGCCCGCCGGCGCGACGTGCGGGCTCGAGCCGCCGATGAAGCTCACGCTGTGCCTCGCGGGGGGGACCTGCCAGAGCGGAACGAGCCCCACCGGCACGTGCCTCGCTGCTGCGAACGACGGCGAGCCGTGCGACGAGATGCTCGGCCCGAGGTGTCTGAGCGGCTCGCGCTGCGTCGCCGGCGTCTGCCGTATCCCCGACGCCGGCGCCTGTCGTTAGCGCGCCGAGCGCACGCAGCGAAACCCGACGCCCACAGCGCCGGCGTCGTTGTTCGTTCGTCGGATCGAGATGCGCGTCTCCACGAGGTGGAGGAGCGGCCTCGCGCCGCGCTCCGAGTGACTCTCGGCGGGGCCAACGCCCACGGGATCGCGCAGCACGCCGAGCGTGCTCCAGGGGGGCAGGTTCGCGGGCACGGCGAGATCGAGCATCCACTCGGAGACGTTGCCCGCGAGGTCGTAGACCGAGGGACCACCGGCGATCGGCGTGACGCGATCGCGCGGGAAGAGCGCGGGCCGCCCGAACGTGCGCCGCGAGCACTCCGCCGATCCGCCGAAGCACGCGTCGCCGCAGGTCGGGATCTCGTCGCCCCACGGCCACTCGGACTCCGCGCCGAGCCCGCTCGCGACCCACTCCCACTGCGCTTCGGTCGGCAGGGTCATTCCGCGCGCAGCGCACGCAGCGCGCGCGGCCTCCCACGGGACGCAGTCGACGGGGAGCTCGGCGGCCGTTTGGCACTCCTCGCTGCCGCCGCTCGGGGGGATGGTGGGATCCTTCGCGCGCAGCGCGTCGAAGGCGCCGTGGATCGTCTCCGTCGCGTCGATGAAGAACGGGGTCACCACGGTGAGTCGCTCGGCGCGCAGCGTGAGAACGTCGTCGGAGGCGAGGGCGTGCGTTCCTCCGAACCAATACGCGCCGCCGGGCACGCACACCTCGCCCTCGCGCGCCGTGCCCGCGCATGGCGTCCGGAGCGCGAGCGGCCAGGTGCCCACCGCGGACGGGGCGTTCGCGTACGCCACGGTCTCGAGCGGTTCGGGATATCCGACGGCGCGTCCGATGTCCACGGTGCGGAGGCTCGCCGCGACGTGGCGGACCACGTCTGCCACGACGACCGGCAGGAGAACCGTCGTGTCCAGGCTGGTGCGCGGCTCCGGCTGTCCGTCGAGCTGCCGCGCGTAGCGGAAGAGCCGCACCCGCGCCGCGAGATCCCTGCGCCCCGGCTCGGCGAGCACGCCGATCGACGCGCGCTGCGCCCGCAGCATGGCTTCGTCGACCGTGAACTCGCGCGAGAGCCCGGGGATCGGCCGACCGTCCGCGAGGATCTCGATGCGCATCGTGTCGAACAGCGCGGCGTGGAGCAGCGGCTCACCCGGTCCCGGCGGCAGCGGCGCGTCGGTGTCGATGTGGAGCACGAGCTGACCGAGCGGCGGCGGCGCCTGTCTCGCGCACGACAGCGCCGCGGCGACGAGGATCAGCGATAGGCGCATCGAAACCCGAGGTCGTTGACGCCATAGACCGCCGTGAACTGATCGCGGCCGAAGACCCCATCGCGCGTGCCGCCCGTCGTGAAGGCCAGCCCCCGCACGACGTGGAGGGCAGCGTCGGGGTCGTCGACGACCGGTGCGACCACTGGGTTCCCGCGCCACGCCGGCGCATCGAAGCGCGCTGCTGCGTCGACCGTCCACTCGCGGACGTTGCCGAGCATGCCGATCGCTCCGAACGGGGTGCGATCGCTCGTGGCCCACGGCTCGCCGTCGACGCGGTGCACGCGCTCGACCTCCGGCGGGCAGTGCATGATGTTGGCCGCGGCGCACCCGGTGGACGGCGCGTTGCCCCAGGGAAACCGCCGCTTCGACGTGCGCTCGATCGTCGCGCTCGCCGCCCACTCCCACTCCGCTTCGGTCGGCAGATCGCCGCCCGCGAAGCGACAGACGCTCCGTGCATAGCTCCACGTGACGCATGTGACGGGCATGTCGTCGTCGGTCGGGGCCGCGCACGACACCGGCGGGGGTGGCGGCGCGAGGCCCGCGGCGATCATCGCGCGCAGTCGCTTCCACGACATCTCGGTGCGATCGAGGAGAAACGGCTCGACCACGGCAGGCTTCTCGGGGACGGTGAACAGCGGGGTGTCCGGATCCCCGCTCGCCAGGTCGCCGAGCAGGAACGCTCCGCCGGGCACGCACACCTGACCCTCGCTCGGCGCGCGCGGGCACTCCGCCGGGGGCATGAACGCGCGCTTCGCGCTCGCGGCCGAGCCCCACGCATCGAGGGGCGCCGCCGTCACCGCGCCGAGCACGCCGTCCTCCTCGACGCAGGTGCGGCCGCCGGCGAGGTCGGCCATCGTGCCGGCGCACGCGCCGTGCAGCACCACGTGCGCCACGGCGCGCTCGCTGGGGCGGATGTGCAGCTCGATGAGGCGATCGATCGCGCTCTCCGGTCGTGGCTCGAGGCTCGGCGTCGCGTCGCCGTCGCGAAGCAGGCGCGGTTCGCCCTGTACGTCGGCGGGCGTCGCGGCGCGCGCGAGCTCTGCCCACTCCGCCGTGCGTGCGACGAGGATCTCTCGATCGCTCCAGCGCTGCTCCGGCCGACTGCCCCCGGCGACCACGATGAGATCGTAGGTGCCCGGCCCGAGGCGGACGGGAAGGTCGTCGCACAACACGGTGGACGTCTCGTCGGCGCAGCTGCGACGAATGAGCACGCGGGTGCTCCCGACCAGCCCTCGCACGACGCCGGCCGTGATGTCCTCCTCGGCGTCGAGAACAAAGCGCGCGGCGGCGGCCGACCCGCGATAGGCGGCCTCGACGCACTTCGCCGAGAAGAAGTCGTCCGGCCCGGTGCGCAGCGTCGTGAGCTTTCCGAGCTCGATGGTGGGCGGGGCGCACAGCGTCGCGAGATCGCGCGCGAGGATCGGCTTGGGAGAGCGGAGCTTCGGCCGGAAGCGCTCGCCGAAGTACGCGCGGGTGCGGCCCTCGGGGAAGGCGCGCAGCCGAGCGCGGATGACGGACGGCGCGTCCTCGCGATCGGTCCACACGCTGAACGAGAGCGGCCAATCGGTCGCCGCGCGCGCAGGGTACTCGCGCGACTCGAACCAGCGACCGTCGGCGGTGAAGAGATCGACGCGCAGGCGCGAGACCATCCCCGGCACCGGCGCGTCGGTGTCGACCACGACGAGGATCTCGCCGTGGGGGGGCGGCGCGGCGCGACACGCCACGGCGATCGCGACGAGCGAGAGGAGCCGCCTCACGGCACCTTCGCCGCCCACTCGAGACCGCCGCCGTCGACCGCGGGACGATCGGGCGCGGGACGGGTGAGGAAGTAGGTGGAGACCGCCGCGCCGCTGACGACGACGCCGGCGGCCGTCCAGAACCACCAGCGCTTGGTGAGCGGGACCTTCTCGACCTCGAGGTCGGCCGAGAGGTTCGACTCCTGCCCGGGTGAGACGTCGATCTGGGTGGAGTAGCTGACGAACCCGGCCTTGCGCACGACCACCGTGTGCAGGCCGGCCGGGCGCGTGAGGTCGACGGGCGCGACGCCGACGTCGAGGCCGTCGATCGCGACGACCGCGCCGGGCTGGTTGGCGCGCACGCGGACCCTGGCGGGTAGTCGCTCCAGGTCGAGCGTGAGCTCGGCGCGCGCGCCGGCGGTGAACGTGCGATTGATCACCGCCTCGGAGAAGCCCTTCGCCGCCACCACGAAGACGTGCGGCCCGGGATCGACGAGCACCTCGACCTTTGCACCCGCGAGCGGCTGCGCGGGCCCGGGCGCCGCGAGACCCGCGACGCGCCCGGTGCTCCACGCGTCGTTGACGATCGGTCGGCCGTCGACCGAGACGGCGGCGGTGGTCGGCGAGACGGCGATCGACAGGTGCACGAGCAGGGCCTCGATCTGCGCGAGCCACGCCCGGGCCTCCGTGGCGTAGGTCGCGTCGAGCCCCTTGGCTTCGTCGGCGAGCGCGGTGCGCAGGCGATCGCGCGCGCGTGTGTAGCGACCGAGCGCGCGCTCGCACGCGCCGATGTTGTACACGGTGAGTGGATGGGGCCGCAGGGCCTGCGAGCGCTCGAACGCGCCGATCGCCTCGCCCCACCGCGCCGCTTGCACGTGCTCGGTGCCGAGCACGAACTCGGCGCGCGCCTTGGTGGTCTTTTCGTCGTCGTCGGCGCGCGCGGGAGCGACCAGCAGCAGCACCGTGAGGACGAGCAGGGCGCGCATGATCAGAACGGCGGTTGGCCGGCGACCCCGCCGGGGAGCGCGGACGTGGAGGGTTTGGGCGCGACCGTGACCGACGGCGCCGGCGAGGGCGTGGGCGCCGCGGTGGGCACGGGCTTGGGCCGCGGCGCGATCGCCGGTGCGCTCGGTGTCGTGGACGCGCTCACGCTCGCGACGGGAGGCGGCGCGGCCGACGGGATCGCGACCGGCGA
>JALHOE010000237.1 GCA_022843175.1 Deltaproteobacteria bacterium
CGCCCTCCGCGACGACGACCAGGCGGTGCTCCGCGCCCCGAGCGCACGGCGGCGAGACTGGAGCGCCGAGCTGGAATCGCGCGAGGCCTCCCTCAGCGCGGCCGAGCGCGCCGCCGTCGCCGCGCACTACGCCGAGGTCGCGGCCGGCGAGCACGCGTCGATCGCCTCGTTCGCGCACACCTCGCTCGAGCTGATGGCGCTCGGCGCGCCGCCCGAGCTCCTCGCGGACACCCATCGCGCGGCGCTCGACGAGATCGAGCACGCCCGCCTCGCCTACGCGCTCGCGAGCGCCTACGGAGCGCCGATCGGGCCCGGGCCGCTGCCCGTGAAGCGCGCGAGCACTCCGACCCTGATCGAGCTCGCGGTGTCCACGCTGCGCGACGCCTGCATCCCCGAGGCAGTCGGCGCATTGCTCGCCGCAGAGGTGGCCCGAGCAGCGACCGCGCCGGCGGTGCGCGACGCGATGAAGCGCATCGCGGAGGACGAAGCGCGCCACGCCGAGCTCGCCTTTCGGACGTTCGCGTGGGCGGTGCGCACGGGCGGGAGCGACGTCGCGCGCGCGGTCCACGCCGCCCTCGCCGAGGCCACGGCGCCCGAGCCGGGCGGCGCACCCGCGCTCCCGTCGCACGGCCTCCTCGGCGCAGCGACGGAGCGCGCGCTGATCGCGAGCGCTATGACGAACGTGGTGCTGCCGTGCGTGACGGCGCTGCTCAGGGCTTCTTCTTCACCGTGAGCGTGATCGGCGCCTTCACGTCGATGTTCCCGCCCACGACCCGGAGCACGTAGGCGCCGGGCGACAGCGGCTTCCCCGAGGGCCCGATGCCCTTCTTGTCCTGTCCGGTGATCACGAGGATGTCGGTCGCTTGCTCGAACCGCAGGCTCTCGCCCTTCTTGATGACGATCCACCGCGGCGGCACGAGCCCCTGCCCGCACCCCATGCCGCCATCGTCCTCGCGGTACGTGAGCCCCTTGCCGGCAAAGCTCACGCGAAACGAAAAAGCCCCGCACCCATTCGAAGCACCGGGGTGAAAATACGCGTGGTCGTGGTCGTCCACATTGGCGAGCTCCATCGCAATCGGCTCCCCAACGACCACCGAGCTCGGTATCCGTAGCTCGATCTTCGCCGTCGCAGCCACAGGCGCAACCGCAGACGCAACCGCAGACGCAGACGCAGACGCAGACGCAGGCGCAGACGCAGACGCAGACGCAGGCGCAGGCGCAGGCGCAGACGCAGGCACAGGCGCAGGCGCAGCCGCAGGCGCAGCCGCAGGCGCACAAGCCACAACCAACATCGCCACCCCCGCCCGCATGCCCCCCATCCTACCCCGCCCCCCTCACCGCCTCACACGCATAGAGCGCCCGACACAACGCCACCGCCCGCGGCGACCGAATGCGCCAGTCCATCCGATTCATGACGTACCCAATCGTGAGCCCCGCCACCGGATCGCAGAACCCGAGCGAACCGCCCATGCCCGCGTGCCCGAACGACTCGCGGTTGGGCGAGAACAGGTGCGGCTCCTCCTTGAGAAACCCCTGCGACCACCCCACCGGCTTCTGAAGGATCGCGTCGCGCTCGGACCAGCTCTGACGCGCATGGATCGGAGTGAGCGCCGACGCGCGGAGATACTCCCGGCGCTCGAACGCGCCGCCGAGCGCGAAGGGAAGATACGCGCGCGCGAGGCCGTGCGCGCTCGCGGTGGCCGAGGCCCACGCGAGCTCGGCGCGCCAGGCCCTCGGCTGGTCGTAGTCCACGATGGCTGCGCGCGGATTGGTGAAGGCGCGACGCTGCAGCGAGTCGCGCGCGAACAGCGCGCGGAACACGCGCGACTCGGTGCTCTCGGCGCCGAGCGAGGCGAGGAGCATCATCACGGCGCGGGTGGCGGTGGCAGGCGGGTAGATTCGGGCGACGCGCGAATCGACGCTCTCTTCGGTGCCGAGCGACACGTCGGCGCCGAGCGGCTCGAACAGCTCGCGGCGGAGCACGGCGCCGAGGCTCTCGCCGGCGACGCGCTCGAACAGCTCGCTCGCGTACATGCCGTAGGTGATCGGGTGATACCCCTGCTGCGCGCCCGGAGACCACAGGGGCCGCTGCTTCTCGAGCGCGGCCACGATCCGCGGCCGTTGCGCCGGGTCCACGCACTGGTCGAGCCGCAGCGGCTCGTCGAGCACGAGCAGACCGCCGCGGTGGTTGAGCAGCTGACGGATGGTGATCGCCTCCTTCCCCGCGGCGGCGAACTCCGGCCAGTGCTGCGCCACGGGCGCGTCCCACTCGAGCTTGCCGCGCGCGTCGAGCCACGCGAACGCCATCGCCGCGAGCCCCTTGGTGACGGAGAAGACGACCGCGCGGGTGTCGCGCTGCCATGGGGTGCCGCGCGCGACGTCGGCGAGCCCTCCCCACAGATCCACGACGCAGCGGCCGTGGTGGTAGACGCTGAAGCCCGCGCCGACTTCTCGGCCGTCTCGCAGCTGCGCGGCGAACGCGCGCGCCACCGGCCCGAAGCCCTCGGCATACCCGCCTTGAGCGGGAAATGGAGCGCCGTGGGGCAGCGTCGAATCTCCCATGGGGTTCGACGCTAGCCCGACGGCCCTCCAATGTCTTCGTCAGCTCACGGCGCGGGCGTGCTGACGGTGACGATCGTCTCCTTCTTGTAGTTGCGGTTGAGCGGGCCGGACTCGGCGCAGAGCGCGCTCGAGTCGTCCACCTTCACCGAGACCGCCTGCGTGGAGCACAGCGTCGAGTCCGCGGGATCGACGATGCACTCCGAGGTGTCCGCCTGAACCGTGCAACCGGTCCAGGTGAACGTGTACGGCGGCTTGCCGCCGGTCGCCGAGGCCTTGAACGTGACTGCGTCCGTCGAGATCGCCGGCGAGGACGTGCAGGTGAGCGACGCGGCCGCGGGGGTCAGCGAGGGCACGATCGGACTGTACGGGGTCGCAGACGCGGTGTTGCTCGCCTTGCAGGTGATCGTCCCTCCCTGGCCGTCGGGGCGGACATCGGTGACCTCGGCGGTGCCGGTGTAGAGCGTGCCGGCGGTGAGGCCGGTGATCTTCCCCGAGGCGCCGACCGCCGGCTTGGTGACGCCATTGTCGAACGTCCACTGCACGCTCACCGTCCCCGTAGAGGTGCTCCCCGTGGTCGCGCTGTACTCGATCTCGAGCGAGCAGTTCGGGGTCATCGACGGCGTAATGGTCGGCGTGCCCCACGTCGAGACCATGATGTTGTCGACGGTGGTCGAGCAGCCCGAGTTGCCCGTGTCGGTGATCGTCACCGACAGGTTGTGGGAACCGTTGCTGAACGGGACGTTGTTGATGTCGCACTGATCGGGGGTGAGGCCGGGGATCGCCGTCTTGACCCCGCTGATCACCTCGTACCAGGTGCACTTCTCGCTGATCGGCGCGGGCGGTGTACCGCCGTCGGTCGCACTGGCGGTGAGGTTGGCGGTGCCGTTGCAGTTGGGCACCGCGTCGGCAGTCCCGACCACGGCGCCGAAGTTCATCTTGGTGGGTCCGATGAGGTCCTTCACGTCGGCGCCGCCGGCCGTGGTGCCCGACGACTTCGAGATCACCGTGGCCCAGAAGCTCTTTCCGCAGACGCTCCCGCCCTCGCCAACGAACACCGAGGTCTTCACCGCGCCCTCGGCGAAGACGTGGTCCTCGTAGTTGAGGTTGCCGTCGAGCGGGTTCTTGAGGCCGGCTGTCCCCCAGGCGCCGCCGCGCGTCTTGTCGGTGTTGATCGCGACCGCCTCGACCGCGTTCGCCTGGAACGTCCACAATCCGAGGTCGGGGCCCCAGTTGATGGCGTCCGTCGCCGGGACCTCGAGGCTGACCGTGGCCTTCCCGTACTTGTACGCGGCGAGAGCCTGCGTGCCGTCGGTGCCGAAGTGTCCGAACAGGAGCACGTCGCCGGGTGTCAGCGTGTACTCGAGCCAGCTGCTGCAGCCGTTCTTGTTGGCGCAGACCGGCTTCTCCTTGGTGAACAGCCACGTGTAGCCCATGTCGCCGAGGTTGCTGGCGCGGAGCACGTTCAGATAGAGGAAGCTGTTGTTGTTCGCCGCGCCCACGTAGAGCAGCTCGTCCTTCGACGGGTTGTTCGCCGCGCCCACGCACGAGCTGTTGCCGGGGAACGAGCTGGGATCCTTCTCCCCATTGCCCGGGAAGATGTCGAGGATCCGATGGTTCGACAGCGTGTAGCTCGAGCTGCTGCCGAGCGTCTGCCAATCGATGTACCCGCTGGCGCCGGAGACCGTCGGCTTCTGGTACGACGCGCTGTCGTCCGCGGGATCGTTTCCCACGAACAGGTTCGCGTTGGGGCCGAACTCGGAGCCGGCCTGATCGATCTCGAGACCGACGGCCATGCCGATGAACGTGTTGAGCGTGCCGCTCTGCTCGGTTGGACAGAGCGGGCCCGCACCGCCGTCACCGCCGTCACCGCCGTCGCCCCCGCCCCCGCCGCCGTCGCCGCCGTCCGTGCCGGTCCCGGTATCGGTGCTCGGCTTCACGGCTTGCTTGGCGGAGCCCGGATCGTCGCCGGCGCTGCACGCCACGACGCTCATCACCGCCATGCCGGAGAAGAGACGCACCACCCCCCGCAGCCCCAATCGGCTCCCCGTTGTCATCTGTGCCTCCTTGCGAGTCGCAAAGAGAGCGACTCAACATGGTGCACGTTTGCATGTGATGTTCCGCAATGTGGCGGGGCGACGGGTTGAGCAACCGCGCGCCGAAAGCGTGCGCGTCACCCGCTTGCGTCGTTCACGTTCTCAAAACTGCTTTTCGAGGTTCACGTTGAAGACGCCGACCCACGAAGTGTACTTGCCGCCGCCGTTCACCCGACGCGTCGTCGGCTGCACCGTCGGGTCGTCGAGGATGCTCTTCCCCGTGTTGTCGCGATCGAGGTAGTGCAGGTGCGTGTAGCTGCCGGAGAGCCACAGCCTCTTGAAGAGCTCGAAGCGACCGCCGAGCGCACCCATGATCGTGCTCGCGTCGGAGAGGCTCGGATCCAAAGTAGCGTCGGGCACCGCGCTCGTCTCGAAGCCCGCGCCCGCGAACAGCTCGACCTCGGGCTTGAGCCACTTGCTCGCACCGGCGCGGATGCCGAACGTGTCGCGCCAACCACGAAACAAATTGGTGATCGTCCCCGACCCGTCGGCCGGTGAGCCGTCGCGCTTGATCGCGCACGCCTGATCGCGGAGCGAGACGCACTGCTGCACCAGGCGACTCCACCGGGTCACGTCGCCGAAGAGGCGGAGCTCGAGATCGTCGGTGGGGCGAAAGCGGCCGCCGAAGCGGATGATCTCGGGGAGGTGTTGATAGAAGTCGACTTGGTCGATGCGCGACTCGCCGTTGAGGGTGACGGTCAGCGTGCCGCGCAGCTTCATCTCGCCGAGCGAGGGGGCCGCCTGATAGGAGGCGCCGAGCCACAGCTTGCCCGGCACGGCCTCGAACAGCGCGCCGACCGCGAAGCTCCCGTGGCGTCCGCTGACGTCGAGCGCGCTACGCGCCTCTTGGGTGACGTCGTTGTTGCCGAAGGTGAGCGTCTTGGCGAGCGTGCTGCTGACGCTCGAGAAGATGAGGTTGCCGCTGACGCCGATGCTGACCGGACCGAGCTTGTAGGCCGCACCGGCGGTCAGGTAGAGGAAGGTGAGCGCGCCCTCGATGCCGTGCCAGCGCTGCACGCCGTCGACCGCGAGCGGGAACGCGGCGCTGTTGCGGAACTTCTCGTTCTTGTCCCAGCTCGCGCGGCCGCCGAAGGGCACGAACAACCCGGCGCCGAACGCGAGATTACCGACCTTGGCCGTCGCGCCCAGCGCCGGGCCGCCGAACACGTTGAACAGCGTCGCCTTGCCGTAGTTGGCCCCCTCGGCGCCGGCCGGCTCGGGCACGTCGTAGCGCGAGCGGCCGTACGTCCACGTGTTGCGCCGCATCGCCAGGCTGCCGTCGGCATAGAGGTGCGCCCCCTCGCTGAAGCCGAGCGCGCCGGGGTTGTAGTAGAGCGCCGTCGGGTTCGATTCGACCGGGTTGCCGTGCTCACCGCCGAAGCGCGCCGTGGCGAAGCCCGCGGCGCCCGCGTGCCCGCTCCACACGATCACGGCGCCGGCGAAGAGGAGTCCGCGCCCGTTCATTTCGCGGGAAGCGCCGCGCGCACCGCGTCGCAGTTGGCCCCGTCTGCGATGATCTTCGTCTCGTAAGTGGCGCTCGTGACCTTGTAGACCGTGCGGTTGTCGTCGATGAACTTGTACTGCGCCTCGGTGCACTCGCCGCCGCCCTTCACGTGGCAACCGATGACGTGGTTGTCGAAGTGGGTGACCGTGGCGGTGCCCTTCATCGAGGTGCAGGTGTCGCGGGTGCCCGAGAGCGCGACCGTGTTGCGCGACGCGATGTAGAGGCGGTCGGCGTGCGACGTCTGGAGGAGACTCGTCGGGGGGAGGGTGTACCCGCCGCCGTCGCGCGGCACCGCCGTGATGCCCTTCTTGCCGTCGCCGTCGTGATCGGCGCCGGTGATGGCCGCGAGCGCCGGCCACGCCGCGTTGGGGTCGGTCATCGTGAGGCCGACCAGCACCGGGGTCGCCGTCATGGTCACCGTGCTCCCGACCGCGAACCCGGCCTGGGTGCCGGTGACGTTGAACGTGGGCATCGCGGTGGCGTTCCACACGGCGGCGGGGAACTCGACGAGCGTCTTGCCGCCGCCGGCGATCGGGTTCTTGACGATGTCGGGGACCTGACTGCCGCACGGCGCGTTGGTCGCGGTGATCGCCGTGCCGGCGATCTTGAACGCCGACTTCGTCCACACGTGCGCGACGCCGGAGCCCGCGGCGGTGCCGACGGTGCCCGGCCAGGTGACGTTCATCATCACGTGAACGGCCTGCGTGCCCGCGAGGGTCTCGGGGCAACCGCCCGCGGTGTCGCCGGGCGGCGTCATGCTGTCGGTGGTCGTCCCACCGGTGTCGTCGCCCATCGCGGTGCCGGTGTCGTCACCGCCGCTCGCGGTGTCGGTGACCGCGCCGTCCGACGTCGCCGCCGAGCCGGTGTCCTCCTCGACCCCGCCGGGCGCCGTCGCCCCCCCGCTGCAGCCACAGAGAACGATGCCGAGCGCAGCGAAGAGGGATTTATGCATGGTTCGGTAGTATCCGGGCGACGACGCTCCGAGCAAGGAAGAGCTTCCCAAAGTCCGTCGCCGGTGCGCGGAGACACAGCGAGCCTGGATAACTACATGCGGAGCGCGCGTGCCACGCGCGTGAGCTCGGGATCGAGCGATGCGGCCACGAGCACCGAGCGGCGCACCGTGGGCAGCATCGCGAGCGCGAGCCAGGTGTCGGTGAACGGGTTGCGAACGAGCGCCTCGCGGACGGCGAGCTGGCCGAGCCACGGCGACGACGCGATGGTGCACGCGATCTCGGACGTGGAGGGACGCCGCGACGCGAGGCGGAGGACATCGGCGAGCGTCGTGCCCTGCACCTCGAGCAGCTGGCCGATCACCACGGCGCGCGGATCGCGGAGCAGGCGCTCGCGCATGAGCGCCGACCGCACGCGCCAACCCTGCTTGGTGAAGACCGACTGGTAGCGGAGGCCGGCGACCGCGCGCGCGGGGACGAGCGGCTCCGGCAACCGCCCGCGGCGGCCGAGGGCTCGGTGCGCGCGATCGGTGCGAAGGACGCTCTCCGCCGCCGCGAGGCCATGCTCGGCGGCGCGCGCCCGGAGCTCGTCGATCGGTAGGTCGGTGCGGGTGACGCGGGCGTGGACGAAGGCGATGAGCACGTCGCGATCGGGCCCGCTCCCGGCGGCAGCGCGGCGCACGACGCCCTCGAGCTCCGAGACCACCGCGGCGTCTCCGCGCAGGCGCTCGGCGATCGCCGCTGCGCGAGCGGCTAGATCGGAGACCGTATGGAGAGCACCGAGCATCGCGCCGAGGCTACTCTGTACTCGATGTCCGAGCACCGCGCGACCGTGCACTGGACCCTCGCTGCGAGCCCGGAGGAGTTCCGCAAGGGCCGCTACTCGCGCGCGCATGCCTGGTCGTTCGACGGCGGGCTCACTCTGCCCGCGTCGCCGTCGCCGTCGGTCGTCCCCGCGCCGTACTCCGAGGAGGCCGCGATCGATCCCGAAGAGGCCTACGTCGCCTCGATCGCGAGCTGCCACATGCTCACGTTCGTCCACCTCGCGTCGCGCGCGGGCTTCGTGGTCACGAGCTACCAGGACCACGCGATCGGCACCATGGCGCGCAACGAGCGCGGCACCCGCTGGGTGAGCCGCGTGGTGCTCACCCCGCGCATCACCTACGGCGACAGCCGCCCCGACGTCGAGCAGGAGCAGCGCCTCCATCACGACGCGCACGAGCAGTGCTTCATCGCGAGCTCGGTGAAGACCGAGATCGTGGTCGCTACCGCTTCGCCGTCCGCCACATGACGGCGAGCGCGTCGGCGGGCAGATCGTCCTCGTCGTCGACCAGCTCGCCGTTCGCGCGCATGCCGAGCCACACCAGCGCCCGCTTCTTCGCCGGGATTCCGAACAGCACCAGCAGCGGCGCGCGCTTGCCGCGGAACGCCACGAGGTGGAAGCACTCGGTCTCGTCCTCCTTGTAGAACGACAGGAGCGAGTCGCGCGCGTCGACGATCGGGCCGCCGAAGATCTCCGCCCCCCGCGGCTGGCGCACGATCTCCGCGTCCCCGCGGCGGATCGAGAGGAGCGCCCGTGAGAGCGCCCGCTCACGGACCTCGCGCGAGCGACCCGGCGCGGCGAGCGTGCGCAGGTACATCCGCTCCATGGTCGGCCGCTGCACCGTGTCATGTCGCTTGCGCGCGATGCCGGCGATGGCGAGCGACGAGGAGATGCCCGCGACGACGAGCAACGCGGCGAGCGCGCGACGCCGGCCGGCGAGCTGAAGGGCGACGATCGTCGTGGTGAGCGGCATGATCAGGGCGACGCTGATCGCCGCCTGGATCGCGATCACCACCGCCCACGACGCGGCGAACGGCAGCAGCCCGAGCTCCGGCTGCCACTTGCGGAAGAAGTCCCACCCCGCGCCGCCCACGAGCAGCACCAACCCGAGCGTGGTGAGGCCGCGATACAGCGCGAGCTCTCGCTGCGCGATCCGGTTGAAGGCGACGTAGGGCAGGACCAGCGGGTAGAGCGCGTAGAAGAGGAACGGCCGCGGCGGGTGCTCGCGATAGAACGCCTCGAACGCCAGCGGCTTTCCGAGCGCCTTCCCGAGCAGCGGGAAGCGCTCCACGTAGCCGCGCACCGTCGCCGCGAACGCGAACACGACGAGCGCGACCGCCATGTTCACGACGACGCCCATGACCGGAAACAGCGACACCATCACCACGAGGACGAACGGCGCGATCGCGAAGTACGCGAAGCGCAGCGTCAGGTCGGCCGCGCGGAGGATGAACGGAGGAGTCCCCACTCGGAGGGGAGGATACGCGAGCGCTCAGCGTTTCTTGCGGGTCACCGCGGCGCCGGTGGCGGCGCCACGCACGACCACCTCGATGAGCGCGCGCACGTAGCTCTCCCCGACGTGCTCGCCGAACCGGGTGATCCGGCTGACGACCGGGAAGAACACCAGGTCGGCGAGCAGATCGCCGTCGGTCCCCCGCGGCAGCTCGCCCCGCGCGATCGCGCGCTCGAACATCGGCCGGCGAATGGCGCGCTGTCGCTCGCGAAGCTCGCGCGCGATCGCGTCCACCTCCGGGTGCGCGCGCTCGGCCTGAATCATGCGCATGATGCCCGCGCCGACCGGGGACGAGACGATCTCGATCATCGAGCGAACGGCGCCGCGCAAATCGTCGCGCAGCGAGCCGGTGTCGGGGACGCCGGGGAGGCGCTCGTCGGCCCGTTCGCGCATCGCCGCCGTCACCAGCTCGACCTTGGTGGGCCAGCGCCGGTAGATGGTGGTCTTGTTGACGCCGGAGCGGGCGGCGATGTCGTCGTACCGGAGCTCCGCGTAGCCGACGCGGGCGAGCTCCTCGACGGTCGCATCGAGGACCGAGCGCACCACGCGCTCCGCCCGCCCGCGGGTGCGAACGCCCTCGGTGCGGCGGGTTTTGGGCGCGACCATCGTGAGCTCTGCCGTAGGAGACTGGCGGCGCAATGGCAACCGTCAGTTGCGATCCTAGGTCGGCGTCGTACTATGGCAACTACTCGTAGCCATAGAGGTCGCCATGAACGTCACCGCTGCCGACGTCGACGAAGGCACGACGGAGCCCGAGACCGCGGCGACTCCGCGGCGCCGAGGACTGGCGACGCTCTTCCTCGCCGTGACGGTCGCCGGGCTCTCGGCCGGCGGGTGGTGGATCACCCATCGCGGTCGCGAGAGCACGGACAACGCGCAGGTCGAGGCGGAGGTCGTGCCGGTGCCCTCGCGCACCACCGGCCTCGTGACGAAGGTGCTCTTCGAGGACAACCAGGCGGTGAAGGCCGGGCAGCTCCTCGCGACGCTGGACGACGAGGCGCTGCGCGCGCGGCTCGCGCAGGCCGAGGCGAACCTGCTCGCGGCCGAGGCCGCCGCCGAAGCCGCGGACGCCGACGCGCTCGTGGTCGAGGCCAACGCGGTCGGCAACAAATCGGTGGCCGAGGCCTCGCTGAAGACGGCGTCGGCCGGCGCGGCGACGGCGAGCGATCAGATCAAGGAGGCCGAGGCCGCGGTCTCGGCGGCCGCGGCGGCGAAGCTGCAGGCAGAGAACGACCGCGATCGGAACAAGACGCTGCTCGACAAGGGCGTCATCCCCAAGTCGGTCTTCGACCAGAGCGAGACCGCCGTCGCGGTGGCCTCCTCCAACCTCGACGTCGCGCGCGCGGGTGTCGAGCCTCAAGGCGAACGCCGCGCAGGCCTCGAGCAAGATCGCCGAGGCGTCGGCGAAGGTCGTGCAGACGAGCAACGTGGCCACGGTGGTGGTGCAGGCGCGCGCGCGCGCGAAGGCGGCGCACGCCCAGGTGGGCACCGCGCGGGCGCTGCGCGATCTCGCGAAGATCGAGCTGAGCTGGACGCAGCTCGTCGCGCCGAGCGACGGCGTCATGTCGAAGAAGTCGATCGCCGTCGGTCAGAACCTCGCGGCCGGTCAGACCATCGGCCAGCTCGTGACGTCGACGGTGTGGATCACCGCCAACTTCAAGGAGACGCAGATCGGCAACATGCACGGCGGCCAGCCGGTCGAGGTGAAGGTCGACGCGTTCCCCGGCGTCGCGTTCAGCGGCCACCTCGAGAGCCTCTCCGGCGCGACCGGCTCCCGCTTCGCGCTGCTCCCGCCGGACAACGCGTCCGGCAACTTCACCAAAATCGTCCAGCGCGTCCCGGTGCGGGTCCGCGTCGACGCGCTCCCGAGCGGCGTGGTGCTCCGCCCGGGCATGAGCGTCGAGCTCACGGTGAACACGCGGAGCTGAGATGGCCGCGGCGGTCACCATCGACGTGGCGCCGCGCACGAACGCGGTGAACAAGTGGGCGATCGGGATCGCCGTCGCGCTCGGCGCGCTGCTCGAGCTCCTCGACACCAGCATCGTCAACGTCGCGCTCAAGGAGATGCAGGCGTCGCTCGGCGCCACGCTCAGCGAGGTCAGCTGGGTCATCTCGAGCTACGGCATCGCCAACGTCATCATCCTCCCGCTCGCCGCGTGGCTCGGGGAGCGGTTCGGCAAGAAGCGATACTTCGTGTTCTCGCTGGTCGGCTTCGTCGCCGCGTCGGTGCTGTGCGGCCTCTCCACGAACCTGTGGACGCTCGTGCTCGCGCGCGTGCTGCAGGGGCTCACCGGCGGCGGTCTGCTCGCCAAGGCGCAGGCGATCCTCTTCGAGACGTTCCCGAAGGAGGAGCAGCCGATGGCCCAGGGGTTCTTCGGCGCCATCGTCATCGCCGGACCGACGCTCGGTCCAACCGTCGGCGGCTACCTCGTCACCAACGTCGGCTGGCGCTGGATCTTCTTCGTCAACGTGCCGGTCGGCATCCTCGCGATCGCGATGGCGGCGCACTACCTGCAGGCGGACGAGGCGCGCCCGGCGAAGAAGGCGAAGGTCGATTGGACGTCGCTCGCGCTGCTCGCCGCCGGATTGGGCTCGCTGCAGTTCTTCCTCGAGGAGGGCAACGCGCACGATTGGTTCGAGTCGAACCTGATCACGGTGCTGTTCGTCGTCGCCATCGTGGGGTGCGTGGCGTTCGTCCTCCGCGCGCTCCGCTCGGAGACTCCGGTGGTGGATCTGAGGGTGCTGCGCCATCGCTCGCTGTGGGCCGGGAGCATCCTCTCGGTCATCGTCGGCATGGCGCTCTACGGGGGGCTCTTCGCGATCCCCATCTACGCGCAGACGTTCCTTCGCTTCACCTCGCAGCAGACCGGACTCCTCTTGCTGCCCGGCGCGCTCACCTCCGCGATCACCATGCCGATCGCCGCGAAGCTGTCGCGCCGGTTCGACGCGCGCGTGGTGCTCGCGGCCGGGGGCACGCTGCTCGCCACCACGCTCTGGCACCTCGGCCAGCTGAGCCCGCAGACCGGCGGCGACGACCTGTTCTGGCCGTTGATCGTGCGCGGGCTCGCCACGGTGCTGATGTTCCTGCCGCTCCAGCTCGCGGCGTTCGCGCCGATCCCGAAGGAGGAGATCGCAGCGGCGACCGGCATCTTCGCGCTCACCCGCCAGCTCGGGGGAGCGACGGGCGTGGCGCTGCTCACGGTGCTCCTCGAGAAGCGAAGCGCGTTTCACCTCGCCGTGCTGAACGAGAAGCTGGTGGCGAACGATCCCGGCGTCCTCGAGCGGCTGAACGCGCTCACGCGAGGGATGCTCGCGAACGGCGTCCCGCTCAACGAGGCGAAGCTGCGCGCGCTCGCGATGCTCGACGGGACGGTGAAGCAGCAGGCGCTGGTGATGGCGTTCGCCGACACGTTCTGGGCAACGGCCGCGCTCATCCTGGTGTTCCTCCCCCTGGTGTTCCTCCTCGGCAAACCGAGCAAGGACGCCGCGGTCGAAGTCGGGCACTGAAAATATTTCTCGGGCGGGGGCGCGCGCAGCGCGATGCGGTGGGCGAGGCGCACCACGCGAAATCTTCGAGAGTGCGACGAGGCAGGTGTCACCGGACGCGAGAAGCGTCTCGCGCCGGAGACACTTTTGAGCATGTTTTTGTGGGCTTTGCTGCGATGGTGTGCGTTTGACGTAACGGCCACGGGTGCCAGAGCGAGCACCATGATCACTCGCAGTACCCTCCTCGCGTGCGTCGTGTTGACCATGGCGTGCGGTGGTTCGGCAGGTAACGAGACCCCCGCTGAGTCGATCGCGCCCGATCTCGAGGCGGGTGCGCCGTTCTCGCCGGCGGTCGACGAGCTCGACTCCGGGACGAGCCCGCAGCCGACCGACGAGAGCGACTCCGGCGCGCCGGATCCGGATGCCAGCGCGCCCGAGAGCGACACCGCGCCGGCCCCCGAACCGACGACGCCCGATGGAGCGACGCCGGCCACGCCCGACACGTCGCCGCCGACTGCTCCCGATGCCGCGCCCCCGGCGAAGCCCGACACCGCGCCCGCGACGCCCGCGCCCGACACCGCGCCTGCCGCCGACACCGC
>JALHOE010000238.1 GCA_022843175.1 Deltaproteobacteria bacterium
CTCGTCGGTCGGTCGCCACGAGGGCCTCGGCGGGTTCGCGATCGCCGCCGCCGCGGCGCTGGTCTCCACCGGCGCGTTCGAGACGGCGATGGTGGTCGGCGCGTCGGCCGGCCGCTCCTACGCGATCACGCTCGGTCGGAGTTGAGCTCGGCGACGATCTCGAGGGCGATCGCGCGGCACTTCTCGACATCCGGCGGGAGCGCGATCGCGCCGACCACCGCGTGGCCGCCGCCGCCGAAGCGCTCGCAAATCTTGGCGATGTCGTGCTTGCGCGGCTTGCCGCTCCACGGGTTGTAGCCGACCGAGATCTTGCAGCGCTTCTCGGTGCGCGAAGCGGCGACGCTGTACGGAGCGTCGGGCACGTCGGCGTAGGTGACGAACTTGACGACGGTCTCGGTGAGGATGTCGAGGAGGTCGACCCACACCACCTCGCCGCGGCGTTGCTCGCGCTTGCGCACTCGCTCGACCTGCTCGCGATGGAGCGCGTCGATCGGGGCGTAGCGCGCGACGAGATCGGCGTCGGCGGCGACCGCGGAGAGCGGGCGCTCGCTCAGGCGGCCGACGAGATCGGCGAGGAGCTTGTCGTCGCCCTGCTGCTCGATGACCGCGAGCAGCTTCATCGCGGGCTCTTTGCGATCGACCGCCATCTGCGGCGAGGGGAAGCCGGCGGTGTCGATCATGTCCGCCCAGCGCACCAGCTCGGCGAAGCGCGCGGTGTCGACGGAGAAGCGCTCGCGCGCGACCCGATCGAGGAGGAGGGTGCACGAGCCGGCCTTCGCGTCGAAGAACGCGCGCCCCGTCTCCGCGAGCTTGCCGAAGTGCTCGCGCTCGCGTTCGGAGGGGAACGCGCTGACGTGATGGTCGAAGTACCAGGTGAGCTTGTCGGTCGCGGTGTAGCGGAAGTCGAGGATCGCCGTCTCGGACGCGCCGGCGAACACCGCCGGGTCGACCCCGTTCTTGCCCGGGTCGTAGGCCTGCCCGCGGTAGACGAAGGGGACCTTGCTGCGCGCGCCGTCCTCGATCGAGCGGAGCAGGTGCGTAAACAGGACGGCAGAGGCCATGCCGTCGAAGCAGTGGCCGTGGGTCGCGACGACGACGGGAGCGCTCATGGGGAGGGGTTGCTACCATGACGGCGCGTGCGGCTCATACTCGTCGCTGTTCTCGCGCTCCTCGGCTGCAACCGCGATCGCACGGCGGAGCCCGATCCCACGCCCGCTGCGCCGGTCGCGCCGCTCAAGCCGGGCGCCGAGCTGCTCGTCGGCACCTGGCAGGTCGAGGGTTTCGAGGCGGCGAGCGCGGCCGGTGCGGCGAGCGCGCAGGCCCTGCAGGCGCAGGTCAACACGCCCGAGGCGCAGGCGCTCCGCATCCGCTACGGCGACAAGAACGTCACCATCATCGCGCCGGGGCAGCTGCCGTTGTCGTCGCCCTACGAGGTGCTCGAGTCCAAGCCGGGCATGGTGCGCTTCAAGAACGGCACCGACTTCGTGGTCGTCACCTTCCGCGACAACGACCACATGATCGTCGACCGCCAGGGCAACGCGTTCGGCGCGAAGATGAAGATGAAGCGCGCGTCGGACGTTCTCCCCGCGGCGCCGGGTGGATCGGCGGTGATCTCCCTCCCCTACGGTTCGGCGAAGGTCGTCGGCAGCACGAGCTCGGGCCACCCGATCGTCCGCATCGGCCCGTGAGCTTGACGCGGCGCGGCAGTGCTCCCAACTAGGGGAGATGGCCAAGCGGGTTGCGATCGTCGGCGGGCTCCGAACGCCGTTCGCCAAACAGGGCACCGTCTTTCGCGACCTGAGCGCGCTCGATCTCGGCAAGCTCGTGGTGTCGGAGCTGGTCCAGCGCACCGAGCTCGACCCACGCACGATCGGGATGCTCGTCTACGGTCAGGTCATCCCATCGCTCACCGCGCCCAACATCGCGCGCGAGATCGTGCTCGGCAGCGGGCTCCCCAAGTCGATCGAGGCCTATTCGGTATCCCGTGCGTGCGCGACCTCGATCCAGTCGATGACCTCGGCGGCCGAGGCGATCCTCGCCGGCCAGCACGACGTGGCGATCGCCGGCGGCGCCGACAGCGCGAGCGACGTGCCGATCGCGGTGAGCAAGCGCCTCGCCAACGCGTTCGTCGAGGCGTCACGCGCCAAGTCGGTGCTCGACAAGATGAAGATTTTCGCCGCGCTGTCGCCGCGAGACCTGGTGCCGGTGCCGCCCGCGCTCAAGGAGCCGACCACCGGGCTCACCATGGGCGAGAGCGCCGAGAAGATGGCGCGCGAGGGCAACGTGTCGCGCGCCGAGCAGGACGCGTTCGCGGTGCGGTCCCACAAGAAGGCCGCGCGCGCCTGGAGCGACGGCGTGTTCGCCGACGAGGTCATGCACGTGATCGCGCCGCCGTTCGACAAGCCGGTCGCCGAGGACAACCTCGTGCGCAAGGACACCACCAGCGAGGCGATGGCGAAGCTGCGCCCGGTGTTCGATCGCCGCTACGGCACGCTCACGGCCGGCAACTCGTCCCCGCTCACCGACGGCGCGAGCGCGCTCGTGTTGATGAGCGAGGAGCGAGCCCGAGCGGAGGGCCGCGAGCCGCTCGGCTACCTGCGCTCATGGGGCTACGCCGCGCTCGACCCCAACGACTGGATGCTGATGGGACCGTCGTACGCCACGCCCATCGCGCTCGACAAAGCGGGCGTCACGCTCAAGGACATCGACGTCGTCGACATGCACGAGGCCTTCGCCGCGCAGGTCATCTGCAACGTGCGGGCGTTCGCTTCGAAGAGCTTCGCCGAGGAGAAGCTCGGTCGCGCCGCGGCGCTCGGCGAGATCGACGACGACAAGTTCAACGTGCACGGCGGCTCGATCGCGATCGGACACCCGTTCGCGGCCACCGGCGCGCGAATGGTCGTCACCACGCTCCGCGAGCTGCGGCGGCGCGGGGGCCAGCTCGGGCTCGTCACCCTGTGCGCCGCGGGCGGCCTCGGCGCCGCCGCCGTGCTGGAGGTCGCGTGATGCTCAGCATGACGGTCCGCGCCGACGGCGTCGCGGTGATCACCTTCGACGTCCCCGGCGAGTCGGTGAACACCCTGCAGAGCGACACCATCCCGGCCTTCACCAAGCTCCTCGACCGCATCGAGCAGGACTCCTCCATCCGCGCGGTGGTGGTGCAGAGCGGCAAGGCAGACTCGTTCGTCGTCGGCGCGAACCTCGACATGCTCAAGAGCGTGCGCACCGCGTCCGACGCCGAGGCGCTCTCGCGCGAGGGGCACCGCGGGTTCGCGCGGATCGCCGCGTCGAAGAAGCCGTTCGTCGCCGCGGTGCACGGCCCGGCGCTCGGCGGCGGGTTCGAGCTCGCGCTCGCGTGTCACGGGCGCGTGTGCACCGACGACAAGAAGACCTCGTTCGGCTTCCCCGAGGTGCAGCTCGGCCTGCTCCCCGGCGCCAATGGGCTGCAGCGCCTGGCGCGGATCGTCGGGCTCCAGGCCGCCCTCGACCACGGGCTCACCGGCAAGAACATGCGCGCATCGAGGGCGCGGGCGCTCGCCGTCGTCGACGAGGTCGTCCCGCCGGCGCTGCTGCTCGAGGTCGCGTGCAAGCACGCGCGCAAGCTCGCCGAACGCCCGCGCCGCGCGGTCACGTTCGCCGATCGCCTCAAGGGCAAGCCGGGCCCCGAGGCGCTGCAGGCGCTCGCTCTCGAGGACAATCCGCTGGGCCGCCGCGTGCTCTTCCGCAAGGCACGCCAGCTCACCCAGAAGAAGACGCGGGGCCACTACCCCGCGGCCCACGCCATCATCGACGTGCTCGACACCTTCGCGTCCAAGGGATTCGACGCCTCCGCCGAGGTCGAGGCGCGCGCGTTCGGCGAGCTGGTGGTGTCGGAGACGGCCAAGCAGTTGATGGGCATCTTCTTCGCGACGCAGGAGCTCAAGAAGCAGGGCGGCGCGGGGCGCAGCGTCGAGAAGATCGGCATGATCGGCGCCGGCCTGATGGGCGCCGGCATCTCTTACGTGTCAGCCAACGCCGGCATCGCGGTGCGCCTCAAGGACAAGGACGACGCCGGCATCGGCCGCGGGCTCGCCTACGTCGACAAGCTCCTCGCCGCGCGCGTCAAACGGAGGAACCTCTCGCGCCTCGAGCGAGACCAGATCTTCGCGCGGGTGAGCGCCACGACGAGCTACGAGGGCTTCGCCCGCTGCGACGTCGTGATCGAGGCCGTGTTCGAGGACCTCGCGCTCAAGCAGCGCGTGCTCGCGGACGTCGAGGCCAGGAGCGAGGCGATCTTCGCTTCGAACACGTCCTCGATCCCGATCGCCGAGATCGCGAGGACAGCGAAGCGTCCCGAGAACGTGATCGGCATGCACTACTTCTCGCCCGTCGAGAAGATGCCGCTGCTCGAGGTGATCCGTCACCCCGGCACCAGCGACGAGGCCGTCGCGACCGCCGTCTCGCTCGGCAAGAAGCAGGGCAAGACGGTGATCGTCGTGAACGACGGGCCGGGCTTCTACACCACCCGCGTGCTCGCGCCCTACATGAACGAGGCTGCTCACCTGCTGAGCGAGGGCGTCGCCATCGAGGCCATCGACGACGCGCTCGTCGACTGGGGTTTTCCCGTCGGCCCGATGACGCTCCTCGACGAGGTCGGCATGGACGTCGGCGCGCACGTCGGGCGGGTCCTGTTCAAGGCGTTCGGCTCCCGCCTCACGCCGCCCCCCGGCATGGAGAAGCTCGTGGCCTCCGGCCGCGCCGGCCGCAAGAACAAGAAGGGCCTCTACCTCTACGACGACAAGGGCAACCGCGTGCGCGATCCGAAGACGCGCGGCGTCGACGCGTCGGTGTACGGCGAGCTCGGGGTGACGCCGAGCGCCAAGGTCCCGCCCGAGGAGATCCAGATGCGCCTCGCCCTCGCCTTCGTGAACGAGGCGGTGCGTTGCTTGGGCGAGGGAATCCTGAGCACGCCGCGCGACGGCGACGTCGGGGCGATCTTCGGGCTCGGGTTCCCGCCGTTTCGGGGCGGACCGTTCCGCTACGTCGACAGCATCGGCGCCGCCGAGATCCTGCGGCGCATCGAGGGGTATCGTGCGCGGTTCGGCGAGCGCTTCGAGCCGGCGCCGGCGCTCGTGGAGCTCGCGCGGAAGAACGGTCGGTTCTACTGAAATCGCGCGCCGGGGCGTGCGCACTTGACAGCCGTACGCGCTTGTTGATAATGACTTTCACAATCATCTTCACATGGAGCGACCCATGAGCGTTCGTCTCGACAACGTGAGCGGCGAAGGCCCGGCCCAGTGCGCGCGCCAGCTTCTGGCCCGTTCCCCGATCGGCGCGGTGGAGCGCTGCTCCTGCGGCGCGCTCCACCTGTCCATCGGCGCGCTCTCGCTCCGACTCGATGCGGCGGTGTTACGCGCCATCGTCGTGATGTCGCACGAGGCGCTCGGGCGACTCGATGGTCCGAGCGTCGGCCCGCGCGCTCGCGGAAGCGCCTGATGCCGTGAGAGCGGCGCGAGCCCTGATCATGACCTGCGCTCTGCTGCCCTCCCGTGCGCGCGCCGACGATCTCGTCGTCACGGGCACGCGCACGCCCGAGCGCTCGCAGAAGGCCACGGTCCGGACCGACGTCGTCACGCGGGTTGAAGCGGAGCGGCGCGGCGCGACACACGTGGGGGAGGCGCTGTCGGGGCAGCTCGGTTTGCAGGTGAACCCGGCTGCCTATGGGTTTCTCGGCGGACCAAGCGCGATTCAGATCTACGGCTTCGATCTCAACCGCGTACTGGTCCTCGAGGACGGGGAGCGCGTGATTGGGGACGTCGGCGGCGCCGTCGATCTCTCGTCGCTCCCGCTCACGGACGTCTCACGCATCGAGGTCGTCCCCGGACCGACCAGCGCGCTGTACGGCGCGAGCGCGATCGGCGGCGTGGTCAACGTGATCAGCGCGCCACCCGCGGCCCCGGGAGCGTTCGGACGCGCGCGCATCGAGGGACGCACTCACCGCTGGCTGCTCTTCCAGGGCACCGCGGGCTACCGCGCCTCACGCGTCTACGCGATCGCCGACGCGTCGATCTCGCGGCGCGATGGGGTCAAGCGCACCGCAGAGCTACCCGACCTGCTGGTGCCGGACACCAAGCGCCTCCTCGCCGGGGTTCGTGTGGGGCTCGCGCTGACGCCGCGGGTCGACGTGATGGCGCGCGCGCGACTGATCCGTGATTACCTGAGCGGCGTCGAATCCACGCTGGTCCCGGGGCTCGGCCGATACGTGACCGATCTCCCGCAGGAGAACCAGCGCATCGCGCTCCAAATCGTCGAGCGGATCGATCTCGGCGCGCGCTCGTCGCTCCGATTCTCTCTCGGCCAGCAGTGGGCGCTCGCGACCGGGGACCGCGATCGACGTGGCTCTCCGCTCGACGAGACGCGCCGGCGCGGCGTGTCGCTCTCGAGCTTCGAGACCACCTTGGTGCGCGCGTTCGGCGATCACATGTTCGTCGCGGGCACGCGCCTCGAGTCCGAGCACTACGCGCAGACGCTCTCCCGCGTCGTCGCGACGGACGCCTCGGGGACGCTCCGGACCGAGGCGGCCAACGAGGTACGACCCATCGATCTCGGCTCCGCGGCGGCCTACGCGCAGCTCGCGTTCGAGCCCATCGAGACGCTGAAGATCCTCGCAGGCTTCCGCGGTGAGCTCCATCGCCGCTTCGGCGGCGTCGTCGCGCCGCGGCTCGCGTTCTCGTACCGACCGTCGATCTCGTGGTCGATGCGCGCGGGCGTCGGTCGCGGTTTTCGCGCACCGACCGGCAAGGAGCTCGGATTCACCTTCGATCACTCGTACTACGGCTATCGGGTCGACGGCGACTCGGCGATCCGCCCGGAGAGCTCGTGGGGCGTGAACGGCGACGTCTCCTACAAGACCCCGGCGGAGAAGCTCACCCTGCGGGCGGGCGCGTTCTACAACTGGGTCCGAGACCTGATCGACATCGCGCCGACCGGCGAGCGCACCACGGCCGGAATCGATGTCTATCGCTATCGCAACATCGGTTCGGCGCGTACCGCCGGCGCTCAGGTCGACGCGACGTGGCCGCTGCGATCATGGTTTCGCGTCGAGCTCGGGTACGCGCACCTCTGGACCCGTGACGACGAGGGCGACCGACCCCTCCCCTCTCGGCCGCCGCACACCTTGCTGTCCGCGACGCGGATCACATTGCCGGCCGGCGTCGAGCTGTACGTGCGCTGGCGGCTGGTGGGCGACGCCTACGTGGCTGACAGCGTGCGCAGCCCGGCCTTCCAAACGCTCGACGTCCGCGTCGCGAAGGCATTGTGGCCGGCGGCCGAGGCGTACGCCGGCGTGCTCAACGCGTTCGATGAGCGGCCGACGCCGGGCCAGCTCGGCGATCAGCGCCCGGCCGATGGACGCATTTTCTACCTCGGCCTCCGCGCCGAGCTGCCCGCGGAGGACTGATGCGAGGGATCCCTGTCATCGTCGCGCTGCTCGCCACGAGCGGATGCGGAAACGAACCCGGCACGAAGAGCAACGACGCCGGCACCACGCGCGCCGACACCGCAGTCCCGGGCGTCGCGGAGCCGCCGTTCAACGTCACGGTCCCCGAACTCGGCCGCGTCCACGTGAAGCTCGCAGGACCGAGCGTCGTGGACGCCTCCGACGCCTGGGATCTCGCGTTCGAGGGCTGGGACGTGTACACGAACGGCGGCGCGTCGGGCCGTGGAGCAGGCTCGGCGTTCGGGCCGCACGAGCTGTTCGCGTGCGCCGCCGACGCGATCGACGCCCCCATCCTGCGGAAGGACGTGACCGGCGGCGCGTTCCGCGACTGGTACGCCTACGACAGCACGAGCCACGCGCTCTACTCCAAGCACCACGTCTACGGCGTCCGCGATGGCAGCCGCCTGTGGAGAGTGCAGATCCTCTCGTACTACGGCGAGGTCGCGGGCGCGCCGACGAGCGCGGTCTACCGCGTGCGCTATGCCGACGTCACTGCCGGCGGCGCGGTGGTCAATGTCGCCGGGATCGACGGCACCGCCGGTGGCCCCTCGGCTCCGTCCGACAGCAAGAGCGAGTGTCTCGATCTGGAGACCGGCCAGAAGACGCGGCTCACCCCTGCAGAGGCGCGCGCTTCGAGCGCGTGGCATCTCTGCTTCCGGCGCGACGCGGTCAGCGTCAACGGCGAGCTCGGCGGGCCACGCGGCGTCACCGCCGTCGATCTCGACGCCGCGCTGCCCACGCCCTCGTCCGACGAGCTCGCGAGGATGACGCCCGAGAGCGAGCGCGCACGCTTCGACGCCGTCGACGCAGCGAAGCTCAGGGACCCAGCGCTCGTCTATCGCGGCGACCGGATCGTGAGCGCGTTCTCGGACAGCTGGTTTCAGCCGACCAGCCCGCGCAGCCCGAAGGCGGCCTGCTGGGTCGTCGTCGGGTCGGACGGCGGGTCGCGCTACGGCGTCGTGTTCGAGCAGTTCTCCGGTGCGACGGCGGCGTCGCCCGGAGTGGTCTCCATGCGTGTGCGGCGCTCAATCGCGCCGGGAGGATGAGTCATGCGTTCCGTTGTCATCTCGCTCTTCGCTTCTCTCACGCTCGTCGGGTGCGGCGCCGGCGACGACAAACTTGACCCGACGACCATCGAGCACTCCGGCGTCGACAGCGCGCCTGCGGAGGATACGGGGCCCTCCCCGACGGACACCGGCACGACCACCGACGCGCCGCTCGACGTGTCGACCGAGACCGGCCCGTCGTGCACGGCGGCACGCAAGACGGCGCTCAAGCCCGTCGAGAAGGTCTCGACCGGCGAGGTCAAGACGCTCGAGAACAAGGGCGACGTAAAGACGCTCTACGTGGACGCATCGGCCGGGGGGAGCGCGGCAGCGTCGACCAATCCGTGGACCTACCTCGATCTCTCGACCGCGACGCGCGTCGACATAACGGACAGCGCCTCGCTGACCGCGTCGACCTGGGACCTTGCTATCAAGCGGCCGGTCCTCCGCACCAACTCGGGCGATAGCGGCCCTGCAGGCGGCGGCGCGGTGTTCCTCAAGGGCAAGGCGTTCGACGCCGTCACCGACGCCGAGGTCAAGAGCGCGTTGCCCGCCGCCGAGGACTGGTTCGACCACATGTGCACGCTGAAGACCGATCCGACCGGCGCCATCAAGACGACCTTCGACCGCTGGTACGAGTACGACGGAGCGACCATGAAGCTCACGCCGGCGGCCGGCACGTGGATCGTCCGCGGCGCGAAGGGCGCGCTCTACCGTCTCGAGATCGGGTCGTACTATGCAAACCCCGACGGCACACTTGGCGCTACCAGCGCGCGCTACAAGCTGCGTGTGGCGGCGGTGAAGTGATGAAGCGACTCATCCTGCTTCTTCTCGCGATCACGCTGCTCGCGTGCACCAACAAGAACAGGACCACCCCGACGACGCGCAAGATCGGCGTGCTCCTGGTGAGTCACGGCTCGCGCTCCGAGACCTGGCGCAAGGCGCTCACCGACCTCGACGGCCGCGTCCGCAACGCGATCATGGCGGACGGCAAGGTCAAGGACGTCAAGTCCGCGTTCATGGAGTACACCGAGCCCTCGATCGCGACGCGGTTGAAGGAGTTCGACCAACATGACTTCTCCGACGTCATCGTGGTGCCGATCTTCCTCACGGTGAGTCCCCACCCCTTCGACGACATCCCCACCATCATGGGGCAAAAGACCGATCCCCAGTCGCTCGAGACGATCAAGGTCGAGGGGATCGAGCGCTACACGCCGCGCGCGAGGACACACATCACGCCGCTCCTCGATTTCACCGATCTCTTGCAGAAGAACATCGCCCGCCGCGCAAAGGCGATCTCAACCACGCCCGATAAGGAGGGCGTCGTCCTCATCGCCTATGGTGACGAGACCTACGAAAAGGAGTGGGGCGCGCTGCTCGACAGGGTCTCTCAGTACGTGGAGAAGGAGACCGGCATCGGGGTGCACTCGTACGGCTGGTGCGGTCACCTCGTCCACTACGACCCGGGTAAAACGACCGCGGCCATCGAGAAGGTCCTCGTCGCTCGCGACAAGGCGCTGGTCATCCCGGTGCTCGTTGCTCACGACGAGCGGTTTCAGATCAAGCTAATCGGCGCGGGTATCGACCGCATCGGCAACAAGGAGCAGCGCGTCGTCTACAAGCCGGATTCGATCCTGCCCGACGAAGATCTCGAGCAGTGGGTGAGGGACGCCGCACGTCACCACGTGACGAAGATCGAGGCGTCGCCGAAGTGAGGTGGCCCTCGGTCCGCGATCTGCGCCGTCTCAACGTGGCAACACACCGTGACATCGGGTACTTCGTCTCGGCGTTGGTGATCGCCTACTGCACCTCGGGGCTCGCGCTGAACCACGCCGACATCTGGAACCCGGACTTCGTAATCCATAAGAAGAAGATCACGGTGCCGGCGCGCGGCGAGGTCAGGCTCGAGCCCGCGGAGATCCAGGCGTACGGCGCTTTGGTCGGCGAGAATCGCTACCGTGTGTTCGACTACCCGACCCGCGATCAGGTCAAAATCTACTACGAGAGCGCGACGCTCCATGTCGATCTGTCGTCCGGCATGGGGCTCTACGAGCGCGTCTCGCGACGCCCGCTCTTCTATCAAGTCGATGTGCTCCATCGGAACAGCTTCAAGCCGTGGCGTTGGGCCGCCGACGCGTTCGCACTCCTGCTCGTCCTCGTCAACGTCACCGGCCTCTTCATCCTGAAGGGCGCGCGCGGCCTCGGCGGGAGGGGCAAGTGGCTGATCGCGGCGGGTCTGGTGCCCCCGCTCGTCGCGCTCGTGCTGCACGGCTGATCGAGCGCTACCCCGGGATCTCCACGCGCAGCACGGTGCGGCCGACCAGCAGCTCGTCGCCGGCCATCAGGCGCTGCTCGCCGCGGATGCGGACGAAGGTGCCGGTCTTGGACATGAGATCCGTGAGCACGACCACGCCGGCCTGCTCCTCGACGAGCGCGTGCTTGTCGGCGACGCGGGGGTCGGTGGGGAAAATCATGTCGCCCTCGCGGCGGCCGAGCTGCAGCGTCGTGCCGGTAGCCATGCGGGTCTCGCCCTCGGCGCCGCTGTGGAGGATCTGCACGATGCGAAACGACGACTGCGGCGGACACGGCGAGAACCAGAGGTAGGTGGGGCCGGGATCGGGCGCGAGGTTTCGCTCCGGGTTGAGCTCGAGCCGGAGCAGCTGGTCGCCGATCACGAACTCGTCTCCCGGCTCGAGCTCCACCGGGTGGCGGAGGCGGGTGAAGATGCCGTTGCCGCCCTCGAGGTCCTCGAGGAACAGCTCGCCGCCGCGGAAGTGGAAGACGCCCTCGCTCGGGTGGCAGTACTTCTCGCCCGTGAGCGGGATCGCGCCCGTCGACCCGAGGATGGCCTCGTCGCCCGGCGGCTCGTAGAGCTCGGGGCCGCCCTGCAGACTGCGCAACACGCGGAGGCGGAAGCGCACCGGCGCGCTCTTCGCCGGGGGCGGGGCCGCGGCGGCGGTGGGCGGAGGGATCGTCGGCGCCTTCTTGCGCTGCGCGATCTGCTGCACGTCCGTTTGCGGGGCTTCGGTGAGCACGTCCATGCCGCCGCGCGCCTTGCCCGCGATGACCTCGTCGAACTTACCGGCGCGCAAGAGCGCCACCATCTCCATGTGCTGGGCCTTCATCAGGCCGCGCACATACGGGCCGACGTCCGCGCGATCGACCTCGGTCGCATACGAGCGCTTGTGGCTCTTGATGATGCGGCCGCCGTCCGCGAACAGGTGCGTGATGATGTGCGGCATCTTCAGACCGGAGTCCTCGGTCTGCACGTGGAACGCGATGTCCTTGTATTTGACGTTGTTGTTGAACCCGACCTGGGCCCGCATGAACTGCGGCCGGTTCATCTCCTTGTGGAGCTTGTCGATCGCCTCGGCGTCGAATTGCTTGATCGCGGCGTCGAGCGCGGCGTGATCGGAGGTCTCGCCGGCGCTCGCGCCCTCCATCCGCTCGAAGACCGCCTTCGCGATCGGCGATTGGGGCGACGACTCGAGGGCGGCGCCGAGCAGCGCCTGCGCGTCCTCGCCGGCCGACGTGGCGGCGACGGCGCACAGCATTCCGACGGCTTCGTCGCGACGCTCGCGGGCCACGAGCCACTTGGCGATCTTCAGGAGCACGTCGCGCGAGGGGACGGTGGGCATGGACCTGCCGGACCATCCTAGCGAAGCGCTCTGTAACCGAGGAATTCTTAACTAGAAGGTATCGCCCTCGGGCTTGATCTCGGCCGTGGAATTCGTGCCGAGAGTGGGGCGGTCGCCCGCGCGCGCAGCGAGGATTTGGCCGGAAATCGCGCCGCGGAGGACGTCGGCGGCGGCCACGATGTGCGCGCCCCGGAGCTCGCTCGGCCAGTGGACGAACACCCGCGGCGCAGCGCGGAGGTCCTTGGTGATGCGCACGCGGACGCGGTTGATGCGGCCCGCGAGCGGGTGCGACGCCTGCATCAACGTGAGCGTGCGCCACGGGTTGGCCATCGCGTAGCCGACGACGTACGCGAGGTTGTTGCAGAGATAGGTGTTGCCGCTCCGCGGGTAGCCGGCGAGCTGCACGCCGGAGAGGATCGACCCGAAGGTGCGGCCGCTCTCGAGGTCGTCGCGGTGCGCGGCGATCGCACGAGACGCGGCGCCCTTCACGCCGCTCCAGGAGAGGAGGTTGCCGCGCTGCTCGTCGGCCGCGGCGGCGGAGGGGACGAGCTTCGCGAACGGAGCGCCCGCGGCCGGACGCGGACGGAGCACGTCGGAGCCGTCCTCGAGCGTCATCGCGCGGTTGACCCCGCCGAGCTCGAGGAAGATCGGCTGGGTGCCGCCGGCGATGCCGTTCATCACGACCAGCTCCGGCGCGAACGCTTCGATCTCCTTGATCGCGAGCACCGCCGCGAGATCCCAGAACACCGGCACGACCATCGCGCACACGTCGACCGAGCCCACGCCGGGGACGCTCACCGTGCGCTGGGTGACCTTCGTCTGCGGCGCCGGATCGTCGACGCCCGTGGGACGCGAGGTGCGCGGGTACGTCGCGCCGACGAGCGAAGACACGAGCTCGCCGGTCGCGTTGGTCTCGTTGTCGAGGAAGCGACCGAAGCCGGTGACGAGCACGCGCGGGCGACCGGTGGTCTTCTGGCAACGCGCGACGTAGCGCGTGGCGAACGCGACGTTGGCGTCGTACTGCGCGCGGGCCGCCGGATCGCCCGTGTCGATGACGACGGAGTCCTCGTCGACGCTGAGATCGTCTTCTTCGTCGGCGGCGCGCTCGGCTGCGCAACCCATCGCGAGGGCGGCGGCGAGGAGGACGATTCGGGGCATGGGAGGGAAGCCTACATCCGCGCACTTTGCCCGCAACTGTCACTTTGCCGGGACAGTTTTGGTTGTGTTGGGTTTTTGTGGGTAGGCGCTCGCTCACGCGCGCGCCTATCGGTGGCCGCGCCCGTGAGCGAGCGT
>JALHOE010000239.1 GCA_022843175.1 Deltaproteobacteria bacterium
CCACCGCCGCCGCCACCCCCGAAGTTCGACAGCGCCGCGGCCCGCGCGTCGCTCGCGGCCATCTCCTACAAGAAGTGCGGGCTCGATCGCTCCGCGCGCGTGCTCGTGCGCTTCCACCCCTCGGGCCTCGCGACGGTCGATCGGATCGCCACCGAGGACGCGCTCCCGGCCGACGTGGAGCTGTGCCTGACGAAGGCCTTCGAGCGGGCGCACGTGCCGGTGTTCGACGGTCCGCCGGTCAGCGTCGCGTTTCTCGTGCGATAGTGGCGCGATGAGCGCGGTGCTGGTGGCGATGTTGGCGCTGGCGCGCGATCCCGCGGTCGTCGCCGCCGAGGGAACGGAGGCGCCGCGGGTCATGGTCGGGGCCGGTGTGGGGGGCTTCACCGACGCCGCGGGCGGGATCGGGCGGGGCGGACCGGCCGTCGTCGCCTCGCTGCCGGCGTACTTCGGCGCGCGTCGCAAGGTGCTGCAGTGGGGCTTCGCGCTCGACGCCGAGGCGGTCCTCGCGACCGATGCGCCGCGCGCGATGGTCGGTCTCGGCCCCGCGGCCCTGGTGCGGCTCCACCTCGGCAAGGTCTACGCGCTCCACCTCGCGATCGCGCCACACGCCACGTTCCAGCTCGGAAGCGTGCGCGCGGCCGGCGTGTCGCCCTTCGTGATCACGATCGAGAACGCGTTCCGCTTCTTCCAGGACGACCGGCTGCGCCTCCTCGTCGGGTTTCGCCTCGGCCCGACGCTGTGGTTCCGCAACGATCCGGGCAACGACGCTCCGTTCGGGCCGGTGGCGTTGGCCTATCTCGGCGTCGAGACGCCGCTCTAGATCTAGCGAACGAAGACCACCAGCGCGTCGGCGCGGCTCGGGGCGGTGTTCCAGGTGGTGACCTCGTCGCCGGGCGCGAACAGCACGCGCACCGCGGTGTTCTCGGACTCCCACGCGCACGGGTCGGGCGCCCAGTCGGCCACGAGCCAGCCGCTGTCGACGGTGCAGCCGCCGTACGCCTTGTTGATGAACCACTCGCGGTGGCTCGCGGGATCGCCGGCGATCGCGAAGAAGTTGGTCTTGGTGGTGGGCGCCAGATCGCCGTAGCTCGAGGCGGTGAGCCGCGCGGGGACGAACCAGTTGACGACCGAGGAGCCGCGCGCGTCGAACTTGAAGAACTTGACCTCTTTGCCGCCGATCATCGCCGAGACGCGCACGTCGTCGATCTTGAAGCCGAGGTTCCACAGCTTGGTGACGACGCGGCTCAGGTAGTGCTTGGTGCTCTTGCTCGGGGTGAGCAGCGTCTTGTCGGTGTCGTTGAGCGGCGCGCCCGCGGTCCACAGCGACGCCGGCTGCCCGGCGACGCCCGACGTGATCTTGAAGACCATCGTGTAGCCGCCCTCGTCCGTGACCATGTCGCAGTAGAACGGGACCTTGCTACCCTCGATCTCGAGATCGTGGACGCCGCTCTTGATCCCGGGCCGGCGCAGCTCGGAGCAGGCGCGGGGCAGGGCGCACACGGTGTCGCGACACACGCCGGCGCAGTCCTCGTTGCGGATACAGTCGCTCCCGAGCTTGCACGGGCCGCACTCGGCGCCGCCGCAGTCGATGTCGGTCTCGCTGCCGTTGCGCACGCCGTCGGCGCAGCTCTCGAAGATCGGGTACTGACCGTCGGTCGAGACGTCGAGGACGATGCCGGTCTCGACCACCGCTGCGTCGATGTCCGCGGGCGCAACCTCGCCGCCGCTGCATCCGAGCGCGAGGAGGAGGGCTACGAGCCGGGGCACCGGTGAAAGCTTACACTGCGCCCATGATCGGCAAGGCGGCGGAGAATGCTACGTTTCCTCCGTGCTCGAGGGTCCGTTCCCACCGCGCGTCGTCACCGACGAGGACCGTGCGCGCCTCGTCGCGGCGGCGCGCGCCGTGTTCGCAGGCGTCCCGCAGGTCCTCGCGCTCTACCTCTACGGCTCGGGCGCCCGCGGAGAGCCCGCGCACGACCTCGATCTCGGCGTGCTCACGAGCAAACCCGTCTCGCACTCCCAGCTCGAAGCGTGGGCGGCCGAGCTCCAGCAGCGAGGCGCTCCCTCCGGGCCAGAGATCGACCTTCGCCCCCTGGTCGGCGCCGCGCCGCGCTTTCTCTCGAACGTGATCCGCGAGGGCACGGTGCTGTTCGAATCCTCCCCCGACGCGCGGCGCGCGTTCGAGCACCGCGCGCTCGTCGAGTGGTTCGACTTCGAACCTGCCTGGCAGCGCACTCGCCGCGCGATGCTGGAGCACCTCGCTCGTGGGTGAGGCGCAGCTCGATCTGCTCGCGCGGCTGCTCGCGCGACTCGACGCGTACGCCGGCGAGATCACCCGCGAGCAGCTCGAAAGCGACTTCGACCTCTGGCTCCAGGTGAGCCGGGCGCTCGAGCTCGCAGCGCAGTGCTGCCTCGACCTCGCGATGGAGATTGTCGCCAAGCGCGCGCTCGGCACGCCGGAGACCTACCGCGACGCATTCGTGCGGCTCGCGGGCGCCTCGGTGCTCTCGGACGAGCAGGCGCGCGCGCTGCAGGGCTGGGCCGGGCTGCGCAACGTCCTCGCCCACATGTACACGAGCATCGACTACGACCGGCTCTACGCGGCGCTCGTCGAGGACAAGCGGCACCTGCGGGACTTCGCGGCGACCGCGGCGCGCGAGCTCGTGGGGTGACCGTCGACGAGCGGGCGCACGCTTCGCCCGCCGTGCACGGTGGCGCGTTCGCTAGTCCGTGCATGGCTCCGTGAAGATCGAGATGTCGTAGCCCGCGTCGCTGGTCGAGCTCCTGGCCAGGTCCATCCTGGTGCGCACGCGAACGGGCCCGAAGCGCACCAGCCCCGTCGCGTGAACTCGTCGAGTAATGTACAGCCGCTCGTCTTCTGCCTTCATCGATGGCGCGTACCGCAGGCCCTCGACGACCCGAGTCACGCAACCACCATCGGTATGCTCAGCGACGCAGTTCACCCGCAGAACTCTGGCGACGCCTGCATCGACGCTTACGCGAAGGTTGGTATCGTCCTCACAATGCCCCCGGCTCGATGCATTGCTCGAGGTGCGGGGCGACTTGGCTCCAGGATTCAATGGGTGGCCCCGCGTCCGGCACCACGGGCGGAGGCGCGCGGAATCGCCGCGGGCCGGCATCGTCTGCCACCACGCGCACCTCACCGCGCTTGCATGCCGTGAGCAGCAGTACGACGGCGACAATCACCCGACGCATCCCGTCACCAGCCTACCGCGGTGCGGCTAAGCAATGGGAACGCCTTGCGCGCGGGTTAGGAGTCAAAACGAAGAATCGCCCGATGCCGGGAGCATCGAGCGATCTGCGTTCTGAGGGAGTGCGAAGGAGGGGACTTGAACCCCTATGCCCTTTCGGGCGCTAGCACCTCAAGCTAGTGCGTCTGCCAGTTCCGCCACCTTCGCGTGTCGCAAACAGGACGCGCACCTTAGGCGAGGGCGCGGAGGTGTCAAGCGCGTCTTGCCGGATGCGGCTGCGCTCGAAAAAGTTCGGCAATCGCCGGATGCCGCAGCGTGAGGTCGGGCCCGTCGGCCGCGTCAAGAGAAGGCCGGACATAGGCTGTCTGCAGCCACGCTTGCGGACCGGACGCCGACGGTTAGCGTTCACTCGTGATGACGGAAGGGCGCCTCTCAGTGGTTCGCGACGGGGTCGATCTCCCCGAGGAACAGGCACGCGCGCTGTGGCGCGCCTTCAGCGAGCACATGGAGCGCAGCCGCCACGATTTCGACGGCTTCGCGCGCGACCATGGGTTCCTCAGCGTGCGCGCCGAGCACCGCCGTGGGCGCGCGATCCTCATCGTGTCGAGCACGGCGTCGATGCCACCGCCGCGCCCGTCTCGTCCGTCGCAGCAGCCGCGCAAGGCCCGCGAGAGCATGCCCCCCCAGGCCCGCGCCGCCGGCACCAAGCGCCGCTGACCAGGGGGTTCAGTCGCTGTCGGGGCCGGCGTCGGTCGTGGTGACGGCGCAGCCCTTGACCGTGTCGACCATGCCGAGCGCCTTGGTGCACTCGGCGGTGCCGTCGCACGCGGTGAAGCCCGCGGGCGGGGCGCCCGGCGTCGTCGCGTTGGCGCCGACGAACACGCTGCCCTTGGCGTCGCAGAAGCACTTGGTCGGCGTGCCGAGCTTGTCGCGGCAGCCCTTGCTGGTGATCGCGGTGGCGCAGCTCTTGGCGGTGTCGATCACCACGTCGCGCGCGAAGGTGCAGCTCGCGTTCGGGCACTCCTTCATGTCGAACTGGATCCGCTTGATCGGCTCGCAGGGACCGAGGTCGCTGTAGAGCGTGCGGTTCCAGTTGGCGCGGAAGTTCGAGCCGTGCACGCAGTCGACGTTGTGGTACGCGAGCACGCCGTCGGGGCGCACGTAACAGACCTCGATCGGCGCGCACTCGGCGATCTTTCCGGCGTCGTCCTGATCGAAGTGGCCGATCTCGGTGGGCGCGATCAAGCAGCGCTTGACCGGATCGAAGAGCGGGAGGACGAGCACGCGGCCGAGCGGATCGTCGCTGTCGAAGACCGGCTCCTCGAACGGCGGGATGTCCTCGAGGACGTCCGCGGAGGCGTCCTCGGCGGAGGCGGGGGAGTCGCTCGACGAGCAGGCCATCGAAGCGAAAGCGAGGGCAATCACGGACAGGGCACGACGCATCCGGCCCCTATGCCGAATTCGGTGGCGCGCGGCGAGTGTCGCGGTAAGGGGCAGCCGTGACCGTGACCGTCCATCTCCGTCCGGGGCACGTGCAGCCCATCTGGGCGGGCCATCCGTGGGTGTACGCGCAGGCCATCGCGCGCATCGAGGGCCCGCGTCCCGAGCCGGGCGACGAGGTGCGCGTCATCGATCCGCAGGGGCGCCTCCTCGGTCGCGGCTTCTGGTCGCCGCGCCAGGCGATCCCCGTCCGCCTCTTCGCGAGGGACGACGAGACCGATCTCGAGAGCCCCACCTGGCTCATCGAGCGCCTCCACGCGGCCACGCGCCGCCGCCGCGCGATCGGCCTCCCCGACGCCGACACCAACGGCTACCGCCTCATGCACGCCGAGGGCGACGACGTCCCCGGCCTGGTCATCGACCGCTTCGGCACCGACGAGCACGGCCGCGGCGGCATCGCGGTGGTGCAGGCCGGCACCGCGGGCCTCCGCCGCCGCGCGCACCTGCTGGTCGCCGCGATCGAAGAGGTGCTCGCCCCCGCCGCCATCCTCGACCGCACCCCGGCTTCGGTGGCCAAGGGAGAGGGCTTCGAGCTCGACACCAAGCTCGAGCGCGGCACCGTCACCCAGCTCACCTTCCGCGAGCGCGGGCTCGCCTACGAGATCCCCACCGAGCTCGCGCAGAAGACGGGCTACTACTTCGACCAACGCGCCCTCCGCGCGCGCGTCGAGGCGCTGTCCAAGGACCGCCGCGTGCTCGACACCTACTGCTACGTCGGCCCCATCGCGCTGAGCGCGGCGCGCGGCGCGGCCAAGTCGGTGCTCGCCATCGACGACAGCCTCCGCGCCCTCGAGGTCGCGATGCAGTGCGCCCGCCTCAACGGCCTCTCGGTGCGCTTCGAGCGCGGCGACGTGCGCCAGGAGCTCCCCAAGCTCGCGGCCGCCGGCGAGCGCTTCGATCTCGTCATCCTCGATCCGCCCAAGCTCGCCCCCAAGCGCGGCGACCGCGACGGCGCCATCAACTACCAGACCAAGCTCATCGAGCAGGCCGCCGCCGTCGTCGAGCCGGGCGGGATCATGGTGGTGTGCTCCTGCTCCACCGCCCTCGGCGCGCCCGAGCTCGCGCGCTGCCTCGCGATCGGCGCGCGCCGCGGCGGTCGCTCGGCCACGGTCCTCGAGCGGCTCGGGCAGGGCGGCGACCACCCGGTGCCGGCGGCCTTCCCCGAGGGCATCTACCTCTCCACGCTGATCGCCGAGCTCTCCGCGCGCTGATGGTCCCGCTCTTTCGGCTCACGCGCGAGGAGGCGCGGTCGATCGAGGTGGTGCTCTTCGACCTCGACGACACCGTGCTCACCCACGGCCGGCTCACGCGCCAGGCCTTCGAGGCGATCTGGTCGATGCACGACGCCGGTCTCGCGCTCATCGCCGTCACGGGGCGGCCGGGCGGGTGGGGCGAGGTGATCGCGCGGCAGTGGCCGGTGCTCGCGGTCGTCGCCGAGAACGGCGCGGCGCTCCTGCGCAGCGAGGGCCGGGGCGTCGCCCGGGTGGCCAACGACTCGAAGGCCCGCCTCGCGCCGCTGGTCGCGGAGGTGCGGCGCGCCTTCCCCGAGATCGAGCTCGCCGACGACAACCACGCACGCTTCACCGACGTCACGTTCGACATCGGCGAGCGGCGCGCGATCCCGCCCGAGCGCGTCGAGCAGCTCCGCGCCTTCGTGCAGTCGCGCGGGGCGCGGGCCCTGGTCTCGAGCGTCCACCTCCACGCGACCTACGAGGGCGACGACAAGGCGAGCGGCGCGCTCCGGGCCCTGTTCCTCCTCCTCGGCCTCGACGCCGGCCGCGCCCGCGCGCGCGCGGCGTTCGTCGGCGACAGCGAGAACGACGCGGCATGCTTCGCGAGCTTCCGCACCACGGTCGGGGTCGCCAACATCGCCCCGTACCTCCCACGGCTGAGCGTGCCGCCCCGGTTCGTCACCGAGAAGCCGATGGGGGCCGGGTTCGCCGAGCTCGTCGAGACCCTCCTCGCTCGGCGGACTTGACGATCCGGCCGTCCGGAGTAGAGTCCGCGCCCCCCGAAACGCGTAAGTGCTGCCGAACGGCGGCAACCAGGCAATCTCGCCGGGTCGAAACGGGACGGAGACGGACTCATGAACACGAACCCCGGCGTCCTCGGACGCAAGCTCGGCAGCACGCAGATCTTCATGCCCAACGGCGACTGCGTGTCGTGCGCGGTCATCGAGGCGGGCCCCAACACGGTCGTCGGCCACCGCACGAAGGAGAAGGACGGCTACACCGCCCTCATCGTCGGCTTCGGCAAGCGCAAGGCGCAGCGCACCAACAAGCCGCTCGCCGGCCAGTTCAAGAAGGCAGGCGTCGACGCCCCCCAGCACGTCCGTGAGTTCCGCGTCGCCGCCGAGGTGCTCGCCAACCACGCGGTCGGCTCCACCATCGCGCTCGACCAGCTCTTCACCGAGGGCCAGACGGTCGACGTCGCCGGCAAGACCCGCGGCCGCGGCTTCCAGGGCGTCGTCCGCCGCTGGTCGTTCGCCGGCTTCGTGCAGACCCACGGCACCCACGAGTACCGCCGTCACGGCGGCTCGATCGGTACCAACATGACCCCCGGCCGCACGCTCCCGAACATCAAGATGCCGGGTCACTACGGCGACGAGGCCCTCACGGTCCTCAACCAGAAGATCGTCAAGATCGACGCCGAGAAGCACCTCCTCCTCATCGCCGGCGGCGTGCCCGGCGCGCGCAACTCGCTCGTCGCGGTCCGCGGCGCCATCAAGCGCCCGAACGCCGGCAAGGCGAAGGCCTGAGCGGGTCGACCGTCTGAGCGGGTCGACCGTTCACCGTCGACCGTCCACCGCGGGTCGCGCTAGCGCTGACCCGCGGTTTCTTTTTTGTCCTGCGGTAGACGGCAGACGGTCAACGGTCGACGGTGTTTGCGCCGCGAGAGCACCCCAGTTAACCCAGACGACGTGCCGACCGCGACCCCGAGCGACGAAGAGGCCGCGCGCGAGCTCGAAGAGAGCCTGAGGGCGCTGCCCCCGAGGTACGAGCCCAACGCGATCCTGCGCTGGCTCTACCGCCGCTTCTTCGACGCGATCGAGGTCGATCCGGTGTGGGTCGAGACGGCGCGCGCGGCGGCGCTCGAGGGCACGGTCGTCTACGCGCTCCGCAACCTCTCGCTGCTCGACTTCCTCGCGCTCGACCACATGACCAAGCGGTTCGGGCTGCCCGAGGTCCGCTTCGCCAACAACCTCGGCTTGTGGGTGCTCGAGCCCTTCGGCAAGGGCATGCGCCACCTGTTCGAGAAGCGCCGCACGCGCGACAACGACCTCGCCGATCTGCGCGCCGCGGTCGAGGCCAACGGCAGCGCCGCCCTGTTTCTCAAGCGCCCGCCGGTCCTCTTCGAACGCACCCAAACCGGCCGTGGCCTGCTCGAGGGCGACGACTTCATCCGCGAGCTCCTCGACGTGCAGCGCGAGCGCCTCGCGCGCGGCGACAAGCGCCCGATCCTCATCGTCCCGCAGGTCTTCCTGTGGACCAAGCGCCCCGACACGCGCCAGCGCTCGCTCGTCGACGCGATCATCGGAACCCGCGAGTGGCCGGGCACGGTGCGGAGCGCGGGCCAGTTCCTCCTCAACTACAAGGACGTGCGCCTCAAGGCCGGCCAGCCGGTCAACCTCGCCGAGTTCCTCGCCGACGAGGAGAAGAAACCCGCGCCGCCGCGCACCAACGGCCACATGCCCGCGGGGTTCGCCGTCGGCGACGCGCGCAACGACTCCACCGTGCGCCGCGCGATCTACGTGCTGCTGCGCCGCCTCGAGCGCGAGCGCCGGGTGATGATCGGTCCCGTCGTCAAGCCGAGCGACCGGATCATCGACGAGGTCGTGCGCACCCCGCGCGTGCGCAAGGTGATCGAGGAGCTCGCCGGCGAGGGCCGCGCCGAGCGCCTGATCTTCGAGGCCAAGGCGCGCGCGATGCTGCGCGAGATCGCCGGCGCCCCCGAGAACGACGTCATCAAGACGCTCGGCACCGCGATGACGCAGGTGTTCCAGCGGATCTACGACGGCCTGGAGATCGACCGCGCCGGCGTCGAGCGGCTCAAAGAGGCGTCGCGGCGCGGCACGCTCATCCTGCTGCCGTCCCACAAGAGCCACATCGACTACCTCTTCCTCAGCTACGTCTTCTTCAAGAACGACATGCAGGTCCCGCTCATCGCGGCGGGCGACAACCTCGCGTTCTTCCCGCTCGGCTCGGTGTTCCGCCGCGCCGGCGCGTTCTTCATCCGCCGCAAGATCGCCGGCGACCGCCTCTACACCGCGGTGCTCGACGCCTACGTGCACAAGGTCGTGCACGAGGGTTGGGCGGTCGAGTTCTTCCTCGAGGGCGGCCGCTCGCGCACCGGCAAGCTCCTACCGCCGAAGCTCGGCCTGCTCTCGATGGTGGTCGACGCGGCGTTCGAGCACCCCGAGCGCCCGATCTACTTCGTGCCGGTGTCGATCGGCTACGAGCGCTTGGTCGAGACGAAGTCGTACGTGAAGGAGCTCTCCGGCGGCGAGAAGGAGAAGGAGTCGGTCGCGGGCCTGGTCCGCGCGCTCCGCGTGCTGCTCGAGCGCTATGGCCGCATCAACATGCAGATCGGCCAGATCCTCACCATCGACGACATCCGCAAGGATCTGGAGCGCGCGCAGGCCGAGGGCCCGCCGAGCCGTCGCGCCGCGTTCGTCCCCAAACGCGCGCTGGTCACCCGGCTCGGCCACCAGGTCATCCACGAGATCAACCAGGCCACGCTCGTCACCGGCGGGTCGCTGGTGGCGCTCGCGCTGCTCACGCAGGCCGGGCGCGGCGTCTCGCGGGAAGAGCTCCGCGCCCGCTGCGATCTCCTCCTCGGCACCCTCGAGCGCAGGGACGCGCGGCTCCAGCGCGGCCTCCGCGGCGCGCAGGGCGGCACCTCGGCGCGCTCGATAGACGACGCGATCGCCCTGTTCTCCTCGGCCAAATGGCTGCAGGTCGAGGGCGAGGGCGAGGACGACGCCGTCTACGTCGTGCCCGACGACGGGCGCACATCGATCGACCTCTCGAAGAATGTGATCATCCACTTCTTCGTTCCCTATGGGCTCATCGCCGCGTCGCTGCTCATCCCGCCGGGCCGCGTCGCGCCGATCCGCACGCTGCGCGATCGGGTCCAGCACCTCTCCCGCCTCTTCAAATACGAGTTCATGTTCCGCGCCGACGCGAGCTACGAGCAGATCTTCGACGAGACCCTGCGGGGCCTCGTCGCCGAGGGCTCGCTCCGCGTCGACGGCGACGACGTGAAGCTCGCCGAGGGCGAGGCCGCGCGCATGCGGATCACGCTCTACGCCTCGTCGATCGCGTCGTTCCTCGAGGGCTACCGCATCGCCGCGCGAGCGCTCCAGGCGCTCGTCAAGGGCCCGCTCACCCAGAAGGAGCTGGTCAAACGGGCCATCGCCACCGGCAAGCGCATGTTCCTCTCCGGCGAGATCGCGCGGCGCGAGGCCATCCAGCGGCCGGTCCTGGAGAACGCGGTCGCCTCGTTCCTCGACCAGGGGGTTCTCGCCAAAACCCACTCCGATGCCGGGAAGAATGAGGGGAAGTTGGTTCTCGCCGAGTCCTTTGGCACCATCGACGCCGTGAAGGCGGTCGAGCGACGAATTGCCGGGTACCTCGCGGGGACCGACGGGGCGGCGCACGTGCGGGAGACCGCCGAGTCATGAAGCGGCTCCTCCTCGCCGGCGTGCTGCTCGGGAGCGCTGCGTGCTCCACGCCGTCGGCGATGGCGCCCGGGCTGCACGGCTCGGTCGGCGTGCCGCACAACGGCTTCCTCACCGGCGCCAAGGAGCTCCCGAGCGAGGGTCGCGGCTTCAAGTGGAAGTCGTCCGCCGACCATCACTGGGGCCTGCCGCGTCTGGTCGCGCTCATCGAAGAGGCCGCGGGGAGGGTCGACGAAGCGCGCCCCGGCACCCGCCCGGTACAGGTCGGCGATCTGTCGGCGCAGTTCGGCGGCCAGCTCATGCCCAAGCACCGCTCGCACCGCACCGGCCGCGACGTCGACATGCTGTTCTACGTCACCACGCTCGAGGGCGTGCCGGTCGCCAACGACGGCTTCGTCAAGATCGGGCCCGACGGGCTCGGCGTGTCCAACGCGGGTCGGTTCGTCCGCTTCGACGTCGACCGCCAGTGGCTCCTGATCCGCTCGCTCGTCGACAGCAAGCACGCGCACGTGCAATGGGTGTTCGTGTCGCGCGTGCTCGAGGCGCTGATGGTCGAGCACGCGCTCGCGCTCGGCGAGCCGGCGGCGCTGATCCAGAAGGCGCAGCAGGTGATGCAGCAGCCGGGCGACTCGCTCCCCCACGACGACCACATCCACGTGCGCGTCGCCTGCGAGGCCGACGAATACGCCCACGGCTGCGAGGGCGGGGGGCCGACCTGGGCGTGGATCCCGCGCCCGGCCAAGCGCGTCGAGGCGCCCGCCTCCGAGCTGCTCGAGGCGCTCCTCGGACCGACGGTCGTGCCGGAAGCGAAGACCGTCGCCGCCAAGTGAGCGTCGAGCTGTTTCACGGCGACAACCTCGTCGTCGCGCGAACGTTGATCGAGCGCGGCGTCGAGCTCGACATGCTCTACGTCGATCCGCCCTTCGGCGTCGGCAGCAAGCACGGCGCGCGCACGCGGGAGGGAGAGTCCCGCGCGAGCCGCACCTCGGTCGCCTACGACGACGCGTGGGAGGGCATCGACCGCTTCCTCGCGTCGCTGACGCCCCGCCTCGAGGCGTTCCACGCGCTGCTCTCGGCGCGCGGCACGCTCTACCTGCACCTCGACCACCGCGCCGTGCACGAGGCGAAGGTCGCGTGCGATCGGGTGTTCGGCCGCGCGCGCTTCCTCGGCGAGATCATCTGGGTGCCCGGCAACGGCGCGCGCAGCAGCAAGGCGTGGGGCGCGACCCACCAGACGATCCTCGCCTACGGAAAGACGAAGGACTTCATCTTCCACGCCGACGATCTGCGCGAGCCGTACGCCGCCGGCAGCGCCGCGCAGCACTTCAACAAGGTCGACGCCGAGGGCCGCCGCTACCGCGAGCGCACGATCGGCAACAGGACCTATCGCTACGACCTCGAGCGCGGGCGACGGATGGGCACGGTGTGGACCGACATCCCGGCGATGGCGGCCAACACGCCGATCGCAAGGGAGACCACGGGCTACCCGCACCAGAAGCCGGAGAAGCTCCTCGAGCGGCTCATCCGCGCATCGAGCGACGAGGGCTCGCTCGTCGGCGATCTGTTCTGTGGCTCCGGCACGACGCTCGCGGTCGCGCGCCGGCTCGGCCGCCGCGCGCTCGGCTGCGACGCGAGCCCGCTCGCGATCGAGACGACCCGCAAGCGCCTCGGGACGTGAACGTTTCTCCGCACGTGCGACACGCTGCCGCACCGGAATCGACGGGATCGCCGCCGATCCCGCGGCTTGGACGCGGCACGGCCGTTGCTCCACAATGGGGCAGCCGATGGCCCACCGCATCCTCGTCGCCCTGCTCGCGCTGTTCGCCCTCTCGTTCGCCGCAGGGTGTTACGGCAGCGCGTACTACGGCGGCGGCTACCGCAGCGGCTACTACGGTCGCGGCTACTACGGCGGCCCGCGTTACTACGGCGGCGGTTACTACGGCCCGCGCTATCACCATCACGTCACCTACGGCGCCCCCTACGGCGCGCCGCGACCGCCGGTCTATGTGGCGCCGCCGCCGGTCTACGGGCCGCCCCCCGCCGTCTACGCGCCGATGCCCGCGCCCGCGCCGGTCATCGTGCCCGCCGCGCCCGTCGTCGGGCCGTGACGCTCAGCGGAGCGTGGCCCGCAGCAGCGTGACGGTCCCTGCGACGACGGGCACCGCGGCGACGACCGGGGTGCCACCGCCGCTCGCGAGCGTGAGCTCGGTCGTGAACGTCGCCCCCGCGCGCGGATCGACCTCGAGGTACGCGATCGAGCCGCGGCTGCCCGTCGATGGGAGCTTGTCGTCCATCGCGTCGCCGTTGTTGTCGTAGCAGGGACCGACGACGCCGGGCCTGGGCGCGCCGATCACGCCGAGGATCGGCGAGCCGGCGCTGTCGAGCACCTGCAGCACCACCGACGCGCGATCGCCGCGCGGCATGCCCGGCGCGCGGTCGCGAAGGAGCGGCAGCGTGAGCGCGCCTGCGGTGGGCTCTACGCGGGCGAGCACGCGCACCGCGCCGCGCGTGAGCGTGAACCAGCCGGCGCGGCCGCCCGGATCGAACGCGCCGTCGCGCACGGGAATGATCGTGCCGTCGAAGGACAGGACCGTGTCGTCCGGCGCCGCTTCGCCCATGTCCGGCGCGCGCATCAGCGAGGGGATGAGCCGTACGTGGCCAGTGCGCGCGGCGCCTCCCGCCGGAGCGGCTGCGCCCTGACCGAGGACCACCGGCGGCGCCGTCATGCCCGCGGGGTGCTCGCCGCTCGCGGGCGGCGCGCGATCGTCCGCGCTGCAGGCCGCGAGCAGCGTCGCCGAGAGGAGGAGGACGCGCATGGAGCGCTTCATCTTGCGCGCCGCGTGCCATCCGCGCAAAGCGCCGAGGGTCACGCGCGCAGCGCGGTCCCGATGGCGTCGCAGAGGCCCGCTTCGCTCTCGGTGAGCCGCGGATCGCGCTCGAAGGTGACGGGGTGGGTCGACGCGGGCCGCGCGCCCACGCGGTGGAGCCGCACGTGCGCGGCCAGCGGCGCGCCGTAGCGACCGC
>JALHOE010000240.1 GCA_022843175.1 Deltaproteobacteria bacterium
GATCGGTCGCGGCGCTGTCCGAGACCGCCGCGTCCTCGCCCGGCGGCGCGGCGCTGTCGTCGACGCCCGCGTCGGTCTCCGGCGGCGGCGCGTTCGTACAGGTGACCGTGCGCGGGCTGCCCCCGAGCTTCGGGTTCTCGCCGCCCGTGAGATCGATCGCGTACGCGACGATCGTGTGCGGCTTGCCGTCGCGGTACTCCGCGGGGATGGGCACGTCGAACGCGTGCTCGCACGAGCCGAGTGGCGCGCAGAGGTCCGGTCGCGAGAGGTTGGCCTTCACCGCGATCGATTTGGCGGAGCTGCCCGCTTCGCCATCGAAGTAGAGATGGACGTCGAGCGGCTTGCCCGGGTCGTCCGGATCCTGCGCCCAGCCGCGGAGGTGATCGCAGTCGGCCGAGTCGAAGCTGCCCTTCGGGACCTGGTTCATCGGCGGCGGAGGCGGCGGAGCGACCTCGCACTTCTGCGCGGGGAGGCTCTTGTACGCGCCCTGCTCGACCCAGAACGTCGACGCGGCGCTGCACGCGCCGTTGCCGAACGAGTCGTGCGCGGTGCCGCCCATGCGCGGCTCGAAGTGGAGGTGGGGGCCCGTGCTGTAGCCGGCCGAGCCGACCTGGCCGAGCTTCTGTCCGCAGGTCACCTTGTCGCCGACCTTCACGGCGACGGTGCCCTTCTTCATGTGGCCGTAATAGAGCTCGCGGCCATCGGCGTGCTTGACCTTCACCCAGTTGCCGAAGCCGCTGCCGCCGGCGCAGCTGCCGCTCGTGCAACGATCGAACTCGCCGTCGTGGGTGTAGGTCACGTCTCCGGGGCCGGCGCTGACGATGTCGCGGCCCGCGTCCATCGCGGTGAACCCGCCGATGATCGCGAAGTCGGTGCCGCGGTGGCCGCCGTAGGTGACGGTGCCGCAGTTCCAGTCCTTGGTGCCGCCGCGGTCGTAGTACGCGCTGACGACCATGCAGCCGGAGTGGCAGGTCGACGGGTAGCGATATTGCTCGGCGGAGGCCGCGGGCGCGACGAGGAGCGCCGCAGTGACGAGCGCACCGAGGAGCGCGCGCTTCATCGCGGCAGCTCCAGCGTGCGCGCCGCGACGCCGTCGTGGAAGTGAACGACGCCGTTCTCGACGCGGTAGTTGTCGCGCGAGGCCGGGAGCGCGTCGGTCTTCAGCGCGATCGGCGCCTCGTCGTCGAGCGACAGGCGGAAGAAGGTGGACACGCCCGGCGTGGCCGCGCCGCAGAAGAGCAGCGTGCGATCGTCGACGAACAGCGGGCGGTCGGCGTCGGAGAACGCGGAGACGAGGCGACGGTCTCCGCGCGCGTCGACCAGGTGGAGGCCGGTCTCGCGCGTGAGGTAGACGATCTTGCCGTCGCCGGAGACCGCAACGTCGGGGAGCGCGTCCTCGCTGAGGACCGTGATTCGCTTCTCGATGCGCTCGAGGAGGCCGCTCGACCGCACGACGATCGCGCCCTCGGGCGTGAGCGCGGCCGCCTGCGCCTCGCCGAGATCGATGCCGCGCGCGGAGAACCGCGCGACCGGGTGGTGGTTGCCGAGCGGCATCCAGGCCGAGCGCGTGAGCGTCGCGCCGAAGCGGACCTCGGCGAGCTCGACGCCCACCGCCTGCTTGGATTGCCCGGTCTGCTCGACGCGCGTGCAGGCGGCGCCGAGGAGCGTAACGAGGAGGACGGCTACGCGCACGAACCCCAGTCTACGAGGTGGTTTGCGCGGCGGTACTGTCTTGCGCGCATGACATGTGAGGCTTTCGCGTGGTTTGCGTGCAAATCCACCCGCGCGTTTGATTCGCTGGGCTACCAAGCCACCTTTGCGGCGTGGGCGTCGTTCCGTCTGTTCCGTCGCCCAAGAAGCTCTGCCCCGTAGATCTCGCCCGTCTTGCGAACTGCGCATGCGCGATGCGTCGGGTTGCAGAGCGATACGATGCCGGTCAGACCCGCGATGGTCACCGGCGACTTCGACGTGGTGCCGGAAAGATACTCAGCACGATCGCCCCAGCATTGAACCATTTTTGGTTTCTCTGCGCTCGGGCTGAGTCGGGAAGTCGTCGTCGGTTGACGAGATGGTAGCGGACGCGAGAGGCTGCGGATCTCGGAGGGCACGCGCATGGGCAACCTTCTTGCTCGGTCGGTCGGTCGGTCGGTCGGTCGGTCGACCTTTGGCTGGATGGCGGTTCGCGGCGCTCATCGCCGGCCTGGCGTTCGCCTTCTTCGCGGCGCTGAGCGCACGACCGCGCAGCGCTGAGGCGCAGTGGGTGCAGCCCAACATCGCGACGACCACGATCGCCAGGTACTGGCTGTATATGCAGACCGGGAGGGAGTACGAGCTGGAGACGGTGCTGATCGGATCAGCGGATCCGGTGATGCACCTCCTCGATGGGAACAACTTCGAGGTCGCGCAGAACGACGACTACGCCCCGCCAAACCGCAACTCGCGGATCTTCTACACGCCGCCGGTGACGGGCTACTACGTCGTCGTCGTTCGCTCGTACTCGACGCTCTCAACCGGCAACGGCGCGATCAACTGGACGTACCGCACGCTGCCCTCCGGTCCATGGCAAGCGTGGAACGTGTTGACCAGCGCGACGCACTACGGCGGGGCGATCGTGCCGATTCAGCCGGGACAGCGAGAGTACCGGACGAGGATGGCGCGGCCGACGACGGGAGTGGCGGCCGCGACCCCAGACACCGTCCTCTACACGATGGACTACAACGGACGCATCACCAAGTTCGACGACGACGGCGGCGTCGGGTACATGGAGCGACTCATCATCGGCTTGACCTCGTACCCGACGTACTCACTGCTCGTCGGCGCATATAGCGTGGCCGGCAGCACCGACCTGATCGCCAACGACGCGCTCGACTCCGATGGCGACGCGGACGGCGTGGGGACAGGCCTCGAAGGCGCGATCGGGACGTGCGACGGGCTCTTCGACACGGCGCCACGCTGCAAGATCTGCGTGACGCCGCCATGCCCACCCAACGCGGTGCGCAACATCATCAACTACAAGGACTCGGACCACGACGGTCTCTACGACGACATCGAGACCTTCGGAAAGGATTGGCCCAGCGACAAGACCAAGGCGCTGCACCTGCCAGCGTGGGGGGCGGACGCACGCCGCAAGGATGTTTTCATCGAGCAGGACTTCTCCACCGGCTACCCGAACGGGTCCGCGAATCCGTTCACCTACGCGCGCGCCCAAGCCGCCCGCGAGAAGTTCTGCGGCACCGCCGATCCCGCGGCGGAGTGCGTGTACCCCACTCAACAGGAGATCCTGAACCTCGTGGGCGGCGGGACCGGGATCCACCTCCACTTCGACATCGGATCGAGCGGCGACCCGTGCCCGGACAACCGCACGCTGTGCGGCGCGTGGGGCGGAGGCGGCACACGCACGGACTCCCAGGAGCTGAGTGATCCTCGGAAGGGGGTCTTCCGTCACCTCCGCATCGACCCGGGGCAGGGGGGAGGCGCGCATGTCGCCAGCAAGACGTTCTTTGTGGGAGACGGGCGATTCGACAAAGATCTCGTTCACGAGCTCGGGCATTCGCTCGGGCTCACGCACGGCGGTCACTGGAAGTGGGACTTCGACACGGTGTCCCCTTACTACGGCGCCGATCTGACGTCGGTCGCGAGCAACGGGAAGCCGCAGTACCCGAGTTTGATGAACTACGGCTGGTTCTTCCTGCCATGGGCCGACTTCAACTTCTCGCGCGGCGCGAACACCGCGGTCATCGATCCCGGCAACGTCTCCGAGACGCTCCAGGCGTTCTCCACGCCGGCGAAGGCCGCCCATCTCGCTTGGGACGATCCCACTCCGACCCTCCACAAACTTCCGCGCGCCGACGCCACCTACGGTCGCGGTGACTGGAATCGCGACAATGCCATCTCCGCCGGCGTGACCGTGCGCGGCTCGATTCTCACGGGTGGCCGGGAGAGCTCAGCCCACCGACTCTCGATGGTCGAGGCGCCGACGTACACCGACTACGGCGCCGCGACGCCCGACCTCGCCGCGCTCTACGGATCGCAGAAGCTCTACGCGTTCTTCGCCACGTCGAATCAACGCGTCATAGGGTATCGACCGGTCTCTCACGGTGGCAACAGCACGGCTGGCGGGTGTCTGGTCGGCAGCGGAAGGATATGGGAGCCGTGTCACTCGTTCTCCGGCGCGTACTTCCTCCCATACGTGATGCCAGAGGGCGTGGTCATCACTGCGGTCACCGCGCTCGAGTGGGGCGGCCAGATGGTCGTCGCGTGGCGCACCAGCGACCGCGTTGTCCGCGTCGCGCGATCGACGGGCGTCGACACCTCGACCGGCGAGCTCACCGGATGGCCGGCGACGCCGACACAGATCACCACCGACGCCGACAGCGCGGATGTCGAGCTTGCGCCGATGTACGTGACGGCCAATTCATCGAACGGCTTCGGCTACCCGAAGAGCAACCCGCCGAGCGAGGACTCGCAGCTCCTCGCGCTGTTCTATACAACGGGCCTCGGTGCGGCGAGCGCCCACAAGTTCCGCTACGCGACGCCCGGTGACGTGCTCGCGTCCTGGACTGTTCGCACCGTGAGCGACCCTTCGGGAAATCAGATGTCCGGCGAGGTTGCGCCCGGCGTGGCGGTATGGCCTGCGCGGAGCAACGCGCCCGGCGCCGACAACCACATCGCGCTCGGGTATGCGTGCGGCATGTTCTCGAAGCGGCTGGGCACTGGCGCTCACGTCGTCGAGAGCTCTTGCTACAGCAAGGCGACGGATCGTTGGGCGCGCGTTGCCACCGCCACGGGCGTCGGCGCGCTCGAGGGTCGCAAACCTCCGTTCGCGTTCCACACCCTGCGTCGCGCCGACGGCGTCCCGATCGACGAGCGGAAGGGACAGTTCTGGACCGGCACGACCAGCTCGCTCGGCGCGGTGAAGATCATGATCTCGGAGGAGGTCAGCGTCAACCTTCTTCCGTCCACCGACCTGCGGTTCCACGCGCCGGAGGACACATGGGATACCGAGCTGACCACGGGTGTGAACTACTACGCGGATCGCGACGTGTCCGCGCTGAAGACGCTGGCGCTATATCGCTACGGCAATCCTGTGCGCAAGAGGCTCGAGCTGCAGGGGCTGTTCGACGGCTCCTTCCGCGCCGAGCTCAAAGACGGGAACGACTTCCACGTGATGGAGCACGGCATCTGCCGCGGGCTCCACGTCGACGCGCCGAGCAGCATCTGCGGCACGGTCGGCTACTACAACTATGGCTACACGGAGGCGCCATGATCAACATGCGCAGTAGGTTGTGGCGAGTCGCGTTCGTGATCGTGACGAGCGCGCTGAGCGCCGCGACGATCGACCACGTAGCGACGACACCGACGGCACGCGCGGAGACGCCCGAGAAGGCGACGAAGGCCCCGCCCGCGCCAGTTGATCTTTCCAAGAAGGAAATCGTCTCCGACTGCGTCGTCGAAGCCTACGCCGACCTCGCGAAGGAGATCCCCGCTCTCCGGGCGGCACATGCCGATGATGCAAAGGGGTTCGATGATGCCTACGCGGCACGGAAGGCGGAGCTCGTTGGGACCGCGGCCTTGAGCGCGAAGAAGTGCGCTCCCGTCCGCGTGGAGTAGCGCCGTGGTAGATCGCCGCCTCCTCGCTACCCTCGCCATCGCCTCAATCACGGTTTTCGCCGCGCTGGCGCTACACTCATGCAGCGGGGATTCCCCTGTGCCCGCTGACACTGATACCGGCTCCGGCGACATCGACTCCCGGGATGACTTGCTCCCGAACGACTCGATCGGCGTGGATTCCGACGCGACCTTCGATGCCGATGTCCTCACGGACAGCGGACCACGCCATGGTGATGGTTGGTTCGATGGCGAGTACTGTCCCAGCTCGGCGTTCCCGCCGCGCAAGGACGGGTGCCCGTGTCAGATGTACGGAGGATGCGACACCAGCAAGCTTGGCAAGCAGTGCGACTATTTCCAGAACTGCCCGCCCGGGCCGGGACTTCGTATTACGTGCAAATGGATTCGTCCGATGGAGGGAGAGCCGTACTTGGATTGGGAGGGATCCGGCATCCCCTGTCCGCCGATCGAGAACGACGCGGCGGCTGGCGACTGATCTCGCAGACATCGAGCTTCTTCGCCCAGCGAGCTAACTAATAGCGATGGTCTAACCGCCGGGTGAACCATCAGCCACGCCGCGATGACGCGGAGCCCTCGGTTCCGAGCAACACAGCGGCACGGTGTCGATGCGCAAGGTGGTGGACGCGCACGATACGCGCGAAGCGCAGCGTACGTGGGCTCGGACGGACCGGCATCGACGGGCGGTCGCTGGGGCGCGTCGCAGATGAATCTTAGCCGACGCGCACGACGTACCGGCGCGCCGTCAATACGGGCATCGAGTCGACGGAGTGCGCGGCCGCGGTCCGCTCGGGCGCCCGCATTCGGCACGCCTCAGCGCTTCAGAATGGCGCTGAGGCGTTCTTCGAGATCCTTGCGGGACTTCTTGCGGTCCTCGATGCGGCCCTCGATCGCGAAGTTCGCCTCGATGTCGTCGGCGAGGTCGTCGGCGGCGAGCTCGGCGATCGCCTTCAGCTTGTCTCCGAGGCGCGCCCGGAGCCGCTCCTTGATCGCCTCGCGCATGATCTCGCGCGCGGCGTCCCGGCTCATGTCCTCGGCTTCGGTGAAGAGGACGCGCGACAGCTCGAGCTCGAGGAACTCGGTGCCCTCGGGCCCCCGCCGACGCTCCTCGTGGTGCTCGCGGTGCTCGTGGTGCTCGTGGTGGTCGTGGTGCCCGTGCCCGTGCCCGTGCCCGTGCCCGTGCTCATGGTGGTGATGATGCTCGCGATCCCCGTGCTCGTGGTCGTCGTGCGCCATTCCCCGAACGTATCACCGTCGCTGTTGTGCCCGCCGGGGCGCCCTTGTAATCGAGCCGAATGAGCCAACCCCGCGTCGTTCGCGCCGCGCGCGGCACCGAGCGCACCTGCAAGGGCTGGGTGCAGGAAGCTGCGCTCCGCATGCTGATGAACAACCTCGACCCGGAGGTCGCCGAGCGCCCCGAGGACCTCGTGGTCTACGGCGGCACCGGCAAGGCTGCGCGTTCTTGGGAAGCGTTCGACGTCATCGTCCGCGAGCTCCGCGCCCTCGACGACGACGAGACGCTGCTCATCCAGTCGGGCAAGGCGGTCGGCCGGTTCCGCACCCATCCCGACGCGCCGCGCGTGCTCCTCGCCAACTCCAACCTGGTCGGCAAGTGGGCCACCTGGGACGAGTTCCGCCGGCTGGAGCAGCTCGGCCTGATCATGTACGGGCAGATGACCGCCGGGTCGTGGATCTACATCGGCACCCAGGGAATCCTCCAGGGCACCTACGAAACCTTCGTCGCGGCGCGCGCGGCCTACGAGGCACGCACCAAGAAGACGGCGCGCTGGGTGCTCACCGCGGGCCTCGGCGGCATGGGCGGCGCGCAGCCCCTCGCCGCGAAGATCGCTGGGCTCTCGTGCGTCGCGATCGAGATCGATCCCACGCGGATCGAGAAGCGCCTCGAGACGAAGTACGTCGACGAGCGCATCGACGACCTCGACGCCGCGGTGAAGCGCGCCGTCGCCGCCGCCGAGGCCGGCAAGCCCACCACCATCGCCGTCCTCGGCAACGCCGCCACGCTCTACCCCGAGCTGGTGCGCCGCGGGCTCATCGCCGACCTCGTCACCGAGCAGACCTCGGCGCACGATCCATTGAATGGTTATATACCGAGCGACATGCCGCTGGCGGACGCGGCCGCCCTCCGCAAGAGCGATCCCGAGGGCTACGTCGCGCGGAGCAAGCAGGGCATGCGTGCCGAGGTCGAGGCGATGCTGGCGATGAAGGCCGCCGGCGCCGAGGTGTTCGACTACGGCAACAACATCCGCGCCTACGCCAAAGAGGCCGGCTGCGCTCGGGCGTTCGACTTCCCCGGCTTCGTTCCGGCGTACATCCGCCCGCAGTTCTGCGTCGGTCGCGGTCCGTTCCGCTGGGTCGCGCTCAGCGGCGATCCCGCGGACATCGCCGTGACCGACGACGCGATCTGCGAGCTGATGGCGCACGACGAGGCGCTCGTCCGCTGGATCCGCGCCGCCCGCGAGCAGGTGAAGTTTCAGGGACTGCCGGCGCGCATCTGCTGGGTCGGCTACGGCGACCGCGCGCGCGTGGGCCTCGCGTTCAACGAGCTGGTGCGCACCGGCAAGGTCAAGGCGCCGATCGTGATCGGCCGCGACCACCTCGACTGCGGGAGCGTCGCGTCGCCCAACCGCGAGACCGAGGCCATGAAGGACGGCTCGGACGCCATCGCCGACTGGGCGATCCTCAACGCCCTGATCAACACCGCCTGCGGCGGCTCGTGGATCAGCTTCCACCACGGCGGCGGCGTCGGCATCGGCTACTCGCTCCACGCCGGGATGGTCGTCGTGGCCGACGGCACCGACGAAGCCGCGCGGCGCCTCGAGCGGGTGCTCACGAGCGACCCGGGCATGGGCGTCATTCGCCACGCCGACGCGGGGTACGAGGAGGCGCTCGCCTGCGCGCACGAGAAGGGCGTGGTGGTCCCCCACCACCCGTGAACCGCGCGCTCCTCGCGGCCGTCGCGGTCCTCACGATCGCTCCGTTGTTCGCGGGGCGCCTGGTGCCGGGCGTCGACTACCCGACGCACCTCTCGATCGTGCGCCTGCTGCGCCTGTACTTCGAGGATCCGGCGTACTTCCGCGCCACGTTCGACACCAACCTCTTCCAGCCGTACTGGCTCTCGTTCTACGCCCCCACGCTGCTGCTCTCGGCGGTGCTCCCCCTCGAGCTCGCCGGTAAGGTGGTCCTCGCGCTCGGGCTGCTCTGCCAGCCGTTCGCGCTCTATCTCCTCGCCGAGCGCGAGGGCGCTAACCCGCGGCTCGCGCTCCTCGGCAGCGGGGTCCTCTACGGGTTCTCGTTCTACGTCGGGCTCGAGCCGTTCATCATCGGCACGCACCTCGCGCTGCTCGGGCTCCTCGCGGTCGTGCGCTTCGATCGCGAGGGCACCCGGGTGTGGCGCCTGCACGCGGTGTCGCTCGCGCTCGTGGCCGCGCACCCGCTCGCGTTCGTGCTGTTCGCGGCGTGGTCGACGTGGATCCTGTTGACCGGAACGCGCCGCCGGCTCCTCGCGGCCCTGGGTGCGGCGATCGCGCCCGTCGCGCTCCTCGCGCTCTACAACCGGAGCCTCCGCGCCTGGAGCGCGCTCGGCGAGCTTCGCGCCCGGCCGCCCGAGATGCCGCTCGCCGTGCGGTGGAAGTTGTTCGCCGCCGCGCCGTTCACTTCGATCGCGCCGGAGGTCGAGTGGGGGCTCCTCGCGGTGTTCGTGCTGATCGTCGGGCTGGCGATGATCGGCGCGCGCGATCGCGCGCGGCTCGTGCGCTGGGGCGGGCTCTCGGCGCTCACGCTCGCCGCGTACTTCGCCGCGCCGCACAGCGCGCTCGGCATCCTCTACTTCCCGGCGCGCGTGCTGCCGTTCGCGTTCGTCTTCGCGTTGCTCGCGGCGCCGCGCGCCCCGCGGCTGGAGCGGCCGGCGTTGGTCGCTGCGGCGTCCTTCCTCGTGCTCGTCTCGCTCGGGCAGGTGTTCATCGTCTCGCGGTTCGCCGCCGAGTCGCGCGGCGCCGTGGAGTGCCTCGCGCGCACGCGCCCGCGGAGCAAGCTCGTGGGGCTGATGGTCGAGCGCACACCGATCGTCGTCCGCTACCCGCTCTTCCTCCACGTCGACAACTACCACTCCGCGTGGAGCGGCGGCCCGGTCATCAATCACCTGGTGGTGATGAGCGGGCCGTCGACGCCGCTCCGCTACAAGCAGCCGCCCTTCGCGCACACGGCGCTCGGGATGGAGGAGCGCGTGGACTGGTTCGACTACGAGCGGATGAGCCCGGGCGTCGATTACTTCTTCATCCACGGCCCGAAGGTCGATCCGGAGCGTCGCTCGATCGACGGGCTCCTCCTCCAGCGCGGTATCTTCCGCAGCAAGCTCGTCTGCGAGTCGGGGGCGTTTCGGCTCTACGAGCACGCGCGCTGAGGCGCTATCTTCGCGCCGTGTCGTCCGCCCATTTGCGTGAGCTCGCCGATCTGTTGATTCGCTGGGTCCACTTGATCGCCGGGATCATGTGGATCGGCAACTCGCTCCTCTTCAACTGGCTCGACCGCAACCTCGAGCGGCCCGAGGGCTCGCCCGAGGGGTTCGAGGGGCGGATCTGGATGGTCCACAGCGGCGGCTTCTACGACGTCGTCAAGAAGCAGCTCGAGCCGGGGCAGCTCCCGCCGAACCTGCACTGGTTCAAGTACCAGAACCTCAGCACGTGGGTGAGCGGCATCTTCCTGCTCATCGTCGTCTACTACCTCGGTGGTGCCGCGCTGATGATCGATCCGTCGATCCGCGCGCTCGACCCGGTCACCGCGATCGCGATCGGCGCCGGCTCGATCATCGGGGCGTGGGTCGTCTACGACGTGCTGTGCCGGGTGCTGATCAAGGAGTCGATGCTCTTCGGCATCGTCGGCTTCGCGCTCCTCGCCGGCGTCGCGGTCGGGCTCACCAAGCTGTTGAGCGGGCGCGCGGCGTACATTCACGTCGGCGTCATCCTCGGCACCATCATGACCGGCAACGTGTGGATGGTGATCGTGCCCTCGCAGCGCGAGCTCGTCGCCGCCACCCAAGAGGGCCGCGCCCAGGACCCGTCGCTCGGCAAGCGGGCCAAGCAGCGCTCGATACATAACAACTATATGACGTTCCCGTTGCTGTTCATGATGATCAGCAACCACTTCCCGGTGACCTACGGGCAGAAGCTCAACTGGGTGGTGCTCGGCGTGCTGATGGTCGGCGGCGCGCTCGTGCGTCACTTCATGAACATCCGCTTCGTCTACAGCGGGTGGTTCTTCGGCGCGACGACGACCATCGTCGCGTCGGTGGCGGCGCTGTTCGTGCTCACCAAGCCCGCGGCCGAGGCGAAGGGCCCGCCGATGGCCAAGGTGGAGTTCACCCGCGCCTACGAGATCATCGGCCAGCGGTGCATCCCCTGCCACAGCGAGAAGCCGACGGACGAGCTGTTCAAGGCGCCGCCGAACGGCGTCAAGATGGACTCGCCCGAGCAGATCAAGCTCCTCGCCCCGCGGATCAAGGAGCGCGCGTACTCGCTCAAGACGATGCCGCTCGCCAACCGCACGAACATGACCGACGAGGAGCGGGCGCAGCTCGCGGCGTGGGTCGATCAGGGCGCGCCCATCAAGTAGCTTTGACCGCAAGGATCGGATGGCTCGCCGGACCGCCGCGCGTGATGTTGCCGGCATGAGCACCGAGCAGGCCTGGGCGCGCGTCGTCGCGCGCGAGGACACCGACGACTTCCTCTTCGCGGTCGAGACCACCGGCATCTACTGCCGCCCGTCGTGTCCCGCGCGGCGACCGCTGCGGCAGAACGTTCGCTTCTTCGCCGCCGCCGACGAGGCCGAGCGCGCCGGCTTTCGCGCGTGCCGCCGCTGTCGCCCGCGCGACACGACCCTCTCCGAGCGCGCGCGGAGCTACCTCGACCAGCACCTCTCCGAGCGCGTCACGCTCGACGAGCTCGCGACCGCCGTCGACGCGAGCCCGTTCCACGTGCAGCGCATGTTCGTGCGCGCGTTCGGCGTCTCGCCCCGGGCCTACGTCGAGCAGCGGCGGCTCGAGCAGTTCGCCGGTGGCAGCTCGGTGCTCGACGCCGCCTTCGCCGCCGGCTTCGGCTCGGCGCGCGCGATCTACGAGGCGACCTCGAAGCCCGCGCGCGGCACGCTGCGATTCGCGCTCGGCCGTCACCGCTCGGGAAAGCTGCTGGTCGCCGCGACCGAGCGCGGCGTGTGCGCGGCGGCGCTCGGCGACAGCCACGAGGCCCTCGTCGCCGAGCTCCGCGCCGAGTTCCCTCGCGCGACCCTCGTGCGCGACGACGCCGTGCTCCACACCCGCGCGCTCGATCTGATCGGCACCCCGTTCCAGCTCCGCGTGTGGCGCGCGCTGCTCGCGATCCCCGCGGGTCAGACGCGCAGCTACGGCGAGCTGGCCGCGGCGCTCGAGACCTCCCCGCGCGCCGTCGCCCGCGCGTGCGCGTCCAATCGGATCGCGCTGCTCATCCCGTGTCACCGCGTCGTGGGCCACAACGGCGACCTCACCGGCTATCGCTGGGGCCTCGCGCGCAAGCAGGAGCTCCTCGCGCGCGAGCGTCGGGGCATCGGCGCGTCGGGAGAGAGCAGCGTTCGACCCATCAGAACGCGACGCTGAACGCGCCGGCGACGCCGCCCGGCAGCGGCGCCACGCCGGCGGTGACGGTCTTCTTCGGGGTCGCGATCCACAGGATGGTGGCGCTCGCGAGCGCCACGACGCCGATGCCGAGCGCGAGATCGCCGTAGAGGAACTGGCGCCGGAGCCGGTCGCCCTCGGACGGCGGGCAGGTCTGGTTGCTTCCGCAACCCGACTCGATGTCGGACTTGGTGCGGAACGCGGTGAGGTACATCGGCACCGAGAGCCCGAGCGCGACGAGCCCGGCGCCGCCGAGGATGTACGTGCCGAGTGGCACCGACGAGCCCTCGCTCGGGGTCTCGGGCTTGCGGGCCGGGACGGGCGCGGCGGCGCTCGGGAACGTGACCGACACGGGCCGGCGCTTCTCGGCCTCGCGGATCAACACCTTCTGCTCGACCGCGTCGCTGCCCGGTCGCGAGAAGCGGAACGTGTGAACGCCCGGATCGACCGGGATCGCCTTGCCATCGAGACGGTCGAGCACCTTGGTGCCGTCGACGCTCACCGTCACGTCGGACAGCTCGTTGCCGGCTCCGTCGACCGCGACGATGAGGACGGTGGGCATCGCGGCGTCGACCTCGCCGAGCCACTTTACGCACTCGTTGCGGAGGACCGGCGGGCACTGGTCCTGCGCGCACACCAGCAGGTGCTCGCGCGAGGCCTTGTAGAGCCCCTCGTTGCGCGTGCGCTGCGCCTGCTCGTAGGCGTTGGCGCACTTCACCTTCTGCTCGTTGCTCAGCTGCCCGAACGCGGCGTGCGGAAGGACCGACAGCGAAAGCACTCCAGCGAGGACCCGACTGGGCAGCTTCATAGGCACTCGAGCTTGGGCTTCTTCACACCGTCCTTTCCAACGGTATACGGAGGATCGCAGGCTTTCGAGGGGGCTTTGGGCGGACGCGGCGCGGTGGCCTTGGTCGCGGCCTTGTGCGAGGGGGGCGGCGTCGGGGCCGCGCTCGGCGTGGGCGTGGGCGTCGCGCTCGGCGTGGGCGTGGGCGTGGACGCG
>JALHOE010000241.1 GCA_022843175.1 Deltaproteobacteria bacterium
GCCGCCGCCGCCGCCGCCGCCGCGGCCGCCCCCGCCCGCGCCCTTCTCCTCCGCCTCGTTCACGCGAAGCGGGCGACCGTCGAGGATCGCGCCGTTCATCTGGCTGATCGCCGACTGGGCGGCCTCGGCCGAGCCCATCGTCACGAAGGCGAAGCCGCGCGACTGGCCGGTCTCACGATCGCTGATGACCTTGACGTCGGTCACCTCGCCGGAGGGAGCGAACGCGCTCTTGAGCGAGTCGCTGGTGGTGTTGAAGGAGAGATTGCCGACGTAAAGACGATTGTTCATGGATGCACCTGAGGATGAGCTGCCGGTTTGCGACTACCGCGATCCTCAGCATCAGTACTGATCATCGAGAGACGTCGAGAGCTGGCGTTCCGGGGTGACCCTAGCACGCCGGGAGGCGCGGCCCGCTACTTGCGCTCGAGAAGAGTGGGGGCGCGCCCAGAAAGCATGGAAACGACATGGCGAACCGAGGAAACTGGCTCGAAATGAAGCTGTCGCCGAGTGGTGAGCAAGAGCAGCGGGGCTGGAAGTGTGCAGACTGCGGGCTCCTCATCGGCGGCGCACCGGTCACCGCACGACCGGGGCCCTGTCCGGTTTGCGCAGCGCGCTCGGGCCGGGTCGTGGCGGTCGTCGCCGCGGGCTCGGATCGGCTGTCGATGCTGATGCTCGACAAGCGCCTCATCAGCCTCATCGACGAGTACCGCACCGCCAAGCGTGCCCATGAGCGCGAATCGACCGCGCACGCCCTGATCGGCCACCTCGGCAACTACGACACCGACGACGATCTCACGCCGTCCGCCGAGATCGACGCCTCCGCGGCGCGCGAGCAGCGCTCTGCGTTCGCGCTGGCCGACGCGGCGCTCGACTCCACGCGGGAGTCGCGCGCGTCGGTGCCGTAATCAGCTCGCGACGTGCGCTTCGATCACGCGCCTCTCGTGCGCGAGGTGCTGCTCGAAGCGCGCGACGAGGCGCAACACCTTCAGCGCCGCGGCGTCGAGCGTGCGGCGATCCTCGAGCAGCGGCGGGAGGCACGCCATCACCGCGTTGAGCCGTTCGTGATCGGCGCGGAGCTCCTCGAGCACGCGCGCCGGGGTTCCGGCCTGCTCCGCCGACGCGAAGACGACCTCGTTCTCCTTGCGGATATGGAGCCGCGCGTCGCGGAGGAACATGGCGACCACGCTGCACTGCACGTAGCGCTCGACGTCGTCCGGGTCGCGCAACAAGGAGATGGCCGCGTTCCACGCGGCGCCGAGTGCGCCGTGGATGCGGTCGTGGACCTCGATGAGCTCGGAGGTGAGGCCGTCGGGTCCGCTGGCCATATTCCTCGCTCAGTATAGTCGGTTCACGCGTCGGTGCAGCGCGGCCAACGACCATCGCCGGAGCGCGCTCAGCGCTATCGCGGCACGTGGCGCGCATGCCGCTGTAATGCACTGGCCGCTCTTGCGTCATCTGTGCGAGGCCCCCATGCACGCGCACCACCTTCCCCTGCCCGCAGTGACCACCGCGTCCAGCTCTACGTGGACGTGCCCGATGCACCCCGAGATCGTCCGCGACGAGCCGGGGAGCTGTCCCATCTGCGGGATGCCGCTCGAGCGCTCGGTCGTCACCGCCGAGGCGGAGGACAACCCAGAGCTCGCGTCGATGACGCGCAGGCTATGGCTGAGCGTGACGCTGTCGGCGCCGGTGCTGGTGCTCGCGATGTCCGAGATGATCCCCGGCCAGCCGCTGCAACACGCGCTGCCGCCGTGGTCGCTGCTGCTGACCCAACTCGCCCTCTCGACGCCGGTCGTGCTGTGGGGCGGCGCGCCGTTCTTCGCTCGCGGCTACGAGTCCGTCCTGCGCAAGAGCCTCAACATGTTCACGCTGATCGCGCTCGGGATCGGCGCCGCGTACCTCTACAGCGTGGTCATGGTGACGCTGGCCGCAGTCGTGCCGTCGGCGATCCCCGCGGCCTATCGCGGCCACGGCGGAGCGCCGCACGTCTACTTCGAGGCGGCCGCGGTGATCACGACGCTGGTGCTCGTCGGCCAGGTCCTCGAGCTGCGCGCGCGGGGTCGCACGAGCAGCGCGCTCCGGTCCCTCCTCAACCTCGCGCCCGCGCACGCGCGGCGCGTCGAGGCGGACGGCACCGAGCAGGACGTCCCGCTCGAACACGTCGTGGTCGGCGATCGCGTGCGCGTCCGTCCCGGCGAACGCGTCCCCGTCGACGGCGAGGTGATCGAGGGCAGCTCGTCGGTCGACGAGTCCATGCTCACCGGCGAGCCGATCCCGGTGACGAAGGCGCTCGGCGACCGGGTCACCGGCGGGACCGTCAACGGCACCGGCGCGCTGCTCGTCGAAGCGAGGAGCGTGGGCGCGGACTCGATGCTCGCGCAAATCGTGCGAATGGTCTCCGAGGCGCAGCGGAGCCGCGCGCCGATCCAAGCGCTCGCCGACAAGGTCGCTGGGTTCTTCGTGCCGATCGTCATCGCGATCGCGCTGCTCTCGTTCGTCGTGTGGCTGTTCGTCGGCCCCGAACCGCGCCTCGCTTACGCGCTCACCAACGCCATCGCCGTGGTGATCATCGCGTGCCCCTGCGCGCTCGGCCTCGCGACGCCGATCTCGATCATGGTCGCGACCGGCCGCGGCGCGACAATGGGCGTCCTCGTCAAGAACGCCGAAGCGATCGAGCGGCTCGCGCGCGTCGACACCCTGGTCGTCGACAAGACCGGCACCCTCACCGTCGGCAAGCCGAAGCTCGTCCACCTCGAACCCCTCACGCTCGATCGCGCGACGGCGCTGCGCTACGCGGCGTCGCTCGAGCTCGGGAGCGAGCACCCGCTCGCGAACGCGATCGTCGAAGCCGCGCGGCAGGAGAAGGTCTCGCTCGCCGCGGCGTCGGACTTCCAGTCGATCACCGGCAAGGGCGTGTCGGGCACGTTGGAGGGCCGACGCGTGCTCATCGGCAACGCACGTCTGCTGGCCGACGAGGGCGTCGACGTGTCGGCCGTCCGCGAGCGCGTCGAGGCTCTCCGCGGCGACGGCGACACGGTGATGTTCCTGGCCGTCGACGGCGCGGTCGCGGCGCTCCTCGGCGTCGCCGATCCGATCAAGGAGACGACGGCCGAGGCGGTGCGCGCGCTCCGGGCGGCCGGCCTCCACGTCGTGATGGTCACCGGCGACAGCGCCGTCACCGCGGCCGCCGTCGCGCGCGCTGTCGGCATCGACGAGGTCCGCGCCGAGGTGCTCCCCGGGGGCAAGCGCGAAATCGTCCAGACGCTGCGCGTGCGCGGCCGAGTCGTGGCGATGGCGGGCGACGGAGTGAACGACGCCCCCGCGCTCGCGGCGGCCGACGTGGGCGTCGCGATGGGCACCGGCACCGACGTCGCCATCGAGAGCGCCGGCGTCACGCTGGTGCGCGGCGATCTGCGCGGCATCGTCCGCGCCCGCGCCCTGAGCGCGGCGACGATGCGCAACATCCGCCAGAACCTCCTCTTCGCCTTCGGCTACAACGCGCTCGGCATCCCGGTCGCGGCAGGCCTGCTCTACCCGACGTTCGGATGGCTCTTGTCGCCGATGATCGCGAGCGCCGCGATGAGCCTCAGCTCGGTCTCGGTGATCGCCAACGCGCTCCGCCTGCGACGCGTGCAGCTTCGCGCGCACACGCTCCCGTCACTCCCCGAGCAGGTTGCGGATGCAGCGCGATAGCGCCGCCGCGCTGAACGGCTTCTCGAGGTGGCACGTGCGCGCATCGTCGACCTCGTCCGCCAGCGGGCGACCGCTCATCAACACGACCGGCAGCTGCGGCTGCTTCTCGCGCAGCCGCGCGAGCACGACGCGACCGTCCGAGCCGGGCAAGCCGATGTCGAGGAGGACCAGGTCGTAGGGCGTCGTTGCGACCTGCGCGAGCGCCGCCTCGCCGTCGGCGACGGTGTCGACCTCGAAGCCGAGGCGACCGACGAGCCGCTTCAGCGATCGGGCGATGGCCTCTTCGTCGTCGACGATCAGCGCGCGGCGGTGAGACGTCGCCATGTCGGGGGCCTCGGCGGCGGCAAGCGGAAGGAGCAGCGTCATCGAGGTGCCGACGCCGGGCGCGCTCTCGACGCGAATCCCGCCCTTGTGGGCGCGCAGGATTCCGAGCATCGCCGACAGGCCGAGGCCGTGCCCCGTGCTCTTGGTGGTGAACAGCGGGTCGAAGATCCGCGCGCGCACCTCCTCGGTCATGCCCGACCCGGTGTCGGCGACGGTGAGCACTACGTAGCTGCCCGGTTCGATCGGCAGGAGCGACTCGGTTTCGGCGACGATCGCCTCCTCTCGCGTCGAGATGGTGATCGTGCCGGGGTTGTCGCCCATCGCGTCGATCGCATTGCGCAAGAGGTTGAGCACTACCTGCTGGAGCTGCGCGGCGTCGCCGAAGGCGCGGCCCAGCGCGTTCGCGCGCTCGAGGCGGATGACCACCTGCGTCGGCAACGTCGCGCGGAGCAGGCGCACCAGCTCCTCGGCGAGCTCGCCGAGATCGATCTCGGTGATCAGCGCCTTGCCCTTCCCGCTGTACGCGAGGAGGCGCGCGGTGAGGTCCTGCGCACGAACGATCGCGGCGCGGAGATCGGCCAGGGCCTCGCCGCGCCCGGGTGAGCCGACGACCGCCGCGTTGACCTTCATAATCATCAGCAGGTTGTTGAAGTCGTGCGCGATGCCGGACGCGAGGAGCCCGAGGCTCTCGGTGCGCTGCTGCATCGCGAGCGCAGCCTCGGCGGCCCGGCGCTCGGTGATGTCCGACTGCGCGCCGACCAGGCGCCGTGCGCGCTGCCCGTCATCGCGCACGGCGGAGACCCGGATGATCACCAGCCGATCGGTCCCCTGCTTGACGTGTTGGCGGACCTCGATCTCGGCGGGCGCCTCGGGTGTGTCGATCGCGGCGTCGAGGAAGGCTGCGAAGCGGGCCCGGTCGTCGGCGTGCACGGTGGCGAGCAGCTCCGCGCGGGTCTCTGCGCGAAGCTCCCCCGGCGCATAGCCGAGCGTCTCGCCGTAGGTCTCGGACACCCACAGGTTCCCCGTCTCGACGTCGAGGTCGAAGATCCCGTCGCTGGTAGCCCGGACCGCGAGCTGCCAGCGCTCCTCCTTCCGCTCGACCTCGGAGAGCGAGGTGCCGAGGGCGCCGAGGAGCTTGGTGCGCTCGGCATCGGTCTCGCGGCGGGTACGAAGCTCCGACGGAATCCAATGCTGGATCACGACCGCGAGGACGGTGATCGCCACGAACGTATTGAGCAGCTTCGGGACGATGAGAAACCCGGGCCGCGCGAGGATCTCGCCGAGCTCCTCGAACCCGAGCCCGTAGCGACGGGTCCACACGATCCCGAAGAAGGTGTTCTCGACGACGCTCTTGAGCGCGTCGAGCGCGAGGATGCCGAGCAGCGTCGCGACGAGCGGATCCTGCTCCTTCGCGATTCGCCGATAGCGAAGGTAGAAGCCGAGGATGGCCAGCCACAGTGCGGCCACCACGGCATAGTTCGCGATCGTCAAATACCGCACGCGAGCGTCCCCCCTCGGGGATGCTACTCCAACGGCCGAATCGCACGAGCCCAGCGCTCTCTGTTACAGTCCCGAGCATGGCGGCCTGCACGCGTTGCGCGACCGAGACGCCCGCAGATCGATGCATGATCACGGGCGACGGCGTGGTGTGCGGCGACTGCTACGCCAAGGGCGAGCTGGCGCGCAACGAGCTGCGCGCAACGATCGCGCAGCGACTCCAGCGAGGCGAGCCCGAGAACGCCTTCGGCGACGCGACGTTCGATGGCAAGAAGCGCAAGCGCGCGGTGGCGCTCTTCGTCGCAGCGATGGTCCTGCTCATGGTGCTGTGGGGCATGCGGCTCGCGCGCGTGCTCTGAGCGCAGGCACGGAGTCCGCCGCACGCGAGCGCGTGCCCGCGATTTTGCCGAGGCGCGCGAGCTTCCCTCGGCGTGGTCGCGGCATCAGTCGTTGCGCGTGCCCCTCCTCGCGGACGTAGACCTGCTCGCAGCGACCGCGTTGGTCGGCCTCGCGCTGACCGGCGCGACCGCCTACGCGCTGCGCGTGCTGTGGTTTGGCGACGTCCGCTCCGATCGCGTCGCGCGCGCCGGGACGTCTCCCTTCCTCGGTCGCATGCCGATGGAGGCCGCGTACGCCACGTTCGAGCCGCTCGGGCGCGCGTTCGCGCGCGTCGGAGTCACCGCGAACGCGATGACGGTGAGCGGCGTCCTGCTCTCGTCGTGCGCCGGAATCGCCGCCGCGAGCGGAGCGCTCGGCCTCGCAGCGACGATCGCCGCCGTCGCCTCTGCGAGCGACGCGCTCGACGGGATCATCGCGCGCGCGACCACCGGTCCCACCCCGGACGGCGCGCTCTACGACTCCGCCGCCGATCGTTACATGGAGTTCTTCCTCCTCGCCGGGATTGCCATCCACATGCGCGCGTCGGCGCTCGCCCTCGCGATCGCGCTCGGCGCGCTCTCCGGCTCCTATATGGTCAGCTACGTCTCCGCCAAGAGCGACGGCGCGAGCTTGGTCATCCCGCGCGGCTCGATGCGCCGCGCCGAGCGCGCGGTCTACCTGCTGCTCGGGTGCGCGCTCGCGCCGTTCCTCGGAGCGTTCTTCCCGCGCACGCCGTGGGCGTACGACGCGCCCGCGCTCGCGGCCTGCGCGTTGATCGCTGTCGTCGCCAACGGGTCGGCGCTGCGCCGCTTGCTCGCGCTCGGGCGGGCGTTGAGCGCCGGACGCACTGCGCGGATTCACCTCACCGCGCGGGACGACACCCCGCCGGAGCTCCCCGCCGTCGCCGAACGCCTCTCAGCGGACTCGCGGCCGTGGTTGCAATGACGTGGGCCGACGCGCTGGCGCGCCTCGGGCGCTACCAGATCGGTTCGGTCCTCGCGACCGGCACCGACTGGCTCGTGATGATCGCCCTGGTCGAGCTGTTCGCAGTCGGTCCCGTGCTCGCCACCGCGATCGGCGCGACCGCGGGCGGCGTCGTCGGGTTCACCGTCGGCCGGCAATGGGTGTTTCGCGCGGGCGGCGCCGCCCATCTGCAGGCGCTCCGTTACCTCGCGGTGTGGCTCGTGGGCACCGCGCTCAACACCACCGGCGAGCACGTGCTGCTCGCGCTCCTCGGGAACTACCTCGTCGCGCGGTTCATCGTCGCGACGTTCGTCGGCATTTGCTGGAACTACGAGATGAGCCGGCGCTTCGTCTTCCGCGAGGCGCGATCGTGAGCGCGCGCGTGTGGGCGCTCTCCGCGGCGCCGTTCGCCGCGTGGGCGGTGTTCATGCTCGCGCGCCACGAGCTGCGGGCCGAGCACGTGGCGATCCCGCTCCTCATGCCAGTGCTCGCGTTCGCCGCGCCCTGGTCGCGGCGCCTCCTCGCCGGGCTGTACCCGCTCGCGCTCGTCGCGCTCCTCTACGACGGGATGCGCGTGACGCTCGCGCCGGCCAGCTCGGACCGCGTGCACCTCTGCGATCTGCGCGCGTTCGAGGCGAAGCTCTTCGGCTACTCGTCGGGCGGCGTCGCGCACACGGTCCACGACTGGATCCAGCCGCGCACCCACCTGCTCCTCGACCTGTACTTCGCGATCCCCTACGGGACCTACCTCTTCGCGGCCGTCGCCTTCGCGGCCTACCTCTTCAAGCGTGACCACGCCGCGTTCACCCGCTTCGGCTGGATGTTCTTCGCGCTCAACGTGATGGGCTTCGTCACCTATCGCCTCATCCCCGCCGCGCCTCCCTGGTACTTCCACCTCCGCGGGTGCGTCGTCGACCCGCTCCAGGCGCCGAGCCCCGGGCCGAGCCTCGCGCGCGTCGATGCGCTGCTCGGCGTGCCGTACTTCGCCGGGCTCTACTCGCGCTCGAGCAGCGTCTTCGCCGCGGTGCCGTCGCTCCACGTCACCTATCCCCTCCTCATCGTGCTCGAGGGTCGCGCGCTGTTCGGCCGCGCGCTGCGCGCGACGAGCGTCGTGTACTTCGCGTCGATGTGCCTCGCGGCGGTCTACCTCGATCACCACTGGGTCGTCGACATCCTGCTCGGCGTCGCATACGGCCTCGTGGCGCGCGCGCTCGTGCGTACGGTGGCGCTCGAGCGCCGCGTCGAGGCGACGACATGAGCACCGAGCGGCTCGCGTTCGTCCTCGGCGAGTGGTTCGGCTGCGGGCGGGCCCCGATCGCGCCGGGCACCGCGGGGGCGCTCGGCGCGCTGCCGATCTACCTGCTGCTCCGCGATCGCGGCCCGCTCGCGCTCCTCGGCGCGGCCGCGGTGATCACGGTGATCGGCGTATGGTCGGCGACGATCGTCGAGGCGGTGCGCGGCGTGCACGACCCGCAGAACGTCGTGATCGACGAGGTCGCCGGCGTGCTCGTCGCGCTCTCCACCGCGCCGCCCACGTGGCCCGCGGTGGTGGTCGCGTTCGTGGGCTTTCGCGTGTTCGACAAGCTCAAGCCGTGGCCGGCGCGCGCGGCCGAGAGGCTGCCGCGCGGCTACGGGATCATGCTCGACGACGTCGTCGCCGGCGCGCAGGTCGCATTGATTGTTTATGCATTGCACCGGGGGCACCTGCTGTGACCGCTTCGCCGCGCATGCAGGCGTTCGTGGCGTGGGCGCTGCGCCACGGCGCGCTGCTGTGGGCGCTCGCGCTCTTGCTCGCGGTCCCGGCGACGCTCCGCACCGCGCAGATGTACCTGAACCTGCGCAGCGACCTCGAGCAGCTGCTCCCGCGCGACGCGCCGAGCGTGAAGGCGATCGAGGAGCTCCGCGGGCGGATGCCGGGCCTGCAGCACCTCGGCGTCATCGTCGACGTGGGGCGGAGCGAGAACCTCCCCGCGGGCGAACGGCTGCTCGACGACCTCGCCGCGCGCGTGCGCGCGTATCCGCCGTCGCTGGTGCGCGCCGTGCGCGTCGGCGCGGCCGAGGAGCAGGCGTTCCTCGAGGCGCACGGGCCGCTCTACCTCGAGCTCGCGGACCTCGAGCTGATCCGCCAGCGCATCGAGGACCGCGTCGACTACGAGCTCTCGAAGAAGACCGGCGCGCTCCTCTCGGACGACGGGCCGCCCGCGCTCGACTTCTCGGAGCTCGAGAAGAAGTACGCCGCGCGCGCCAACGGGCGCCGCACCGAGCACGGGCGCTTCTCGAGCGCAGAGCAGCACACGACGCTGCTGCTCATCGAGGTCGCCGAGTTCTCCACCGGGCACGGCGGCGGGAGAGAGCTGCTCGAGCGCGTGCAGCGCGATCTCGCCGCGCTCGGCGGGCCCGACGCCTACGCCAAGGGGATGCGCCTCGGCTTCACCGGCGACGTGGCGATCTCCGTGGAGGAGACGAGCGCGTTGATGGCGGACCTCGGGCTCTCGTCGGTGCTCGTCGCGTTCGCCGTCGTGGCGGTGCTCGTCCTCTACTTCCGCTGGTTTCGGAGCGTGCTCGTGCTGCTCCCGCCCCTGCTCCTCGCCACGGTGTACGCGTTCGCGCTCGCGTCGCTCCCCCCCTTCCGGGTCACCGCGCTCAACTCCAACACCGCGTTCCTCGGCTCGATCGTCGTCGGCAACGGCATCAACTTCGGGATCATGCTCCTCGCCCGGCACATCGAGGAGCGCCGGCGGGGAGCCTCGGTCGACCAGGCGCTCGGCCTCGCCGCGACGTTCGCCCGGCCGGGCACGCTCGCCGCGGCGCTCGCCGCGTCGATCTCCTACGCGTCGCTGATCATCACCGACTTCCGGGGCTTCAAGCAGTTCGGCTACATCGGCGGCCTCGGCATGGTGATTTCGTGGGCGACCGCGTTCCTGCTGATTCCCTCGCTCACGCGTTGGCTCGACCGCGGCGCGCACCGACCGCTGCGTGACGGCTCGGTGATGTCCCGGCTCGGTCGCTCGGTCGCCACCCGCCCGGCGGTGTACGTCACGATCTCGGTCGCGCTCCTCACGCTCGCCGCGCTGAAGCTCCGCCACCTCGGGCCCGAGCAGCTCGAGACCGACTTCTCGAAGCTGCGTCGGGCCGACACGTGGGTCTCCGGCGAGGGGTATTGGGGCCGGCGCATGGACGCGCTCCTCGGCAGCTACCTCACGCCGATGGTGGTGCTGACCGACGATCCGGAGGAGGCGCGCCGCGTCGCCGCAGCGCTCCGCACGGCGCGGGAGAGCGGGCCGATGAGCGAGCTGGTCTCGTCGATCCGCACGATCGACGACGTCATCCCGCCGGATCAGGTGGCGAAGATCGAGAAGGTCGCCGCGATCCGCAAGATGCTCACGCCGAACATCCGCGCCTCGATCCCCGAGGACAAGCGCGCGGCGGTCGACCGGTTCCTCGGCTCGGGCCCCCTCGAGCAGATCACCGCGAGCAACGTGCCGGCGACGTTCACGATCGGGCTCCGCGAACGCGACGGGCGGCTCGGCAACGCGGTGGTCGTGTACCCGAAGCCATCGCGCGCGCTCTGGGAGGGCCACAGGCTCGGCGAGCTCGTGGCCGCGCTGCGCTCGGTCACCGCGACGGCCGGTGAGGGACAGCCCCCGCGCGTGGCGAGCTCGCTCGCGCTGTCGGCCGACATCCTCGACTCGATCCGTCGCGATGGCATGCGCGCCAGCGTCGCCGCGCTCGGCGGCGTGATCGTCGTCGTGTTCGTGCTCTTCGGCGTGCGCCGCGTGGGCGTGTTCGTCGTCGCGTCGCTCCTGTGCAGCATCGCGTGCCTCGCCGCGTCGACGATGGTGCTCGGCATCAAGATCAACTTCGCCAACTTCATCGCGTTCCCGATCACCTTCGGCATCGGCGTCGACTACGCGGTCAACGTCGCCTCGCGCTTTCGCGAGGCCGGCGACGCCGCCGCCGCCGTGCGCTCCACCGGCGGCGCCGTCGCCCTCTGCTCGGCGACCACGGTGATCGGCTACGCGTCGCTCCTGCTCGCCCAGAACCGCGCGCTGTTCCTCTTCGGCGTGGTCGCGGTGCTCGGCGAGATCGTGTGCCTCGCGGCGGCGGTGACGCTGCTGCCGGCGGCGCTCGCGCTCGTCGGTCGGGGGAAGGCGGCCGTCACGTCCAGCTCCCGGTGCGATACTCTTCGCTCGTGAGGATTCTCGGCTGGCTCCTGCTCACCGCGTGCGCCTGCACCGCCGAGGGCACGTTCGAGGGCCCAGCGAGCGACGCCGCAGCGGCCGACGACACGCTCGTCGCCAACGACGTCGCCAGCGACGTCGCCAGCGACACGAGCGTCGCGAACGACGCTGACGCGACCACGCCGACCGACGTCGCGGCGCCGTGCTCCGACACCCCCTGGGCCACCAGCTACACGATCGTTCCCACGGTGGGCGCGAAGTCCGATCGGCCTGCTGCGGAGCACCCCGATCTCAACGTGAAGATCCGCGGCTTCACGGCCACGGGCGGCACGCTCGGGCTCGTCGACGTCGGCGGACCGACGGACGACAAGGCGCCGAGGCTGTGGTCGATGTTCTCCGATTCGCGCGAGCCCGCGTTCGTCGCCAACTTCAAGGTGCACGACTGGGACTGGGCCGCGATGAAGCGACAGGGACCGATCGCGTCGCCGGAGGTGACGGCGGTCGACTTCGCCACGAAGGCGGGCGAGGACCTCAAGCTCCCGGCGTCCGGATACACCATCGCCCCCGGCCTCTCGGCGCGCGTGCTCTTCCTCGACGAGGACTCGATCACGCTGAAGTACACGGGCGAGGACAACATCGTCTCCGGCTACGCGCTGCACGTGGTGGGCGTGTGTATCGAGCCGAAGCTCCGCGCCGCGTACGCCGACGCCAACGCCAAGGGACGCGCCGGCCTCCCCGGAATCGCGACCGGCCATCCGTTCGCGCGCGCGAGGGGCTCGAGCGTGCGCGTCATGATCCGCGACACCGGCGCGTTCATGGATCCGCGCGTGCGCAAGGACTGGTGGCCACGCTGAGCGACGGACCGGGGCGGCCAGCCGCCCGGCCGGTGCGGCCAATGGATTGGCCGGCGGGGTCAAGGACGAGGGCGCGCGCGTCGTTCAACCTCTGACCTCGGAGGTCGGCGGCGATGAACACGCACCAGGGGTGGATCGGGTTGGGGCTCTTGATGGCGCTCGCGCCGGCGTGCGCGGCGGAGGGCGCCCCCGAGGACGAGGGCTCGGTCTCGTACGAGGCCAACGCGATCGTCCCCTCGCCTCCCTTCTACGGCGATCCGGCCAACGACGCCGTCTACGCGCTCGACGTGTCCTTCTGGGAGGGGCCGCTCAGCCAGCGCGAGATGGATTGCTTCTGGGAGTCCGGAGTGCGGCACATCGTGGCCGGCACCCAGCTCGAGGAGGTGACCCGGCAGCAGCTCGCGATGGCCGTGGCGAGAGGCATGACGGTCGACGCGTACGTGTACCTGTACTGGGATCGCGACATCGCGGCGCAGGTGACCGAGGCGTTCCGTCGCGTCGAGGGGTTCCCCATCGGTCGCATGTGGCTCGACGTCGAGGAGACGCCGAAGAGCCTCGGCTCGACGAAGCTCGTCTCGCTCGTGCGCGGCGGGCTCGACACCTGCGCGGCGATCGGCGGCGCCGCGATTGGTTGCGGGATCTACACCGGACCGGGCTTCTGGAAGTCGTACATGAACAACACCGCGGAGCTCTCGTCGGTGCCGCTCTGGTACGCGCAGTACAACGCGCGTCGCACGCTCGACGCGTGGTCGACCGAGCGATTCGGCGGCTGGGCGAAGCCGGTCGCCAAGCAGTGGGCCGAGCAGGCGCTGTGCGGCGTCGGGGTCGACAAGAACACGATGCAGGTGACGAGCAAGCCGTCGGTGGTGATCGATCGATCGCTCCCCCCCGACGACGGCCTCCCCCCCGCGGCCCCGGGCGGGCTCTTTCCCGCGGATGGCTCGGTGCTCTCGGTCGACTACGTGAAGCTGATGTCCGCGACCATGCCGCGCGCGACGTCGTACCAGCTCGCGCTCGAGCGATGGGACGCGACCGCGCGCGCCTTCCGGCCGCACTACACCTGGTCGACCCTGGATCCCTTCATCAAGACGTTCCCGCCGCGCAACGCGATCTACCGGATGCGCGTGCGCGCGAAGAACGCGCGCGGGTTCGGCGCGTGGTCTGCGTGGTCGACGTTCGACTACGGCAAGTTCACCGGCGCGCGACCGGGCGCCGCGCCCGCGGAGCCGAGCGAGCCCGCGCCGCCGCCCG
>JALHOE010000242.1 GCA_022843175.1 Deltaproteobacteria bacterium
CGGGCTCGCCGGTGGCGCCGACGCGACGGGCGATGGGACCGGCGCGGGCGCGATCTCGACGGGCGTGGGGCTCGGTTCGGGCGCTGCTGTGGCCGGCCCACCGCCGGTCGCGAGCGGCTGCGGTGGAGGCTGCACCTGAGGCTGCGTGCTCCGGTCGGGATCACGAGCACAGCCGAGCGCTACGACGAGCGCGAACCACGAGAGCGCTTTCCTCACGATGACTCATGGGACTGCAATGCGGGTGCCCGAGTCGTGTGGTCGAGGATTGATGCTCCGCGGACGGAAGGCTGCGCGCCCGCAAAACTTCCGAGCCCCAGCCGTGTCGTTCGGGCGTGCGGCCACAACATTGGTGGGTGTGCGGGGGAGTCGTGGCTCTGTTGACCGTCCTGTTCGGGGCGATCCTCGCAGGGCGCGGACGCTACGAACGGCGCGCGGTGTTCCCGGCGTCGCCGCCGGTGACGACGCTGCCGATCCGCGCCCCGCTGGTGCGGCCCGACCTCACCGTCGTCGCGACGGTGAAGGTCTCCGAGCGGCGCTCCGCGACGGTGTGGATGGCGGTCGACAGCGGCGCGACCGGCGTGACCATGCCCAGCGACGCGTTCCATGGCCTCGGCCTCGACGCGCTTCGCGGCGTGACGGTCCGTCAGGAGGATCCCACCGGGAGGATCATCGTGCGCGAGGCGGGGCTGCTTCCGCAGTTGAAGCTCGGCGAGCTCGTCGTCGACGACGTCGTCACCGCGATCGGCGGCGGCGCGACGGTGCTCGGGCAGTCGGTGCTCGCGCACAGCCCGTGGGAGATCGATTGGGATCGCGGGCTCCTGACGCTCGGCGCGACGCCCTGGGCGGCGACGACCGAGACGGTGATCGTTCCCCTACGACGCGTGGGCGACGCCGAGGTCGTGACGCTGCAGGTGGACGGCGCGCCCATCGACATGGTGCTCGACACCGGCGCGTTCGCGTCGATGATCCCAGAGTCGATCGGGAGCGCCGCGCGCTTGTCGGCGCGCCGTCTCCCTCCGACGGTGATGCACTCGCTCGGCGGCGAGCTGATCGTGCGCCGGCTGTTCTCCGGCGAGGCGCGCCTCGGCGCGGCGTCGGTCGGGCGCCTGGAGCTCGCCGCGGTCTCGACGGGCGGCAAGCGCGCGTCGCTCGGGCTGCTCGGGCTCGACGTGCTGTCGCGGTATCGCCTGCAGGTGATCCCGGGCTCTCACCTCGCGCTTCGTCCGCGCGGCGACGTACGCAAGACGACGGCGGCGCGGATCGCGCGGTGGTCCTTCGTGCCGAGCACGTGCCCGCACCCCGGCTGCGTGCACGCCGAGCTCGCGCCCGCCGGCGAGGACGCGGCGCTCACCGTCACCCTCGACGCCGATCTCGAGCAGCCGCTCGAGGTGCTGCTCGGGTGCGCGGGCGACGTCGCCGACACCACGGTGCCGACCGGCTCGAGCTTCGCGTTCGGCGCGCCGCCCGAGGTCGCGCGCCACGTGCGCGTCCGGCTGCCGAGCCGTGCGCGCGGCTCGGTCTCCAAGATCACCATTCCCCGCGGCGCGCGGTGGTTCTCCTCGGCCGGCGCCGACTGCCACACCCTCGAGGCGCTCGACGTGTCGCCGATCGTCCCGGTGACCACCGAGCCGCCGCCGCCCGGCCACGACGGCGAGCTCCTCGCGACGTTCTGGCCTTGATCAGGGCTTCGGGCACAGCACTTCGGCGCTCCCGAACCAACACCGCGTGCCCTGCGTCTTGCTCGGCTTCACGCCGCTCGCGAGCTTCGGCATCAGCGCGGGCGGGCAGGTGATCGGAGCGGGGCCCGGCGGGTTGCAGTTGACCCCCGGCGGGCACTTCACGCGGATCGCGTGGAAGCAGCGGAGCGAGCCGAACTGGAGGAAGTCGTCGCCGTCGCCGCTCGGAACCTGGCTCGGATCGGGGAGGACGACGGTGGCGCCACCCGGCGGGCATTTGACGAGGAGTCCGTCCGGCACGCGCTTGCAGTAGCCGCCGGCCTGGTAGACGAGCTCGTTCGTGGGCGGGTCGGGCAGGAGCGCCTCGGGGCACTTCGGCACGTACTTCTTCTCGCCGTCGACGAGGCGGTAGCAGGAGCCGTAGCCGTCGTAGATCACCGAGCCGGACGGCTCCGGCGGCGGCGGCTTCGGCGCCGAGGCGACCGGCGTGTCCTTGGTGATCGGCGGCGGCGCCGGATCGGTGCTCTTGGTGCACGCCGCGGCGACAGCGATCGTCACCACGAACGGCGTCGCGAGGTGTCGGCGCATGCGGGCAATCTAGCCGATCCGGGCACGGGCACGGGCACGGGCAGACCACGCGGATCTCCACCCTGCTACGCTCAGCGATGTCGTGAGCAGCGAGGTCAAGGGGGCGTGGTTCGTGGCCGCGCGTGCGTGGTTGGAGGAGCGAGGTCGGCTCGAGAGCGCGGCCGCGGCGCTGCCGCCCGAGGTGCGCGTGGTGCTCCTCGAGCCGATCCCCGCCGCGTGGTATCCCGAGCAGGCGTTGCAGCAAGCGATGAACGGCGTGCGCACGGCCGTCGCCATGACGCCCGAGCAGTTCGTCGACGCGATGGACGGCTGCACGGTCATCGGTACGTCGCGCTTCTTCCGCGCGATGATGCGCATGGCCTCGCCCGCGTTCGTGCTCCGGCAGGTGCCCACCATGTGGAAGCACATCCGCCGCGGCGATGCGCGGGTCGCCGTCGAGACCGAGGGGACCCGCGCGCGGATCACCTACACGGACTTCCCCTTCTTCGCCGACGAGAACTACCGCCTGCTCACCGAGGGCAGCCTCCGCGCGGTGGTGCGCACCTGCACCGGCCGCGATCCGCGCGTGAGCATTCAGCGCGTCACCGCCGACTCGCTCACGGTCGAAGTGCGGTGGTGAGCGTTCAGCACCCGTTCTTCGAAGAAATCTTCATCCCGCAGTCGAGCCGCGTGGGGTGTTCGTCGAAGATCAGCGGCACGCTCTGGCAGTAGAACGACGCGCAGGAGTTCTGCTTCTGCACGTGCATGTGCGGGCCGGTGGACCAGCCAGTGCCGCCCGACAGGCCGATCCGCTGCCCCTGCGTCACCTTGTCGCCGACCTTCACCAGCGCGTCGTTGAGGTGCACGTACACCGTGCTGAAGCCGTCGGAGTGCTTCACGGTGACGTAGTTTGCGGAGTTGATGCACGACGAGCCGCCGCCGCTGTAGCAGGGGTGGCCGGGCTTGATGTCGTTCTTGATGTGGGTGACGTCGCCCGCCCGCATCGCGAGCACCGGGGTGTTGAGGCCGACGCTGAAGTCGTAGGCGTAGCTCGACACGCCGGTGTGGCTGTACACCGTGCACTTGGTGTCGAAGTTCCCCTGCGACACCGCGTAGGGGCCGCCGCACGAGAGCGGCAGGCGGTAGCCGGTGATCGCGGTCGGGTCGGTGCACCGGCCGCTCGTGCACTTGTTGGTCGTGCAGTCGCTGTCGACGCCGCACAGCCCGCCGACGCCGCGGCGCGCGCATTTGCCGGCGGCGCAGAGCAGGTACGAGCAGCAGTCGTCGTCCACGGCGCACGCCGCGGCCTCGGCGCGGCAGCAGCGGAGATCGGTGGGCGCGCCGCCGGGGAGGGGCGTGACCACGCACGCGTAGCCCTCGCAGCACTCGCTCCCGGTGGTGCACTTCTCCCGCGGCTTGATGCACATGACGTCGGCCGCGCTGGTCTCCGGGATGGCGGAGGTGTCGTCGGTCGACGCCGAGTCGACGACGGCGCTGTCGACCGCGACGGCGCTGTCGACCACCACGTCGGCGTCGAGCGTCGGGTCGGGTTCGCCGGTCTCCGGCTCGCTCATCGTGCCGCTGCAGCCGGCGACCATCAGCGCGCAAACGAAGTACTTCACCCCGGTGACTCTAGCAGCGGATTCGCCGCTGCCATCTGAGTGATCGAGTCCTCGCGCGTCGCGCCGATGTGACGCTCCGGTGGAGAAGTGCGAAGCTCTCGGCCGCATGACGGAGCATCTCGACGTACTCATCGTGGGGGCCGGACTCTCCGGCATCGGCGCCGCGTACCACCTGCAGAAGAACTGCCCCGATCGGTCCTACGCGATCCTCGAGGGCCGGGAGACGCTCGGCGGCACGTGGGATCTGTTCCGCTACCCGGGCATCCGCTCGGACTCGGACATGTACACGCTCGGGTACTCGTTCCGCCCGTGGACGAACCCCAAGGCGATCGCCGACGGCCCCTCGATCCTCGCCTACGTGCGCGACACCGCCGAGGCCTACGGGATCGACAAGAAGATCCGCTACCGGCGCCGCGTCGAGCGTGCGTCGTGGTCGAGCAGGGACGCGCGGTGGACCGTCGAGGCGCGCGACACCGAGACCGGCGAGATCGTGCGGCTCACCTGCAAGTTCCTCTTCATGTGCGCCGGCTACTACGACTACGACGCCGGCTACACGCCCGAGTTCCCCGGTCGCGAGCGCTTCCGCGGGCAGATCGTCCACCCGCAGCTGTGGACTCCGGACATCGACTACACCGGCAAGCGGGTGGTGGTGATCGGCAGCGGCGCCACCGCGGTCACGCTCGTCCCCTCGTTGGCCGAGCGCGCCGCCCACGTCACGATGCTCCAGCGCTCGCCCACGTACATCGTGTCGGTGCCCGAGCGCGATCGCATCGCGGACTGGATGCGCGAGCGGCTCCCCATCGGCTCGGCGTACGCGCTCACGCGTTGGAAGAACGTCCTCTTCTCGATGGCGTTCTTCGCCTACTGCCGCCGCTTCCCCGAGCAGGCCAAGAAGTTCCTCGTCGGCCAGGTGCACAAGGCGATGGGCAACACGGTCGACGTCGGCACGCACTTCACGCCGACCTACAAGCCGTGGGATCAGCGGGTGTGCCTGGTGCCCGACGGCGATCTGTTCAAGTCCCTCCGCGACGGCCGCGCCTCGGTCGTCACCGATCACATCGAGACCTTCACCGAGAAGGGCATCCGCCTCCGCTCGGGGCAGGAGCTCGAGGCCGACCTCATCGTCACGGCCACCGGTCTCAAGCTGAAGTTCCTCGGAGGCCTGCAGCTCGAGGTCGACGGCCAGCGCGTCGATCCGGCCAAGACGATGACCTACAAGGGCATGATGTGCAGCGACGTGCCGAACCTCGCGTTCGCCATCGGCTACACCAACGCCTCGTGGACGCTCAAGGTCGACCTCACGAGCGAGTACGTGTGCCGGCTGCTCAACCACATGCGCGACCACGGCTTCACCACCTGCGTGCCGCGGCGCGATCCGTCGGTCTCCGAGGCCCCGCTCATGGACTTCACCTCGGGCTACGTGCAGCGCGCGCTCGCCGACCTGCCGCGGCAGGGCTCGGTCGCGCCGTGGAAGCTCTACCAGAACTACGCGTTCGACATGATGACCCTGCGCCGCGCTCGACTGAACGACGGCGCGCTCGAGTTCTCCAAGCGATAGGCACGCCGCGCGCATCCACTCCGCGCATGGCCGACGGACACGCTCGGGTCGACGACGTCCGCCACGGCGCGGCCGTCCTTGCGGGGGGCGGCACCTCGTTCCGCGTATGGGCGCCCGGGCACAGCGTGGAGCTCGTGCTCTTCGAGTCCGCGTCGGTGGAGCTCCGGCGCGTGCCGATGGGACCCGGAGACTTCCACGAGGTGGAGCTGCCCGACGTCGGCGCGGGCGCGCTCTACGCGTTCAGCGTCGACGGCGGCGCGCCGCTCCCCGATCCCGCCTCGCGATTCCAACCGTTCGGTCCGCTCGGTCCGAGTGAGGTCGTCGAGCTGTCGGTTTCGGGCGTTGAGCCCTGCGCCGTCCCGCTCGAGCTCCTCAGCATCTACGAGCTGCACGTCGGCACCGCGACGCCGGAGGGGACCTTTCGCGCGCTCGTCGACCGGCTCGACGGCATCGCGGACCTGGGCGTGACGGCGATCGAGCTCCTGCCGGTCGCCGAGTTCGCGGCCGAGCAGGGGTGGGGCTGCGACGTCGTCGCGCCGTTCGCGCCGCACCACCGGTACGGCACGCCGCGCGAGCTCGCCGCGCTGATCGACGCGGCGCACACGCGCGGGCTCTCGGTGATCCTCGACGTGGTCTACACCCGCTTCGCGCTCGGCGGCGATCACCTGCGCGCGTTCTCGCCGCACTGGTTCACGCCGCACCACGAGACCGCGTGGGGACAGGCGATCGACTACGAGGGCCCGCACAGCGCCGCGGTGCGGGCGTTCGTCCTCGACAACGTACGGAGCTGGATCGCTGACTTTCGCGTCGACGGGCTGCGGCTCGCAGCGCCGCACGAGCTGCTCGACGCGGGCACGCCGCACATCCTCAACGAGATCGTTCGCGTCGCGCACCAGGCGGGCGAGGGGATCCTCGTCCTCGCCGACGACGATCGCAACGACGCGAAGCTGGTGACGCCGCCCAACGAGGGGGGACGCGGGCTGTCCGCGGTGTGGGCCGACGACTTCTGTTACGAGGTGCGCCGCCTGATCGCCGGCGACGAGGACGGGTGCTTCGTGGATTACCGCGGCACCCTCGCCGAGCTCGTCGAGCTCTTGCGCGACGGGTGGCTCTACCAGGGCCAGCTCTCGCGCGTGCACCGCGCGCCGCGTGGGACGCCCGTCGCCCACGTCGCGCCCGCGCGCCTCGTCTTCGCGCTGCAGAACCACGAGCAGGTCGGCCGCCGCCCGGGCGGCGATCGCCTGCACCACGCGGTCGACCTCGCGCGCGTGCGCGCGGCGACGGTGCTCCTCCTGTCGCTGCCGTACACGCCGCTGCTCTTCGCGGGGCAGGAGTTCCTCGCGTCGACCCGCTGGCCGGGGACGCTCGACTGGTCGGAGAGCGAGCGCGCGCCGGGTCGCGAGATGCGCGCGCTCCACCGCGCGCTCCTCGGGCTCCGACGCGACGAGCCCGCGATGCGCAATGGCCTGCGCGCGTCGTTCGACGTCGCCGAGCGTGACGGTTTGCTCCTCGTGTGCCGGAGACCGCTCGACGCGCGCGACGACGAGCTCACGTTCGTCATCGGGCTCGTCGCGGGCGGCCGCATCGAGCTCGCGTCGCGCGTCCTGGCGCTCGCGACCGAGGGCGCTTCCTACGACGGACGAACCGTGGAGCTCGCCGGACCCGGCGCGGTCGTCCTGCGTCGAGCCAGGGGGTGAGCGTTACTTGAGCGGCTTGGTCACGCGCGGCCAGCGCAGAGCGCCGTGCTCGTCGAGGTCGAAGCGGTAGGTCGCGGGGACGGGCTTCTCGGCGAGCACGTAGAGCCGCGGGCCCGTGCCGCCCGCGGCGATCGCGTCGCGGCCGGCGCGCTCGAAGCTGCGCGCCTCGACCGCGCGGACGCAGCCGGCCTGCAGGAGCGCTTCGCGGATCGCCGAGGGGCTCTTTCCCTCCGCGATCAGGACGTCACCGGGCGCCGTGACGCCGAGGGCGAGGGAGAGCTCGGCCGGCGTGTCGAGCGCCTTGCCGTTCGCGATCAGGGGGTGCGCGCCGCCGAGCTCGAGTGCGTTGCCCTTGAGGCCGACATCGGAGACCTCGATCGCGGCGAGCACGCGATCGCGCTCGTCGAGAGGGAGCTCCGCGCCGGCCGCGGTCACCACGAAGCGCACGCGCCGCGCATCGACGAAGGTGGCCCGGGTGTCCCCCGCCGCGCGCGCGAGGATCGCCGGGAGCCACGCGGGGGGTGGCTGGGCGTGGCCGTCGGGCACGAACGACGGATCCGGTCCGACGAGCGGCGTGCGGAGCGTCGCGTAGAAGAACTCCTTGGGGTTGGGCTGGTGGACGTACTTCTTGTTGGTGATGCCCATGCCGCTGGTCAGCGTCTCGCTGTTGCCGACCTTGTACTGCTCGTCCTCGAACGACATGAACACGAAGCCCACGTGGATGGCGTTCATGTCGAGGTGCATGCCGTAATCGCAGCCCACCTGCTTCATCGCGTTGCCGAGGTCGACGGCCTCGATCGCGTCGCCGTAGAAGTAGAGGAAGTGGCCGCCGGCGGTGCGGCACATCCCGCTCCGCTTCGCGCGCTGGCCGAACGTCGACGCCGTCTTGATGATGCCGCCCCAGCGGGGGCGGCCGCGCGGGTTGACGACGCCGCCGTCGAGCAGCGGGTCGAGGTTCTGGCGCAGCGAGCGCACGTCGGGCGGCGTCTGCATGTCCGGGCCCCAGGTGCCGAACCCGAGCCGACCGTCGTCGTGCATCAGGAGCGAGGCGACGTCCTTGAGCGGGGGCGCGAACGTGCGCCGGCGAATGGTCATGCCCCACGCGCTCTGATCGAGCCGGAAGGCGCCGTTGAATGCGGCCACCACCTTGGTGGCGGTGGCGTCGCGCGGGAGCTTGCCGCCGCGCGGCCACTTACCGTTCGTCTTCTCGTCGGGTGGGTACGGTCCCTCGGCGCCGATCGCCATGTCGAGCTCGATCTGCCGCGCGTCGAGCGCGACGACGTGCACGCGCGCCTTGCGGGCCGGGTCGGGCCGCACCGAGGTCGTGTAGAACGTGGGCGGTGCGCCCTTGAGCTTGTGCAGCCACGGGCGATCGAACGCGACCCAGTCCTCGTCGTCCGGGCGCGGGGGCGGCCAGGCATGGTCGTCGAGCGACGCGACCTTCTCGGTCGAGGTCTTCGCGAACGTCTTGGCCGTGGGTGCGGGCGGGGCGCTCGCGGAGGCGGCAGGCGGAAGCGGCGCGACGGGCGCGTGCGTCGCCGCTGGCGCGGGTGCGCACGCGACGACACCGAGCGTCAGCGCGGCGATGCGGGCAGGGCGAGCGATGCGCGCAGCATAGACGCAGATCCGGCCGCCCACGAACGCCTCGGCGCCCCGATCCGGGAAAATCTCAACGCCCCTTTCCCCCGTACGGCAGCATGCTAGCGATCAGTTAATGGTCGGTTTTCGGCTGTCGACGTTGCTCGGCGAGATCGAGGTCTTCCTTCGACGCGACGTACCCCCCCACGGCACTCGCCTCACGGCCGAGGCCGCGGCGCTCCGGGTGCGCGATTGGTACGACCAGAGCCCGTCGACGATCGTCGACATCCACGACCGCATCACGCTCATGCCCGCGCGCCTCTACCGCGGGTCGGCGAGCGAGCGGCGTCTGTCGGTCGTCGCCGTGCTCGAACGGGCCTTCCGGCGCGGTGAGCTCGTCGCGACGACGATCGCCTTCCGCACCATCATGCTGCAGATCGACGTGGTCGAGGAGCCGGCGCTCGGCCCCGAGACCACCACCTCCGAGGAGGCGCCGAAGGACTTCTTCGAGGCGACGGTGAAGGACGCGCTCGGGAAGCCCGCCAAAGACCTCCCGTACAAGCTGCGCACGCCGGACGGCAAGTGGCGCGAGGGCAAGACCGACGGCAGCGGCAAGATCCGCGTCGACGACATCGACCGTGGCTACTGCGAGCTGAGCTTCCCCCAATGAGCGAAACCATCATCATCGAGTACGGGCGCAGCTACGACCTCATCACCGGCAAGAAGCACGAGCTCGCGCTCCCGCCGGACTGGATGACCATCTCGTTCCTCATCGAGTCGGCCGGCTCGGTCGAGGCCTCGTTCCCCAAATACGTGCTCAAGAGCGCCGACGGCGCCTACGACAAGACGCTCACCGCCAAGGACGACATGGTCCCCGGCGACAAGTACCTGCAGCTCAAGTTCGAGAAGCTCCTCCCCGGCAAGAAGTACACCCTCACCGTCTTCGACGACGCGGAGATCTCTCGTGAGATCTTCACCAACGTCGGGTTCAACGACGTCGTCGATCAGGAGCGCTCGATGCACGACCACGTGGTCGAGCACGGGTATGCCGAGCTCACCTTCGACGAGGTCACCGAGAAGATCATGGACGACTGGTCCGACGATGGAGCCGCCTAATGGGCGACGACAAGAAGAAGCCCGAGACCAAAGCCGCGGTCGTCGCCGTCGAGGTCGCGTTCCGTGAGGTGAACGCGATGTTCGATCTCACCCACGGCCGCCGCGCCGTGGGCAGCCCCGACAAGCCGCAGATCGTTTACCAGGCGGCGTTTCTCTTCAACTACTACGGTGGCTACTCGCGCCACGACCCGAAGTACGAGGACGACTTCGGCAACAAGGTCTACGACGTCAAGAGCGACATGCCCGGCATGTACCAGGGCATCCGCATCACCGGCCTCGGGCCGTCGCTGCGCACCTTCTCGCGCAAGCTCGTCGAGAAGATCGACAACAAGTTCGTCTACGTCTTCGTCTCCGACAGCAAGAGCGGCAGCAACATGCGGCTGCACGCCGAGCTCTCGTTCAAGGGCGGCGAGTTCCAGCTCGTCGACCTCAAGGCCAACGCCGAGAAGGACGTGCGCGCGGCGAGCGGCGAGAAGCGCTCGAAGCTGATCGTCGAGGTCAAGACGATGGCCCGGCAAGAGGGGCCGTTCTACTGGTTCATCCTCGCGCCCTATCAGCTGCCGTGGGTCGCGCTGCAGAACATGGCGAAGTCCGGCAACCGGCTCGCGAGCCGCTGCCAGCGCCTGTTCGACGAGTTCTACACCGACGCCTCGGTGGGCGGCGGCGAGCCGAAGACGTTCTTCGAGCTCACCAGCGACATCACCGACGGCAAGCCGCTGTCGTTCGTGATGTACCTCATCGACCCGATCAAAGAGGGCCTGCGTCGCGCCGACATCTACACCCAGTGGGTCACGCTCTGGCAGGACACGCAGTCCAAGCTCGGCGCCAATCGCGAGTACCTGCTCGCCAAGCGAATCCACAACCTGCCGACGGAGTACGTCAACATCGTGTGGCCCAAGCTCGGCCCCTACCTCGACGAGAAGGAGAAGCTGTCGCGCATGCTCCTGCGCGTCACGATGGCGCGCCTCGAGGACCTGATGTGCTGGATCGGCGAGAAGCACCAGCGCGACGGGTGGAACCCGGGCAAGCAGCCCACCTCCGACACGTGGTGGTTCAAGGGCGACGGCAAGGGCGCCGTCTCCACCGAGACCAAGGAGGACAAGGCGTGGGTGAACCCCTTCTCGGAGATGGTCGGGGACTACAACCACCCGACGACCGCCGAGGACGCCTACAAGAGGATCGGCGAGGCCGTCGCCGCGGTGCACGCGCGCCTCGCCGACCTGCCGCGCGGGCAGGACTTCCTCAAGAAGATGATCAACGCCGGTTTCAACAACCAGGCCGAGATCGCCGACGCCGGCTCGAAGATGCTCTTCGAGGCCGGCCGCAAGGGCGACGCCACGGCCGCCGAGGTCGTCGGCGCGCTCCTCGAGTTCTACGCGCCGGCGTGGGTCTCCGCCTACAAGAGCGATGCGCTCCCGGCTCTCGTGAAGTTCATGCACGAGAAGCACAAGATCGAGCTCAAGAAGATCAAGCCGCGCGCGGTGCGTCGCGCCGAGCAGGCGCTGGCCGGCCGCGCGCATCGCGCGGCGTCAAAGGCCGGCATCGAGCGGCTCGCCGCGCACTATCACCTAGAGGTCGAGCCCGCGAGCGTTCGCGGCCTGAAGATGAGCGGCGGGGCGCTCAACCGCCTCACCGTCGGCATCGAGGTCTTCAACCTCAAGTACTCGGTGCAGGAGCTCGCCAAGGAGAAGGACGTATGGGCGGCCGTCGGCCTCATCGGCTCGACGATCGACGCCTACTCCGCGCTCACCAAGGTGTACCCGAAGCTCGAGAACTTCTCCTACACCATCGGTGGCGCGCGCAAGGTCATCAAGATCGCGCCGGTGCTCGCCGTCATCTCGAGCGGCATCGACACGGTGCTCGCCACGCGCGACGCGATCAACGCCACCAACTTCGGCCAGACCGCCGGCCACTCCATTCGCGCCGTGGGCGCGGCGCTCACCGTCGGCGGCGCGATGGCCGCGGAGACCGGCGTCGGCGTGGTGGTGGCGATCATCGGACTCGGCCTCCAGGCGATCGGCAGCGGCATCGCGTCGCAGTTCGACGACATGAAGCAGTTCCTGCGCAACTGCCAATGGGGCGAGGCGAGCACGCTCGACAACATGGGGGACTGGTTCAGCGACAGCAACAACTTCGGGTACTCGGGCGATCTCCCGCAGCTACGCAAGGACGTCGAAGCGCAGCACCGCGCGCTCGACTGGATGTTCTGGGTGTTCAAGCCAGAGCTCGATCAGTGGAACGGCGCCGCGGTCTACGCGCCGAGCCGCCTCACGCTGAAGATGAACCCGCCCAAGGGCCTCGGCCCCGAGGCGCAGTGGCACGTGAAGATCGACATCATCAGCCGCAGCACCGGCGTTCCGATCAAGACCTACGAGTGGAAGGCCGCCGACGCGTTCGACCACGCCTACCTCTCCTCGAACGACGAGATCGCGCTCCTGCTCAAGACCAACTCCCCGCCGACCGGGCAGGCGACGATCAGCGCCCACTACGGCAAGGTGAAGGTGAAGGGCCAGATCAAGCTCGACGTGTACGGCGACGGCAACCACCTCGTCGTCCGCCAGATCGACCAAAACGTCGACCTGTCGTTCTAGTTCCTGGATTCGCCGCTCAGCCACTCGGCCAACGTCTTGCGTTCGCCGAGGTCTGTGAGGGCCGTCTCGAGGCGGTCGTGGTTTCCGAGCATGACCGCCTCGGTGAGGTGCGGCGCGCTCTCGACGAGCGAGCACCAGCGCCCGCCGTCGCGCGCGACGTAGAAGCCGTAGGCCCGACACGCGATGGGGCGCACCCCGTAGACCGTGCACGCGCCTCGGTCTCGGTCGAGGAGCGCGCACGTGCGCGGCTCGGCGAGGCGCGCGACGACGGCCGCGCGCTCGGCCTCGGACAACGCACCCGCGATGCGCTCCCACTCCGGTCGCGAGATCGGGAGCGGCTCGGCGAGGTTTCGGCAGCAGCTGTCGCAGCCGGTCTGGCAGGGCCACTCGGGGCGCGCGCCGACGACCCGCGCGGCCACCTCGGAGGTCTCGCGATCGAGGAGCGCGAGCCGCCGCTTCACGGCGACGTCGCGACGCTCGTGGCAGGGATCCAGCCGACCTTGCCGCTCGGCGTCTTGACCTTCATGTAGCCGGCGTTGGAGAGCTCGATGACCTCGACGGCGGCCTTGGGTGGGAGCGCCTCGAGGCGCGCCGCGGAGGGCGCGGGGCTCTCGAGCAGGTCCGCGCTCGCGCGCGTGACGACGCGCGGCGCCG
>JALHOE010000243.1 GCA_022843175.1 Deltaproteobacteria bacterium
ATCGGCCGCCGCGGTTGTCGCTCGCGACGCGACAGCCGCAGCCGCCGCTCTCCTCGGCGGGCGCTGCGTCGGGCGCGCCGTCGGCCGGGGAGGCGCTGTCGACGGCCGCGGAGTCCGCCGCGACGTTCGTGTCCTCGACGGGGGATGCGGTGTCCTCGACGCTGGTGTCCGGCGCGACGCTGGTGTCCGTCGTCGTCGTCGTGTCCGCGATCACCGCGGTGTCCGGCGCGGCGTCGGGCGTCGGCTCCGGTCCCGCGTCGACGACGCTGCTCTCGCCGCGGATGAACAGGAGCCCGCCGCTGTTGAGGCTCGCGACGACCGCGTCGCCGACGGTGGGGCTGCGATCGACGAAGTCGACGACGTTGTTGAGCGCGCTGACCCGCCCCATGACCGAGCCGATCGAGACCGGCGCCGCGCCGCTCGTGCCGTAGATCTTGGTGCTGCTGCCGTCGATCGGCGAGACGCCGAAGTACGCGGTGGCGCCGCGCGCGCCGAGGAGGGAAGCGGACTCGCCGACGGCGAAGGCCTGCACCAGCGTGGGCGCGGCGGTGCCGTCCGTCGACCACACCGAGAGCTTCACGCCGTCGCTCACGAGCGCGAACACGCGGTCGCTCGTGGCCATCAGCTGAAAGCCGGTGGTCGCCCCGGCGAGGGTCAGCTTGGTGGTGCCGGCCGCCGTGCCGTCGGTGAGCCACAGGCCCACGCTGCCGGCGCTGCCGACGAGGAGCGCGACGCGGCTCCCGAAGAGGTGCCGCGCGCCCGGCGTCACCGACGCCCCGAGCTCTTCGTCTGCCGTGGCCGTGACGCCGAAGACCTTGCTGCCGAACGCGATCACTCGCGCGGCGCCGCGCGGCGAGGCGACGTACTGCAGCGAGGAGGTGCTCGCGGTGGCGCGCGAGGTGACCGTCGTGCCGTCGACGACGTAGACCTTGGTCGCGTCGTCGCTGCGTTGGAAGAGGGCCTTGCCGCCGGCGACGCCGAGCATCGTCGCGGTGGTGGGCGAGGTGACCGCGCCGGGGATGAGCACGTGCACGCTGCTCGCCGGGGACGGCGGCGCGTAGACCCCGACGTGGCCGAGCTTGCGATCGCCGCCCGCCATGCCGTTGGTGAAGGCGGCCGTGCTGGTGTAGATCGCCGTGCTGCCGAGGGGGAAGGCCGCGCTCACGTTCGGGTAGCGGGTCGCCGTCGGGAACAGGCCCGGCGCGCCCGGCTCGGTGACCGCCGCGGGGGGCGCGCAGCTCGGCGCGTCGGCGGTGTCGGCGGTGCACAGCGAATCGCTCGCGAGGTCTCGCTGGACGAAGAACGGCGTCGCGCCGAGCAGGCCGAAGTAGCGGATGCGCTGCTGGCCGAAGGTGCTGCGCTTGATCGTGCCCGCTGGCGTGCCGTCGGTCGTGTAGCGATACGTCTCGTTGGCGCCGAAGCTGATCGCGAGCCATCCCTTGCCGCCGCTCGCGAGCATCGCCGGCTCCATCGACTTGGCTGCCGGCATGGGCAGCGTCTCGAGCGACTCGGCGCGCACGGAGGCCGCGGCCGCGAGGGAGGCGAGGAGGAGGAGTGACGCGAGCGCGCGCATTCCGTGGCCATACCACGGAGCGCCGCCCGAGTGCCCGCCGGAGCGCAGCGGAACAGGCGCGCGCGTAAGCGAGCGCCTAGACCCTAAATGACCCAGGCGCTCGCTGACGCGCGCGCCTAGATCACCAGGCGCGCGCGTCAGCGAGCGCCTAAACCATCAATGCAAATGACCAGGCGCTCGCTGACGCGCGCGCCTAAAGGCTGAGAGTCCGGTGGATGTCCGCCCTGCTCCGCTCCGCGCGCGCCTTTATCCCGAGCAGCATACGGCGATCCATCACGAACCCGATCGGCTCGGTTGCGCCCATCGCGAGGCGGGTCTGCAGATCGTCGGAGTAGTCGACGCGAAAGCGGCTGATGAGGCGGCAGCGGCGCGGGCCGAGCGGCTCGACGTAGAAGAGCCAGCTGCCGTTCATCCAGCTCGGCTGCTGGTGATCGGCGCGACCGCGCGCGATGAGGTAACCGCCGGGCTCGACCTCCACCACGGTGAGCGGCGGCATCTTCGGGTGGAGCACCAGCGGGTCGCCGACGCGCAGCTCCCACTCGGGGTGGATGGCCTCGGCGTTGCGCAGCGCGCAGCCGGCGACGTTCTCGAGCCACTGGTAGCTGTAGAACCCGCCGCGATCGGCGCCGATCTGGGCGATCCACGGCCACACGTCGAACGCGGCCTGGTCGATCTCGATCGCGTGCGTCCAGCTCCAACGCGGATTGACGACGAGCTCGTCGCCGGGGAAGTGGCGACTCGCCGTCGCCTCGTCGCAGCCCCACACCATGCGTCGCTCGCGGAGGAACGGCGTCATCAGCGCGCCGAGCATGCGCGCGGCGCCGCCCAGGCCCTCGAGCACGTCGCGCGCGTCGTCGCACGGCAGCGTGCCCTCGACCCGCGCCCGGAGGTGACGGAGCTGGGCGGACTCCATCAGCCAGTGCACCGGCCGGATATAGAGCGCGTGAAAGCGCTCCGAGGCCGAGAAGGCGCCGCGCGCTCGGGTGTGGAGGCGCGTGGTCTCGCCGTCGAGCGGCTCGAGCACGAACGCCCACGTCGTCTGGGTGAACTCGGCCGGCCGCGGCGACGCGAACGGGAGCTGCGTCTCGCCGAACAGCCCGCCGAGGACGAGCGCGTGGGGTGGGTCGACGCGCAGAACCTCGAAGCCTCCCTCGCCCTTCGGCGTGGCGGGGATCACGTCGCCCACCGAGAGCTGCATGAGCTCGGGGTGCAGCTCGCGCGCGCTTCGTTGGCCGCCGTTGTCGAGCAGGTCGTAGCTGTAGTAGCCGGCGCGGCGGCAGCCCATCTGGAGGAGCCACGGCCAGATGTCCTCGGGCCTGGCGTGGATGTCGATGAAGTGGGTGAACGTCGCGCCCGCGTCGGCGAGGAGCTCGTCGCCGGGCAGCGGACGCGCGTTCTTGTCGGTCTTGCCGAACCGTCGCTCGACCGCGTGGAGCAGCGTCTGACGGATGAAGTGCGAGCCGATCCCGATGACGCGGAAGTAGCGCACGAACTTCGCCCACGCCCTGTCGTCCGTCGCGTCCACGCGGACCTCGATCTCGACCCGCGAGCCGCCGGCGTCGCGCGGCAGGACGCGAAGGGCCCACGCGACCTTCGCGTAATCCGGATCGTCGAAGGCCTCGTATGCGCGCGCGTCTCTCGTGAAGACGAAGGGGATCGTGCTCTGCCAGACCTTCCCGATCGCCCCGACGCAGAGTTCGCGCGGCGGCTCGTCGATCATCAGGTGAAAACCGGGGCGCTCGGGGGTGGACTTCATCTCGTCGATGCGCAGCACCCCCTCGTCGCGCTCGCCGCGCAGCCGCGAAGGGATTGCGCGGATGGCGAACAGCGCGCGAATGGCGGGCGACGTGGCGAGGTTCCCGTGACGGACGAACTCCCAGACCTCGGCCACCGGCGCGTCGACGTCGGTGCGATCGATCTCGAGCAACCGAGGCGTGGGGATGAGTAGGTCGAGGCCGGTCATGCGGCCGTGAAAAGCAACCGCCGGGCCAGCCGCCGGTCTTGCGTTGACTCCCTCGCGGCCGCCCTCAACAAGGACGTCGTGAAGCGCACCTCACTGCTCCTCGTCGCCGTTTGCACCTTCGCCTGCAAGGGCCGGAGCGAGCCGCCCCCCGCAGACAAGGCCCCCGCACCGGTCGCGTCGGCCAGCGCGACCGCCAAGTCCGGCGCGGGGTTCGACACCACAGCTGCAAAAGTCGCGCTGCCCACGACGCAGAGCTCGCCCGAGACCAAGAAGGCTCAGTTCGGCCCGAGCGAGGTGACGATCGACGTCTGCGCGCTCGACACCGCGGCGCCCCCGCTCGCGGCCTCGGGGTGGGACGACGCGCTCAAGAGCATGGCGGTCACGGCCGACGGAACGATCTATGTGCTCGATCACGAGAACAAGCTCCGCCGCTACGTCAACCGCGTGAAGCGGGGCTGCGAGCTCGTCCTCGACCCGCGGTTCGGGGACAAGGGCGTGCTCGACGCGTCGCTCGGCAATGGGTACGGGCTCGCGACCGACGCGGCGGGCGTGGTGTACGCCACGAGCGGCGGCATCGGCATGAAGAGCAAGCGCATCGCCGGCGGCAAGGTCGCCGATCACTGCGACGGCTTCCTGCGCGTGCAGCCGTCGTCGAAGCTGGCGGTGCTCTCGGGCAACCAGCTCCTCGAGGACGGGTGCAAGGGCAAGAGCGTCTCGTTCCACGACGGCTTCGATCCGAAGGCGCCGGAGTGGGCGTCGCCGCGGGTGGTGGGGTTCTTCGGCGACGAGATCGTCGTGCGCGGCATGGACCTCGAGGGCGGCAAGGAGATCCGCAAGGTCGGCCTCCACGGCACCGACGGCAAGCAGCGGGTCAAGCTCGGCAAGGCCACGGGCGACGAGTCGATGTGGTCACCCGACGCGGCGACCACCTGCGCGGACGATCTGTGCGTGTTCGACATGACCCGCGGCAGCCCGTCGCTCCTCCGCTGGAAGAAGGACGGCAGCTTCGTGCAGAAGCTGAAGCTCGACGTCGTCGACTTCGCGGGCCGCAGCCTCGGCGCCTCGGGCGGCTCGCTGTGGGTCGCGGGCGGCGCGTCGGCGAAGGGGCCGGGGATCGTCGGCGTGGTGATCCGGGTGGCCGGCGTCGAGTAGCGCGGTGCGCGTGGTGTTCCTCGACTTCGACGGCGTGCTCAACACGCGCGAGTACGTGCGCCGCGCGGGGTGGGAGCCGCCGCTCGGATCGGAGCGCGATCTCAACATCCTCGATCCGGTCGCGGTCGAGCTGCTCAACGGTGTGCTCGAGGCGACGGCCGCGTCCGTCGTCATCTCGTCGTCGTGGCGCGCCGCGTACCAGGAGCCGGGGCTCTGTTCGCTGCTCGAGCGGCGCGGATTTCGCGGGCGGGTCGCGGGCGTGACGCCGCAGCTCGTGGGCCGCCGGCGCTCCGCGGAGATCGGGCAGTGGCTCGTCGACCACGCGGTCGAGGCCTTTGCGATCGTCGACGACGATCCCGACGCGGGCGCCGAGCACCCCACGCGGTTCGTGCAGACGACGTTCGAAGAGGGCCTCGCCCCCGCGCACGCCGAGCAGCTCGTGCGGTTGCTCCGAGCCTGAACGCGCTACTTGCCGAGCTTGCGCGCGACGGAGCCGGCGGGGTGTTTGTACCAGCCGGGATCGGCGTAGCTCGTGAGCCCGTCGCGGACCTTCACCACCGTGAACATGCCGCCCATCTCCACGTCGCCGAACGGGCCCTGACCGGTCATCATCGGCAGCGTGTTCGCGGGCGTGCCCATCTGCATGCCGCCCATGCCCTTCTCGCCCATCGCCATGTAGCCGGGGAGGACCTTCTTCACCTTGTCCTCGGTCTTGCCCTGCTTCACGCCCATCATGTTGGGGACGTCGTGGTTCATCGCGTTCATGGTGTGGTGCGACTTGTGGCAATGGAACGCCCAGTCGCCCGGCTCGTTGGCGACGAACTCGAGCGTGCGGGTGGTGCCGACCGGCACGTTCTCGGTCGTGACCGGGTAGCGCGCGGACTTCGGGATCATGCCGCCGTCGGTGCCGACCAGCTCGTAGGTGTAGCCGTGGATGTGGATCGGGTGGCTGTCCATGCTCAGGTTGCCGAGGCTGATCCGCACGCGCTCGCCCTTCTTGATCACGAGCGGATCGGTGCCCGGCCACACGCGGCTGTTGAACGTGAAGAGGTTGAAGTCGTTCATGATGTTGGGGTTCGGCGTCGCGGTGCCGGGCGCCACGAACCACGTGTGCAGCATGATCAGGAAGTGCCGGTCGACCTTGGCCTCGGGCACCTTCGGGTGGATGACGAAGAAGCCCATCATGCCCATCGCCATCTGCACCATCTCGTCGGAGTGCGGGTGGTACATGAACACGCCGTGCTGCTTGAGCGTGAACTCGTAGACGTAGGTCTCGCCCGGCTCGATGTGCGGCTGGTTGAGGCCGGCGACGCCGTCCATTCCGTTGGGGAGCAGGATGCCGTGCCAGTGCACGCTCGTGCGCTCGGGGAGCTTGTTGTGCACGAAGATGCGGACGCGATCGCCCTCGACCGCCTCGATCGTCGGGCCCGGCGTGGAGCCGTTGTAGCCCCACGCGTTGACGATCATGCCCTTGGCGAACTCGCGCTTCACCGGCTCGGCGGTGAGGTGCCACTCCTTCGCGCCGTCGGCCGCGACGGTGTAGGGCAGGGTCGAGCCGTTCGGCGTGACGACGGGCGTGTAGCTCGGCTTGGCCTGCGCGGCGGCGGTCTTCGCGGTGCCGACAGCGGCCCCGACGGCGGTGGCGGTCAACATCGTTCTGCGTGACATCATGACTTCTTCTCCTGCATCGGCAGCGCGCCGCCGGTGGCCAAATCCAGCTCGCAGCGCGCGAGCCAGTAGTCGCGCGTGGAGTCGATGAGGGAGCGATACGCCTCGATCTCCTGCTGCTTCGCGAGGAGCAGCTGGAAGACGCCGAGGAGCATCGCGTCGTAGTACTGCTGTGACAGAGCGACGACCTTCTCGCGGAGCGGCACCAGCTTCTTGCCGTAGGTCTCGGCGACCGAGCGCGACACCAGCACGTCGTTGCGCGTCTCGCGGACCTCGGAGCGAACGTCGACGGCGAGCGCGTACTCGCGCGCCCTCGCTTGCCGCAGCATCGCCTCGATCTTGGCGATCGCGGCCTGCCGCTGGTCGAAGATGGGGATCTCGAAGGCGACGGTCGGTCCGAGCAGCCGAATGCCCTCGGGCTTGCGCTCGAAGTTGACGCCGGCGTCGACGAAGCCGAGCCAGCGCGTGTTCTTGGCGAGCGCGAGCCCGTACGAGAGCACCTCGACGTCGCGGCGCGCCGCGAGGAGATCCAACCGGCGTTTGACCGCGAGCGTCTCGAGGTGATCGAGCGGCGGATCGGCCGCAGGCAGCTCGGGGAGTCGCCCGGCCGTCTTCCACGCGGTGTGCTTGCCGAACGTGCCCATGAGGCGATTGAGGTGCTCGCGCGCGGTGACGACGTTTCCCTCGGTGCGGCGCAGATCGAGCGCCACCTGGGCGAAGAGGCTCTGCTCGTTGGCCAGCTCGAGGTCGTTGATCGTGCCGGCGTCGAACTGCTTCTGCGCCATCTCCACGGCGGCCTCGGCCGCGTCGGTGATGATCTTGCGCATCGCGAGCATCTGCTCGGCGGCGACGACCGAGAACCACGCCTTCTTCGTCTCGTAGGCGTGCTTCACGATCGCGTTGCCGACCCGGAGCTTCGTGGCCTCGAGCGCGGTGGCGGCGATCTTCTGCTTGCTGCCGCGGGTGAGGAGCTGCACGAAGTCGGTGACCAGATCGGCCTCGATGCCGGCGAGGTGCCCGGGGTCGAGCGGGAAGCGGTAGGTCCCGCCGAACACCGGGTTCTTGAGGAGGCCCGCCTGCACGAGATCGGCCTGGGCGACGCCGAGCTCCTCGTACTCGGCCTGGAGCGAGCGGTTGTTGAGCAGCGCGACCTGCACCGCCGCCTCGATCGTCAGCTCCTTGGAGAGCAGGCCGTCGATGCGCTTGTCGACCTCGGCGTCCTCGGCGCCGCCGGTGCGCCACACGGCGCGATAGCCGGTGCGCGCCTCGGCGAGCGCGCTCGAGTCGCGGAACGCGCCCGTCGCCGAGGTCGAGGCGCACGCGGAGAGCGCGAGCGTCGACGCCGCGAGGGCGAGCCATCGGAGTCTCATGGGGTGTCCTGTTCTTTGGGGACGAGGTTCATTCCGCAGTGGGGACACTGCCCGGGCTTGTCCGACGTGACCTCGGGGTGCATCGGGCAGGTGTAGATGGTGGCTGCGCCGTGATCGTGGCGGGTGTGATCGACCGACGGTGCGGGCGAGGGGGCGACGTAGGCGATCCCCTCGGCGGCCCCCGGGCTGCTCGGATGCGTCGCGCTGGGCGCGGGGAGCGCACCCTCGGCGCAGCCCGCGAGCAGGAGCGTTGCGAGCGATGCCAGGCGAGTCATTGAATGACGACCTTGCTCTTGTACATCCCCATCCCGCACTGGAACGTCAGGGTGCGTGCGCTCGCGACAGGCACCTCGACCTCGACGGCCTGGTTGGGGGGGAGCGCTTTGGTGAGGCCGAGCTCGGGGAACGCGACCGCCTTGGCGCAGGTGGCATCGCTCGTGCGGGTGAAGACGAGCGTCGTGCTCTCGCCCTTCTGCACCTTGATCTCCGAGGGCGTGAAGCCATCACCGTTGACGGTGATGTTGACGGAGCGGGTGGTGGACGCCGCGGGCGTGCCGAGGAGGGTGAAAGCAGCGGCAAACAACGATTTCATGCTCATCGGATCCTCGTTCTGTCGTCGGGAGCACTTTCGCTCACAACCCGCAGACGCAGCCGAGGCGCCCGCATTACAGCCGTAATTCTCCTCGGAGCCGTGCGTCCTCTCCCTAGTGGCAAAGAGCCACCGAAAGGACGAGTCATGAACAGCAAGACGAGCACTCTCACGGTCGAGGGGATGACCTGCCCCTCGTGCATCGCGCACGTGAACCGCGCCCTGCGCGACGTGGCGGGCGTCGAGACGATCGACGTGCGGCTGCGCGAGGGCACGGTCGTGGTGAAGCACGACGCCGAGGTCGAGCTCCTCATCGAGGCGCTGCGCGAGGCCGGCTACGCCTCCGCTCCCAAGTAATGAAGCCACTGGGTGGTGCGTCTTCCCCGCACGATGACCGCCCAGAACGAACACACCGCGATCCCCGTCTCCGGCATGACCTGCGCGAGCTGCGTGCTCCACGTGGAGCGCGCGCTCCGCAAGCTGCCCGGCGTCGTGGACGCCTCGGTCAACCTCGCGACGGAGCGCGCGACGGTCGTGCACCAGCCCGTCGTCTCGCCGGCGGAGCTGCGGCAGGCGATCGCCGACGCGGGCTACACCCCGGGCGAGGTCGACCGCGGCGACGAGTCGCGAGAGCTCGCTCGGGCGAAGCGCGATCTGATCGTCGCGTCCGTGTTCACCGTCCCGTTGCTGGTGGTCTCGATGGGGACGATGTTCTTCCCCGCGTTCCACGCAGCGCTGCCGCGGCTCGCGCACTTCTTCATGGGGTGGGGCGGGCTGCTCCTCGCGGCGCCGGTGCAGCTCTGGGCCGGGCGCAGGTTCTTCCGCCTGGGCTTCGCCGAGATTCGTAACCGCTCGCTCGGCATGAACACGCTCGTGATGCTGGGCAGCTCGGCCGCGTTCCTCTACTCGCTGGCCGTGCTCCTGGCTCCGAGCGCGTTCCCCGCCGGCACCGCGCACACGTACTTCGAAGCGTCGGCGTCGATCATCACGCTCATCCTCCTCGGCAAGTTCCTCGAGGCGCTGGCGCGCGGTCGGACCTCGCTCGCGATCAAGGGGCTGATGGAGCTCCAGCCGCGCACGGCCCGGGTCCGTCGCGACGGCGCCGAGCTCGCGGTCGACATCGAGCAGGTCGTCGCGGGCGACGAGGTGATCGTGCGTCCGGGCGAGCGCGTCCCGGTCGACGGCGTCGTGATCGAGGGCGCCTCGTTCGTCGACGAGTCGATGATCACCGGCGAGCCGGTGCCGGTGCGCAAGGAGCGCGATGGCGACGTCCTCGGCGGGACCATGAACGGCGCCGGGGGCTTCGTGCTCCGCGCGACACGGGTCGGCGGCGACGGCACGCTCCAGCAGATCATCCGGCTGGTAGAGGACGCCCAGGGCAGCAAGCCGGCGATCCAGGCGCTCGCCGACAAGATCGCCAGCGTCTTCGTCCCGCTCGTGCTGATCGCGGCCGGCCTCACGCTCGCTGCGTGGCTGCTCTTCGGCGGCGCCGCGGCCCTCAAGCTCGGCTTTGTCGCGGCCGTCGCCGTCCTCGTCGTCGCTTGCCCCTGCGCGATGGGGCTCGCGACGCCCACCGCGGTGATGGTCGCGACCGGCCGCGCGGCCGAGCTCGGGATCCTCTTTCGCCGCGGCACCGCGCTCGAGTCGCTCGCGGCGACCACCACCGTCCTCCTCGACAAGACCGGGACGATCACCGAGGGCAAGCCGTCGGTGACCGATATCGACATCGTCGAGGGGAACAGGGACGAGGTCCTCGCGTTGCTCGCCGCCGCGGAGACGCGGAGCGAGCACCCGCTCGGTCGCGCGATCGTCGACGCCGCGACCGATCGCGGCCTCGCGCTCGCGACGCCGGAGTCCTTCGAGTCCGACACCGGCTTCGGGATCTCCGCGGCGGTGTCGGGGCGACGCGTCCAGCTCGGCGCGGCGCGCTACCTCGAGAAGCTCGGCTTCGACCTGACCGCGCTCTCGCCGCGCATCGACCAGCTCGCCTCGGAGGCGAAGACCCCGGTCCTCGCGGCGATCGACGGACGCCTCGCGGCGATCGTCGCGGTGGCGGATCCCCTGCGCGGCACGAGCGCCGAGGCGATCGCGTCGCTGCAGAGCATGGGGATCGAGGTCGCGATGGTGACCGGGGATGTGTCGAGGACCGCGGAGGCCGTCGCGCGCCGGGTGGGGATCCAGCGGGTGTTCGCCGAGCAGCTCCCGCAGCACAAGGCCGAGCGACTCGCCGAGCTGCAGGCGCGCGGCGAGCGGGTCGCGTTCGTCGGCGACGGCATCAACGACGCGCCCGCGTTGGCCCGCGCCGACACCGGCGTGGCGATCGGCTCGGGCACCGACATCGCGATCGAGGCCGGCGACGTGGTGCTCATGCGCGCAGATCTCCGCGCGCTCGCGCACGCCATCGCGCTCGCCCGACGCTCCTTGCGCACCATTCGCCAGAACTTCTTCTGGGCGTACGGCTACAACGTGCTGCTCGTCCCGGTCGCGGCGGGCGCGCTCTACCCCGTCTTCGGCGTCCTGCTCTCGCCGATCCTCGCGGCGGCAGCGATGAGCCTGAGCAGCCTCTTCGTGCTCGGAAATAGCCTTCGTTTGCGGTCCTTTCGGCCGCTGTAATGATTGGCGAGGGCGTGCGTCTGCTGGTTATGCTGCAAGAGTTCGTCATGGGAGAGACCGAAGACGCTGAGCTCGTGGCCGACACCGGGCGCCCGTCGCTGACGCCCGAGGTCATCTCCGTTCTCGTCGACAACCACCGCGCGTTCCTCGCGTTCCTCCAGAAGCGCACGGGCGACCGCGCCATCGCCGAGGACGTCCTCCAAGAGGCGTTCGCCAAGGCCATCACCGCGAGCTCCGAGCTGCGCGACGAAGAGGCCGCCACGGCGTGGTTCTATCGGCTGCTGCGCAACGCCGTGGTGGACTACTTCCGCCGCACCGCCTCGCGGAGCAAGGCGCACGAGTCGGCCGCGCGCGAGATGGAAGAGGCGGTCGAGCCCGACGCCGAGACGAAGAACGCGGTGTGTGGGTGCGTCGCGCGCCTCGCCGGCACGCTCAAGCCCGAGCTCGAGAAGGCGATCCAGCGCGTCGACGTCGACGGCGCCGCCATCCAAACCTTCGCCGACGAGGCCGGCATCACCGCCAACAACGCGCGCGTCCGTCTGTTCCGCGCGCGCGCCGCGCTCCGCGAACGCGTGCGCCAGTCCTGCGGCACCTGCGCCGACCACGGCTGCCTCGACTGCTCCTGCGCGCGCGCCCCCCACCACTGACTCGCGGGGCGCGCGGTCCCGTGGCATACAAAAAGCCCCGTGCGCCGCGGCTCTGCTCTCGCGATCCTCTTCGCCGTCGCCGGTCTGTCGGCGTGCCAGGCGCTGCTCGGAGTCGAGGAGGTGACGCTGCGCGACGAGGACACCGGCGCATCGCCCGGCGACTCCGCCGCAACGGCCGAGGTCGCCCCCGACTCCGCCACCGTCACCGACTCCCCGTGTGACACCGCGGGGGACGACCCCAACCACTGCGGCGCCTGCGGGCATTCGTGCGGGGGCGGCGGCTGCGCGGCCGGCGTGTGCCAGGCGCTCGTGCTCGCCAAGGCGACCACCGGCACGCAGATCTACGGCCTCGCCGTCGACACCAACGCGAGCGGCGTCGTGTTCTTCAGCCAGACCGACGGCAAGACCGCGCGCGTCGAGCGCGTGGAGAAGACCGGCGCGCCCGCCTCCCGTCGCATCATCTGGTCGCTGGCCACCGCGCTCACGCCGACGCGCATGACGTACATCGGCGATCGCCTCGTCTCGGTCCTCACCGACGACATCACGCTCGCGCGGGACGGCAAGCTCCTCGCGATGAAGAGCGACGGCACCGAGTGGAACGACAAGGGCGCGTGGGACCGCCCCTTCCGCATCGTGCACGACGAGTCGCAGGTGTACTGGCTCAACGACGGCGATCTCGACGTCGTGCTCCGTGCCTCGCCGATCCTCGGCGGCGTCGAGGCGATGTACGGCTACGAGGGAGACGCCGGCACGTTTCGCGATCGCGTCTTCGCGCTCGCGGTGCAAGACGGGGTGTCGGGCTGGATCTTCGTGTCCACCGCCACCGGCGTCCTGCGCGTCTCGAAGAACGCGCCCGATCTCGGTCCCGTCACCAGCTTCTCCGCCGTCGCGCTCGCGGCGTCGAACGAGCGTCTCTTCGCGGCCACGCGCACCGAGCTGCGCAGCGTTCCGATCGGCGGCTGTCCTCCCGCCACGCCGGGGTGCCCGGCGGTGCTCGCCAAGGGCAGGGAGCTCGTCGACGTCGTCCACGACAAGGGCGTCGTCTATTACGCCGATCGCTTCGACGGCACCGTCCACGCCGTGAACGCCGACGGCACCGGCGCGCGCGTGCTCGCCACCGGTCAGACCGATCTCCACGTCCTCGCGACCGACTCGCTCTCGGTCTACTGGGCGTCGCCCACCGCCGTCGGCAAGGTGGCCAAGTGACGACCACGATCAAGCCGGGCGATCGCCTCGCCGGGAAGGGCTGCGCTGCATACTGCACCTCATCCGTCGGATCGAGTGTTACGTGGGGCGGCGCGGCGAGATTCCGCGCGTCTTGTGCTGATGCTTGTACTTGACCGGTGCGTCGGCGCCAGG
>JALHOE010000244.1 GCA_022843175.1 Deltaproteobacteria bacterium
AGGAGCTCGCGCACGCCGCCGACGAGCTGCGCCGCCGCGCCGCCGACCTCGAGGTGCGCCTGCGGAGCGCGGAGGCCGAGATCGAGGGCGCCAACGACGCGGCCAAGAGCGCCCGCGCACGCGCCATGGCGATGGCCGAGCGCGTCGAGACGCTCGAATCGGAGCGCGGCTCGTTCGACGCCCGGGCGCGCGCCCTCGAGGTCGAGCTCGAGCAGCACCGGCACAACACGCAGCGCGCCGAACGCGCCCTCCGCGCCGAGGCCGACGACGCGCGCCGCGCCGCGATGCTCCTCACCAAGGACCACGAAGAGGCGCTCGCCCTGCGCGAAGACGAGCACCGCAAGCAGCTCGCCGCCCGCGAGGAGGACTTCCACGCGGCGCTCTCCGCGCGCGACGAAGAGCACCGCGCGCTGCTGGCCGCGCGCGACGAGCTGAACGAGTCCGTCCTGCAGATGAAGGGCGAGCACGAGAAGGCTCGCGAGCTCATCGCCGCCCGCGAAGAAGAGCACCGTCGGGTCCTCGCGTCGCGCGAGGACGAGCTGCGCAGGCTCCTCACGTCACGCGAGGAGGAGCACGCGTGGGCGCTCGCCTCGCGCGAGGCGGAGCTCGGCTCGCTCCGCACCGCGATCGGCGACCAGAAGAAGAACCTCGCCGAGCAGCAGCGTCAGCTCGCCTCGCAGGACCGCACCATCGCGGCGCTCCGCAAGGAGCTCGGCACCGAGCACGACGAGCTCGTCGCCGCGCAGCAGGCCCGCGCCGCGCTCGCGCGCGAGGTCGACGACGCCCGCCGCGTGGCCGAGAGCGCCGAGGCCCGCGCCGCCACCGCGCGTCGCGAGCTCGAGGGCACGCTCGAGCTGGTGCGCGAGCGCCTCGAGCGGTTCGTGCGCGAGTCGCCGCCCGAAGAGCCGGCCGAGCGCCCCGAGCCACGCCCCCGCCCCGGCGCCCGCAAGAAGCGCCCCCGCAGCAAGACCCGCCGCCGCTAACGACGCACGAGGCGGCCGGCGAGGTAGCCGATGGGGACGAGCGGCAGGAGCAGCCACAGCGTGAGCGTGCCCACCAGCAGGCCCAGCGCCGTCCACGGCGCCGCCGCGACGTAGTCGCCCACCGTCGCCGGACCGGGCTCCCTGTCGAGCGCGAGCTCGCGCCGGAGCTCGCCGATCGATCGATCGAGCAGTTGCTCGTCGAACGTGTAGCGGTAGAGGTTCCTGCTCCGACGCCCGCGCACGAAGGCCGCGAAGATGCGGCGCGGCGAGAGGAGCATGCCGGCGGCCATCCCGCCGAGGTTGAGGATCCACGCCGCGGTCTTGTCGGCGCACCCGCTGCCGATCTCCCACGCCGAGATCTCGAGCTCGCCGAGGAAGTTCGTCCGGTAGCCGGTCATCAGGTGGTGGAGGTCGTGGTACTTCACCGCGTCCACGCGCGCGGGCGTGTTGGGGAACGGGAACGGCATCGGCCCGAGCTTGAAGTCGACCCACTTCGCCGAGTAGCCGCCGTCGGGACCGAACTCGTTGAAGCGAAAATACTCGTCACGCCCGGCGCGGAGCGTGAGCGCCTCGTCCCAACGATCCCGAAGCGCGTTGCGAACGACGTGCGGAGCGATGGCTGCGGTCATGAAGCACCTCCCATAGATGACCATAGTCATAATGACCATGGTCATAATTGACAAGAGGCGGCCATTTTCTGCAACGATTGCACTACAATATGACCATGGTCACCCGCGAGGCGCGCAAAGAGGATAAGCGCGCGCGGCTGCGCGACGCCGCGTGGGCCCTGTTCCGAGAGAAGGGTTTCGAGCCGACGACCACCAAGGAGATCGCCGCGCGGGCCGGCGTCGCGAGCGGGACCCTGTTCCTCTACGCGCGCGACAAAGCGGACCTGCTGTTCCTCGTCTTCCACGAGCGGCTGTCGGCCGCGGTCGACGAAGGGCTCCGCACGCTCCCCGACGGCCCGCTGCTCGAGCAGCTCCTCCACCTCTTCGCCGGGTTCTTTCGCGTCTACGCCGAGGCGCCCGAGGTCGCGCGCGCGTTCGTCAAGGAGCTGCCGGGCGCCGACGGTCCGAACGCGCAGCTCACCAACCGCCTCACCATGTCGCTCCTCACGCACGTGAGCGGCCTCGTGCAGCGCGCGCAAGCCAGGGGCGAGCTCGCAGCGGATGTGCCGCCGATGCTCCTCGCGCAGAACGCGTTCGCGCTCTACTTCTTCGCGCTCACGGCCTGGCTCGGCCGGATGACCACGCTCGAGGGCGCCCTCGATCCGCTCCTCCGCTCCTCGCTCGCGCTGCAGCTCCGCGGGCTGTCGGGGAAATAGGCGGGAATGCGTGCGGTCCGCCGCACGCTGGGGTAGTCAGCGCGACGCTCATGGCCGGCATTCCGATCTCGCTCGTCATCCTCACCGCGATCGGCGTCGCCGTGCTCTCGCTGCGCGCGCTACGCACCGACAAGCTCGCCGGCGAGCGACGCGGCATCGGCGGGAGGCTCCGGTTTCTCTGGCTCGCGATCGGCTCGATGTTCGCCGTCGCGTTCCTGGTGCTGGTCCGCGCGGCGGCGGCGCTCCCCGTCACGCGCGGCTCCAAGGTCGTCATGAAGCACGAGATCATTCGCGCGTCGGCCCTCGGGACCGGCGTCGTGTTCCTCATCATCGTGCTCCTCGCCCTCCTGCCGCTCCTGCTCGACACGCTCGAGCGCGCCGGCTTCGCGCGTTACGTCGGCGCGCGCCACATCCGGGCGCACAAGAGCGGCTTCCTCACGATCATCTCGGTCCTGTCGATCCTCGGCGTCTCGGTGTCGTCGTGCGCGCTCTGCTCGGTCATCTCGATCATGGGCGGCTTCGGGCAGGACCTGAAGCGAAAGATCCTCGCCAACAACGCGCACGTCATGGTCGACAGCGGCGATCCCCAGGGCTTCCCCGAGTGGTCGCCGGTGATCGAGCGCGTCCGCGGCGTACCCGGCGTGGTCGCGGCCACGCCGATGATCACCTCCGAGGTCATGGCCTCGGTCGGCACCAACACGGCCGGCGTGCTGCTCCGCGGCATCGATCTCGACACCGTCGGCCAGGTCATCGACCTCCCCAAGAACGTCGAGATCGGCAAGCTCGAGTGGCTCGCCGATCCCGAGTACATCGCGGCCCTCCCCTGGTCCGAGCGCCGCGGCGTCGAGACCGAGGAAGAGATCTTCCGCCCGCTGTCCGACGCGCCGCCGCCCCAGTCGTCCGCGCCACCGGGCTTCATCTCCAAGGGCCACGAGGCCCCCGACCCAGACGTCGAGAAGGCCGGGCGGCCCAAGCCACCCCCCGACCGGCCGGTCTACCCCGGCATCGTCATCGGCCGCGAGCTCGCCAAGACCCTGCACCTGCGGCTCGGCTCCGAGGTGTCGCTCGTGTCGCGCATGGGCGAGCTCACGCCGGCAGGCGTCGTCCCGCGCGAGAAGAAGTTCCGCGTCGCAGGCATCTTCTTCTCCGGCATGTACGAGTACGACGCGTCGCACGGCTACATCATGATGGACGTCGCGCGGACGTTTCTCGACCAGCCCGACCGCATCGGCGCCATTCAGGTCAAGGTCGTCGACCCGGAGAAGGCCGAGGTCGTGCGCCCGCTCGTCGAGGCGGCGGTCGCGCGCCCCGAGCTGCGCACCCGCGACTGGCGCGAGATCAACAAGAACCTGTTCAGCGCGCTCAAGCTCGAACGCATCGCCACGTTCATCGTGCTCTCGCTCGCGATCATCGTGGCGAGCTTCTGCATCCTCTGCACGCTGCTCCTGATGGTGACCGAGAAGGGCAAGGAGATCGCCATCCTCAAGGCGCTCGGCGCCTCGGACCTCGCCATCCTCCGCGTGTTCATGGTCGAGGGCATGATCATCGGCGGCATCGGCACGATGTTCGGCGTCGCGGTCGGCTACGCCACTTGCTACGGCCTGTCGTGGTTCGGCGTACGGATCGACCCGGACGTCTACTACATCGATCGCCTGCCCATCGCGGTGAACGGCTGGGACTTCGCCGCCGTCACCGGCGCGGCGCTGCTCATCTGCGCGGTGAGCACGCTGTACCCGGCGCGCGCCGCGTCCAAGCTGCTACCGGTCGAGGGACTCCGCTACGAGTGACTCGACCGTGACCACGTCGCCCACGCGGACGGTCCCCGTCCCGTGGTGCACGAGGTTCTCGCCGAACCACACCTTGTGATCCCGGGCGCGAATCCGGGCGAGCGTTCGCAGCGGCTCGACGCCACGTTCGCCGGTGCGCTGATCGGTCGTGGTCACGACGCAGCGATCGCACGGCTTGGCGAGCTCGAGCTCGATGCCGGCGACGCGGATCCGGTCCCACGCGTCCTCGGCCCACGCCGGCGCGCCGCGCACGACCAGGTTCGGGCGGAAGCGATCCATCGGCAACGGCGCGTCCATGTGGGCGTTGAGGTCTGCGAGCGAGCTCTCGCTGGTGAGCAGCATCGGATAGCCGTCGGCGAAGCTGACGATCGCGTCGCGGTTCTTCACCGGGCGGCGCGCGTCGTCCGGCATGTAAACGAGGTGCGCCGGCGTCCCGAGGATCGCCGAGAAGAAGCGGTGCGCCTCGGGGACCTCGACGGCGTCGACCTCCGAGCTCCACACCGTGACGCCGCGGCGCGGGCCCGTGGGCGAGAGCGGCACGCGCAAGCGGTGCTCACCGGGCGCTTCGATGACGAGGGCGTCGCCCTCGATCGCCGTCCCCACGCGCGCGAGCTCCGGGTGTTCGCGTTGGGTGAGGAACAGCCCCGCGTCGGAGACGATCATGAAGCGGCGGTCGTCGCGGAGGCCCCGCTCGACCACGTCGGCGGACGCGAGCGCGACGCCGCGCGCGCCCTTGATCGGGTAGATGTGGATCGCCGAGAGCTCCACCTCCGTGAGCCTACATGGATCGAATCGATCCGAGCTCGGATCGATCCGTTCCGACACGCGAAGATCACGCATTTCGCGCGGAGTCCCGCGGCGGTGACGCGCGATGGGGTCGATCGGGCGCATCCGTGCAGTGACGCCGGACATCGCGCACCGAGGTTGGAAGGTACAGCGGGTGCAACGTCGGGAGGCGATGTCACGCAACGCCCTGATCGTCGCCCTCCTGCTGCCTCTTGGCTGCATCGGCTCCATCGGACACGAGGACGGCTCGGACCCCTCCGGCCCCAACGGCCCGAGCGAGCCCGGCGGCCCGACGACGACCACGACCGCGGCGTGCGCCGACGGCACGATCGATCCCGGCCCGTCGCCGGTGCGTCGCCTGACGCGGATCGAGTACGACAACACCGTCCGCGATCTGTTCGGCGTCGACCTCAAGGTCGGCGCGACGTTCCCCGCCGATCAGACGGTGCTCGGGTTCGACAACAACGCGCTCGGCCTCACCGTAACCTCGGTCCTCGCCGAGCAGTACATGAACGCCGCCGAGAAGCTGGCCGTCGCGGCGCTCCCGCGAGTGAAAGCGATCGGCGGTTGCACCGCGGCGGCGATGGGCGAGACCGCGTGCGCCAAGCAGACCGCCGAGCGCCTCGCGCGGAGGGCGTTTCGGCGACCGGCGAACGACGAGCAGATCGCGTCACTGATGGCGGCCTACGCCGCGCGCAGGGAGGCGACGTTCGACAGCGGCCTCGAGAGCATGACCCAGCTCGTGCTGCAGTCGCCGTTCTTCCTCTACCGCGTCGAGCTCGGCTCGGTCGCGACCGACAAGCCGGGGCTCCTCCGCCTCGACGACCACGAGATCGCGTCGCGCCTCAGCTACTTCCTCTGGAACTCGATGCCCGACGACACGCTCTTCGCCGCGGCCGACGAGGGCAAGCTCGCGACCCGCGAGGAGATCGCGGCGCAGGCCCGGAGGATGCTGAAGGACCCCCGCGCCAAGGCGGCGGTGGCGAACTTCCACCGGCAGTGGATGGAGCTCGACCACCTCGAGGAGGTCCCCAAGGACCCCAACGTGTTCCCCGAGTTCGACGACGCGCTGCGCGGAGATCTCCGCGACGAGACCGCGACGTTCCTCGAGAACGTGTTCTGGAACGACGGCTCGATGGAGTCGCTCTTCACCGCGCCGTACACCTTCGCCAACGCGCGCCTCGCCAAGGTCTACGGCCTGCCGGCGCCGAGCGGCAGCGGGTTCCTCAAGCTGCCGACCGATCCGAGCAAGCGGATCGGCGTGCTGCTCCAGCCGGCGGTGCAGTCGCTCCACGCCATCGCCTACGAGTCGTCGCCGATCTACCGCGGCAAGTTCATCCGCGAGAAGATCCTCTGCCACGAGATCGCCCCGCCGCCCGAGGGCCTGGTGGTGGTGCCGCCGGAGGTCGACCCCTCGAAGTCGACCCGCGAGCGCTACCAGCAGCACTCCTCCGACGCCGCGTGCCGCGGCTGCCACCAGCTGATGGATCCGATCGGGTTCGCCTTCGAGCACTACGACGGCATCGGCCGCTACCGCGACAAAGAGGGCATGCACGCGATCGACGCCAACGGCGAGCTGACCGGCACCGACGTCGACGGCAAGTTCTACGGCGGGGTCGAGCTCGCGAAGCGCCTGAGCAAGAGCCAGGAGGTCGCGAGCTGCGTGACGACCCACTGGTTCCGCTTCGCCTACGGCCGCGGCGAGACCGAGGCCGATCGCTGCTCGGTGGCGACGCTGAAGCAGAAGTTCGCCGCCGCGAAGTACGACATGCGCGAGCTCGTCGTCGAGCTCACCCAAACGGACGCGTTTCTCTACCGGAAGGTGTCGCCGTGAACCGCCGTCAATTCCTCCGCGGGTCGGGCTCGATCGCGATCGCCCTGCCCTTCCTCTCCTCGCTCCAGGGCCGCGTCGGCGCCGCGCCGACCCCGCGCCCCAAGCGCTTCATCGCCTGGTTCTCCGCGTGCGGCACCATCAACCCGGTGTGGACGCCGAGCGGCACCGAGAGCGCGTTCAACTTCGGCGACATCCTCCGTCCGCTCGACCCGTACAAGAGCGACGTGCTCATCCTCGACGGCGTCGACATGCTCTCGACGTCGTACGGCCCGGGCAGCGCGCACCAGAAGGGGATGGGCCACCTCCTCACCGGCACCGAGCTGCAGTCCGGATCGTTCGCCGGCGGCGGCGGCGCGAGCGCCGGGTTCGCGGGCGGCGTGTCGCTCGATCAGGTGATCGCCAAGCGGATCGGCGCGGGCAGCAAGCTCGCGTCGGTGCAGCTCGCGGTGCAGGCCTTCAACAACGACGTGTGGTCGCGCATGTCGTACAGCGGCGCGGGCGTCTCGCTCCCGCCGATCAACGACCCGCAGATCGCCTTCGACCGCATGTTCGGCGGGATGGTGGGCGATCCGGCCGCGGTCACCAAGCTCCGCGCGCAGCGCAAGAGCGTGCTCGACGGCGTCGCCGGTCACTTCGCGTCGCTCAACGGCAAGCTCTCGGGCGAGGACCGGACGCGCCTCGACGCCCACCTGTTCGCCGTGCGCGACGTCGAGAAGCGGCTCGACGCGGTGAGCTCGTCCACGTGCAAGACGCCGACGCGCCCGGGCACGATGGACCTCAAGTCGCAGGCGGCGTTCCCGGTGGTCGGCAAGCTGCAGATGGAGCTGCTCGCGCTCGCGCTCGCGTGCGACATCTCCCGGGTCGCCACCTTTCAGTGGTCGCGCGCGACGAGCCCCACGGTGTACTCGTGGCTCGGCAGCGACATGAAGGAGTCCCACCACGAGCTCTCGCACGCCGGCGACAGCGACGCCGTCGCCAAGGCGAAGCTCGTGCGGATCAACAAGTGGCACGCCGAGCAGTTCGCGTACTTCCTCGGCCTGCTCAAGAAGACCGAAGAGGCGCCGGGCGAGACGCTGCTCGACAACTCGCTCGTCTTCTGGGGCAACGAGCTCGCCGTCGGCAACACCCACAGCCGCAAGGACATGCCGTTCGTGCTGGCCGGCAGGGCGGGCGGCGCGATCAAGCCCGGGCGCTACATCAAGTACCCGTCCGGCACGCCGCACAACAACCTGCTCGTGTCGATGGGCAACGCGATGGGCGCGACCGACCTCACGACCTTTGGCAACGCCAAGTACTGCACCGGCGCGCTCGCCAAGCTGGCCGGCTGAAGCCAACGGGAGAACGGCCGACGGGGCCGCGCGCGTCAGCGCGCGGTTGCCCTAATCTCCCCCTCATGCGCCCCGCGCTCGCCCTCCTCCTCACCCTCGCCTGCGCGAGAGAGCAAACGCAAACCCACACCGAGGTCGTGACCGCGCCGCCCGCGCCGGTCTCCACCGAGCCCGCGCCGCACCACCACAAGCCACACCTCCCGAAGCCCTCGGCCAAAGCCGACGACCGCGACGGCGACGGCATCGCCGATCACCTCGACCAATGCCCCGACGTCGCCGAGGACCTCGACGGCTTCGAGGACGCGGACGGCTGCCCCGATCCGGACAACGACCAGGACGGCGTTCCCGACCAGAACGACAAGTGCCCGAACGAGCCGGGGCCCCCCTCGAAGGGCGGCTGTCCGTAGGCGCTACTTCGTGCCGAACAGGCGATCGCCGGCGTCGCCGAGGCCCGGCACGATGTAGCCGTGGTCGTTGAGGCGCTCGTCGACGGCGGCGGTGACCACCGGCACGTCGGGGTGCGCTTCGTGGAAATTCTTGAGCCCCTCGGGGCACGCGAGCAGGCACACGAGCTTGAGCGAGCCGGGCTTGCTCTGCTTGATGCGCTCGACGGCGGCGACCGCGCTGTTGCCGGTGGCGAGCATGGGATCGCACACGATGACGTCGCGGTCGGCGAGGCTACCGGGGACCTTGTAGAAATACTCGACGGCGGCGAGCGTGCGCGGGTCGCGGTAGAGGCCGATGTGCCCCACGCGCGCCGACGGGATCAGCTGCAGCATCCCGTCGAGGATGCCGAGACCCGCGCGGAGGATCGCGATGAGCACGACCTTCTTCCCCTCGAGGACCGGCGCCTGCATCTTCGTGAGCGGCGTCTCGATCTCCTCGGTCGCGAGCTTCATGTCGCGCGTGGCCTCGTAGGCGAGGAGCATCGCGATCTCGGAGAGGAGCGCGCGGAACGACGCCGTGGAGGTGTCCTTCTGGCGCATCAGCGTCAGCTTGTGCTGAACGAGCGGGTGGTCGACGATCGTGGTGTTCGGGAACTGCGGCGTGGTCACGGCGGGGAAACTTAGCCGAGTGCGCCGCGATCACGAACCGCGATTTAGAACACCGTGCCGTCGCTCTCGATCTCGATCGGGGGCGCCCCCCCGGGGCGGCGCTCGGCGGCGACCTTGCGTCCCGCGGACCACGTGCCGCCCTGGAGAATGTTGGCGAGCGGGAGGTCTTGCTTCCCGAGCTGCGCGCGCACCGCGTCGGCGACCCGATCGAGGAGCGCGACGGTGAGCGCGCGCCACTCGACGACGATCGGATCGGAGGGACGGTGCCGCTTGCCGGTGACACCGGCGTGCTTGGCGGTGATCAGCCCGAGGTCGAACAGGAGCCCGCCGTTGCGGTACTCGGGGAGGCCGGTGAGCTCGTCGAGCTCGACGACCTCGACGCCGGCCTCGGCCAGCGGTTCGACCAGCGAGTAGGTGAGCCACTGCGACAGCTTGTGGAACGGCACGAGGCCCACCAGGGGGTGCGGCCACACGTCGCCGAGGTTCTGCCCCTCGACCTCGACGCGGCCCGGCCAGATCGAGCCGAGGCCGTCGAGCACCTTCGCGAGGACGTCGGCGGCGCGCGTGCGACCGTGAAAGTGCTCCACCAGCCCGCCGATCCGGGGATCCTCGCCGAACAGGTCGCGGCGCGCGACGAGCGCCTGTCCGAGCGCGCGAAGCAGGCCGACGCGTCCCTCGAGCCCGACCAGCGGGTTGTCCTTGCCGATCTGGAACGCACGCGCGAGCGACTCGACGTCCATCCGCGCGAGGCCCTCGGCGTCGGCGCGGAGCGGGTCGTCGTGGCGCGCGGAGAAGGCGCCGTCCATGAACATGCGGAAGCTCGCGACCGCGAGGCCCTCGGAGCGCGAGTACGCGACGCCGTCCTCTTCGTACCTCCACGCGGCGCCGGCGCCCGCGTCGAGCAGCACGCTCGGGACGACGAGATCGATCAGCGCGCGCGCGCGCTCGACGGGTGGGCGGTCCTCGAGGCGGCGCCGGAGGAGGGCGATGCGGTCCACCGCGCCGACCTCGAAGTGACGAAAGCGGCCGTGGATCGGCACCTGCAGATCGGGATAGGCCTGGCGGGTGACCTCGGCCACCCGCGCCGCGACCTTCTCGAGCGCAGAGAGATCGACGGCGAAGTGCTCGAGCCTGTCGTCGAGGCCGAGCGCGAGGACCGCGTTGCAGCGCTCGCGGATCGCCGCCGGTGTGCGCAGATACGCCGCGCTCTCAGCCATCCAGGTCGCGCCCCTTGACCGCGGAGAGCTCGTCCTTCGACATGACCTTGCCGTCGGGGGTGTAGTAGCCGGCGGCCTTCTTGGCCTCCATCTCGACCCTCGCGTCCTTCGGGATCATCTCGTCGGGGATCGGGATGCGGTTCACGATCTCGATCCCGCTCTTGACGATCGCGTTGTATTTCATGTCGCTCATCGACGCGAAGCGGTCGATTCGGGTGATGCCGAGCCAGTGGAGAGGGTCGGGCATGAGCTCCTGAAACCGCATGTCCTGCACGCCGGCCACGCACTCGGTGCGATGGAAGTACGTGGCGGCGCTGTCGCCGCCCTCTTGGCGCTTGCGCGCGTTGTAGACGAGGAACTTGGTGACCTCGCCGAGCGCGCGGCCCTCCTTGCGGTTGTAGACGATGAGGCCGGTGCCGCCGGCCTGCGCCATGCGCACGCACTCCTCGATGCCGTGCGCGAGGTAGGGGCGGCAGGTGCAGATGTCGCTGCCGAACACGTCGGAGCCGTTGCACTCGTCGTGCACGCGCGAGGCGAGCGGCACGCTCGGATCGTGGATGCGTGAGACGTCGCCGAAGAAGTAGATCGTGAGGCCGCCGATCGGCGGCAGGAACACCTCGAGATCGCCGCGGGTGATGAGCTCGGGGAACATGCCGCCGGTCTGCTCGAACAGCGTGCGGCGCAACACCGGCTCGGTGCAGCCGAAGCGCTTGGCGATGCCGGGGAGGTGCCACACCGGCTCGAGCGCGGCCTTGGTGACCGCGACGTCGCCCTCTCGGGTGAGGATCTTCCCGTCCGGCGCCAGGCGCCCCTTCTCCATCGCGTCGTGGAGCTCGGGCATGTTGATGTGCGCCCGGGTGACGGCGATGGTGGGGCGGATGTCGATGCCCTGCTGCAGGTAGCTCTCGAACACCTGCGCGACGCGGTGGCCCCACGGGTCGAGCGAGACGATCCTCTCCGGATCGCTCCACTGCGGGTGGGGGCCGATCTCCTCGACCGGCGACGTGTTGGTGAGGTCGGCGCGGTGCTCGGGCGGCAGCGCTCCCGAGGCGATCGCGAGCGCGCGATAGACCGAGTACGAGCCGCCGTGCGCGCCGATCGCGTTGCGGTGCGCCGGGTCGGTGTGGGTCGCGATGACCGGGCCGCGCTCCATCGCCTCCTTGGCGCCCCACTTGATGGGGAGCGTCTTCGCGTCTGCTTCGTAGTGAGAGGTGAGGCGGATCGGCGCGTGCTGCTTCCGGTCGGTCATAGACCGCGGAAGGATACCGCGAAGGGGCCCCGCTCACGTGCGCGGATTACCGAGGTCGATGCTAGCGTTCGCCTCCTCTGCATGTCGGTGATCGATTCGCTCCGTCGCGAGCTCGGGAACGTGCTCCTCGGAAAGCCCGCGGTGATCGACCACCTCATCATCGCCGTGCTCTCCGCGAGCCATGTCCTGATCGAGGACGTCCCTGGCGTCGGCAAGACGACGCTCGCCAAGGCCCTGGCGAAGACCTTCCGCGGCGACTTCAAGCGCCTCCAGTTCACGCCCGATCTGCTGCCAACCGACGTCCTCGGCGCTTCGATCTACGACCCGCGCGACGGCAGCTTCACGTTCAAGCCCGGCCCGGTGTTCTGCAACGTGCTCCTGGCAGACGAGATCAACCGGGCGTCGCCGCGCACCCAGTCGGCGCTCCTCGAGGCGATGAGCGAGGGGCAGGCGTCGGTCGAGGGCGCGACGCACGCCCTGCCCTCGCCGTTCCTCGTCATCGCCACCCAGAACCCGGTCGAGTTCCACGGCACCTATCCGCTCCCCGAGGCCCAGCTCGATCGGTTCGGGCTGCGGATCGAGATCGGCTATCCGGCCGCCGAGCACGAGGTCGACGTCCTCTACGCGCAGGCCGAGCGCCACCCGCTCGACAGCGTCGCCGCCGTGCTCGACAGCTCGGTCGTCCTCGACCTGCAGCGCGCCGTCCAAGCGGTGCTGGTCGATCCGAAGCTCGGTCGCTACATGGTCGACCTCGTCACGGCCACCCGCGGCCACGCCTCGATCCGCATGGGGTGCTCGCCCCGCGCGACCCTCGCGCTGTTCCGGGTCGCTCGCGCGCGCGCGCACCTCGAGGGCCGCGCGTTCGTCATCCCGGAGGACATCAAGTCGATGGCCGTCCCGGTGCTCGCCCACCGCCTCACGCTCGACACCAAGGCGCGCTACGCCGGGGTTCGCAAGGAGGACGTCATGCGCGAGATCCTCGAGCGCGTCGCGGTGCCGGTCTGATGGAGCTGCTGCGACGACCGGTCCGCGAGCTCGGGAGCCTTCGACGCATCCGCGCCCTGTTGCTCGAGCGGATGTCGGCCCGCGGCCGCGCCTATTTGTGGATCGTCTTCGCGCTCGGCTTCCTCGGCCTCGACACGCGCAAGAACCAGACGTTCGTCCTGTTCGCGATCGCCGCGGGGATCCTCTTCGTCGCGCTCGTCGCCGGCCGGTTCGCGCGCGCACGCGCGAGGCTCGAGCTCTCGGTCCCCACCCGCGCGACCGCTGGTCGGCCGCTGCTCGTGCGTGGCCGCGTCGTGCCGGAGGCCGGCGCGCTCGGCGAGGCGCTGGTCTCCTTCCCCCGCACCCCC
>JALHOE010000245.1 GCA_022843175.1 Deltaproteobacteria bacterium
CGACCGAGACCGGCGGCGACACCGGCACCGCGACCGAGACCGGCGGCGACACCGGCGCGGCGACCGAGACCGGCGGCGAGACCGGCAGCGAGACCGGCAGCGACGCGGCGGCCGACTGACGCGTTCCCCCGGCGTGGTTCGGGCCCGGCCCACGCCCTCCGCGCCGGGGGGCCATTGCCTGCTCAGCCGATGATCATCCCCTCGCTGAGCAGCTTCCCCTCTTTGAAGCGACGCAGGTTCCACCGGTCGAACAGCGGCAGCGCGGTGCGCTCGACGAGCCACTGCGCGATGAGCTTGCCCATCACGGGCGCCATCATGAACCCGTGGCCCATGAACCCCGACGCTTGGTAGAACCCGTCGACCTCGTCGACCGGGCCGACGATCGGGTTCGCGTCGGGCGTGAGGTCGTAGCACCCGGCCCACTGGCGCAGGACCTTCGCCCGCGACAGGAGCGGCACCGCGCGGGTGAGGGCGCGCGCGTAGAGGCCGAGGAAGCGACTCGACGACTGCTGGTCGATCCCGTGCGGCACCCGCTCGTTGCCGATGCCGCCGACGATCTCGCCGCGCATCGACTGCGAGAAGTAGAGCCCACTGTCGAGGTCGGCGACGAGCGGCTTGAGCCAGGGCTTGAGCGGCTCGGTGGAGCAGATCTCGTGGCGGTGGGGCTTGTTCGGGAGGTCGACCTCGAGGAGACGCGCGACCTCGGGTGACCAGGCGCCGGCCGCGTTGACGACCTCGTGCGTCGCGATCCTGCCGCGCGTCGTGTCGACGGCCTCGATGCGCCGGCCGCCCGCCGAGGTCTCGAACCCGACGACGTCGGTGTGGGTGACGATCTCGACCCCGAGGCGCGCGGCGGCCCGGGCGTAGCCCCACACGAAGGGCCACGGGAAGACCACTCCGTCGTCGGGGTTGAAGCTGGCGAGGACGATGCCCTCCGGGTTGAGCTCGGGGACGAGCTCGCGGGCCTCGCCGGGCGTGAGGAGCTCGGAGCGCACGCCGCACTTCTGTTGGAGCGCCACCGACGCGCGGAGGGCCTCGGCGCGCTTCTCGCTGCGCACGACGAACAGATATCCACCCTGCCGAAACCACACGTTGATTTTCATCTCGGAGGCGAACTCGCCGCAGATGCGAATCGACTCCTGCATGAGGCGGATGTTCGACTCGCTGGAGAACTGCGCGCGTACCCCGCCGCCGTTGCGCCCGGAGGCGCCGCCGCAGAGGTAGCTCTTGTCGACCACCACGACGTTCGTCACGCCGCGTTGCGCGAGGTGGTAGGCGATCGAGAGGCCCATGATGCCGCCGCCGACGACCACGTAGTCCGCGCTGCTCCGCACGGCCGGACGGTACCACGGAGCAGCGCACGTCGCGGACCGCGAGCGTACGGATCGGCCCGGATATGCGCGGCGCGACAACGCGCTACGGCTGGCGCGGCACGTGCTCTATGGACCGACAACATGCTCCAAAACTCGATCTGGTTTGTTGGCCGGTGCTTCACCGTCCGGCTACCGCGGTCGAGTCGGCCCCCGATCGCCCGTTTCGCGATCTCTCGGAGGTAGCCCTATGTCTGCTCGATGGTTCGCAGCGCTGTCGTTAACCGCGCTGCTTCACCTCTCACCCGCCGCATTTGCCGAGGAGCCGGTCTCCGTCTCCGTCGGCGAGGTCACGGCCCCGCTCCTGGACACCGCGAACACGATCAAGTCGACGCTCACCGAGGAGCTCGCCAAGTTGAAGGTGCCGAGCGGCAAGAGGTACATCGTGAGCGCGAGCCTCGTGAAGCTCGAGACGAAGAACAGCGGCTCCGACTCGACCACCTCGGCGATCGTCTCGCTCGCGATCCGCGACGCGAAGGACGGCGCGATCCGCGGCGTCATCAACGGCACCGGCTACATGAAGTCGAAGAGCAACGACCCGACCGCCGCGAAGGTCGTCGTCCAGACCGCGGTCCGCGGCGCGACGAAGAACATCACCACGGTGCTCGCGCACTAGCGAAGTTTTTTGGCCGTCGCGGGCGCCTCGGCGTACCTAACGGGACATGCAGACCGTCAAGCCCGAGCGTCGCCGCCACAAGGTCTTCGTCACGCGCAACACCGAGTATCACTTCCGCGATCGGATGTGCGTCGCCGTTCGCGATCGTCGAACCGGTGACTTCCTCCCCGGTCACCTCGCGCTCAAGCGCGAGCTCGCGGGCGGCGTGCACCGCCTCCCCAACGGCACCCTCATCCCGCGCGAGAACGATCCCTCGCCGGGCGAGGCGCTCTACTTCGTCGCCAACGGCCTCGACCTCGTGACGAGCCCGCTGCTGCGCGTCGAGCGTCCGATCAAGGACATCGTCACCACGTACCGACTCTGACCGTCGACCGTCGCTCTCTCGCCGGATGACGGATGACGGACGACGGACCACGGACCACTAGAGCATCACCTCGCCGAGCAGCGGCGTAACGCCCACGCGCAGGTCGCGAGACGCGGCGTGAAACGCATCGATCAGTCGCGGGAGCTGCACCCCCGGGAGCGCGTGCGTCCCCCGCTCGATCGGCTTGAAGAAGTCATCCCAGTGCGAGAGCAGCACCGCGCGCGGCGACAGCCGCGAGAGCGCGCGCGTCACGACGCGCGGTGTGCTCTGCCAGCCGGCAGCGCAGAAGAGCAGCAGGTCGACCTCCCGCGGAGGGAGCGAGCTCTCGACGAGCTCCGCGCTGCCCAGATGAAAAATGGAGCGCCCCGCGACGCGGATCTCGGCTCCGAACACCGCCCCGCAGCGATAGCCGCCCATGCGGACCGGCACCTCGTCGCAGTCGACGATCTCTCCCTCCCAGGGGACCCGTCGCCCGAGGATCAACTTGCTGTGCGCGCTCGGGAAGAACCGGAGCTCGAACGGTCCGACCGTCTCGACGTAGGTGCCGCTGCGGAGGAGGCCCTCGACGTCGCGGATCTGCGCGGGCGGAACGCCGTCCACCGCGCACAGGCGCGCCGCGGAGCGGGAGCCGAAGACGATTCCGCGGGTGAGGCGCGCGATCGCCGGTACGTCGAGCACGTGGTCGAAGTGGGTGTGCCCGACGAGGATCGCGTCGGCCCGCGAGACGTGACGGGTGATCGCCGAGATATCCGGGGCGAGGGTCGACAGCGCGCACCGCGCGAGGGGCGCCCGGGTGAGGTAGGGATCGATGAGGAGCGTCGCGTCTCCGTGGCGAATCTCGAAGCCGGCGGTCCCGAGCCAACGCACCGAAACGGCGGGCGTGCGATCGCCGACGGCGGGCAGCTCCAACGCGTAATCCGCGAAAAGCACCGGCGAACGATAGCATCGCCGTGATTCCCCGTTCCCATCGGCGCGATCGCGATTAACCTCGTCCCCGTTGCGCCCCCACCCCGGCGGGGCGACGGAGCGGAGCGATGCGATCGAACAAGGACGTTGAGGCCTACCTCCTGCGAATGGAGAAGGTGTGGAACGAAGCGGACCCGAGCACCTACGTCGTCCAACTCGACGGCGCGCCCCTGGCGCTCAAGTGCGCCTCGCCGCTCGTGCTCGCGCGCGTCGAGATTGGCCCCGCGGGCACGCAGTCCCGCGAGAAGCTGTTCGAGCACCTCCTCCGCTTGAACGCCACGGCCCTTGTCCACTCGGCCTACGGCCTCGACGGTGACACGGTCACCCTCTCGGCCGCGCTCGAGATGGAGAACCTCGACTACAACGAGCTCGAGGCGGTGATCGCCGAGTTCGACCTCGCCCTCGGCCAGCAGCTCCCGAAAATCCGCGAGCTCGCCGGCCACCACGCGCCCGCGGCCAAGCCGCGCGCGTAGTTATCCTTCGGTCCCTCCGCTAAGTTCTCTCGAGGTCGCAATGGGCATTTTCAGCCGTCTCGCGCAGCTCATCAAATCGAATCTCAACGACCTGATCGCCAAGGCCGAAGATCCGGAGAAGATGCTCAACCAGGTCGTCATCGAGATGACCGAGCAGCTGGCGAACGCGAAGAAGCAGGTCGCCGTCTCCATCGCCGACGCGCACCGCCTCGGCAAGCAGTTCGAGACCGAGGCGCAGCAGGCCAAGGAGTGGGAGCGCAAGGCCATGATGGCCGTCCGCGCGGGCAACGACGAGCTCGCCAAGGAGGCCCTCAACCGCAAGCGGGAGCACGAGACGCTCGCCCAGCAGCTCCACGATCAGTGGGAGAAGCAGAAGGCCGCCGTCGAGCAGCTCAAGACCGCGCTGCGGATGCTCAACAACAAGATCGAAGAGGCCAAGCGCAAGAAGAACGTCCTCATCGCGCGAAAGAAGCGCGCCGAGGCGCAGAAGGCGATCCACGAGACGATGTCCGGTCTCAAGAACGCCTCGGCGTTCGAGACCTTCGACCGGATGGCCGGCAAGATCGAGCAGATGGAGGCCGAGGCCGACGCGTCCGCCGAGATGGCCGAGGAGTACTCGGGCGATCAGCTCGCCCACAAGTTCGACAAGCTCGAGGCCACCGCCGGCGCCGACGACGATCTGGCGGCGCTCAAGCAGAAGATGGGCCTCGCGCCGCCCCCGCCCCCGCCGCCCGTGCAGGCGCCGCCGGTGCGCGTCGCCGCGCCGCCGCAGCAGGCCAACGTCGGCCCGTCGCAGGCCGAGCAGGACGAGCTCGCAGCGGCGCTCGCCGAGCTCGAGGCCAGTGAGCAGGAGCAGCAGAAGAAGCTCGCCGGTCACTGAGCCCGAAGCGCGATTTCCGAGACCTCCTTGGCCGCCGAAACCGCACCGCAATCCTCCCGCCGCGCGCCACCGCAGCGGATCTCTCTGCCGCTCATCGTCGACGCGCCCCACGCGCTGACCGGCGAGCAGATCCAGGAGAAGCTCGCCCTCTTCGGCTGCGACTTCCGCGCCGGCCTCACGCAGGAGAAGGTCAAGGAACTCCGCGCGAAGTTCGGGCCCAACGAGCTCCCCAAGGGCGAGAAGCCGTCGCGGCTGATGCAGTTCCTCGGGCAGTTCGCCAACCCGTTCGTCGGCGCGCTGCTCGCGGCCGCCGCGATCGCGGTGGTGATCGCCGTCTTCGCCCACCAGAACGACGGCGGCACCTGGCTCGCGCGCTACGGCGACGCGATCGCCATCCTCCTCATCGTCATCGCCAACGCGCTCCTCGGCTTCATCCAGGAGATCAAGGCCGAGAAGGCGCTCGACGCACTGCAGAAGCTCGGCGCGCCGATGGCCAAGGTGGTCCGCGGCGGCGAGACCGAGCAGATCCCCGCGACCGAGCTGGTGCCCGGCGATCTCCTCAAGCTCGAAGCCGGCGACAGCGTCCCCGCCGACGCGCGCCTCCTCCAGGCCCACGCCGTCCAGGCCGACGAGAGCCCCCTCACCGGCGAGTCGACGCCGGTCGGCAAGGACGCGCGCGACGTCGCCGCGACGGACGCTCCGATCGCCGAGCGACCGTCGATGCTCTTCCTCGGCACCATGCTCACCAACGGCACGGCCACGGCCGTCGTCGTGGCGACGGGGCCGACCACCGAGCTCGGTCGCATCGGCACGCTGATGGCCGAGCAGGGCGACCAGCAGACGCCCCTCGAGCAGCGGCTCGACAGCTTCGGCAAGAAGATCCTGTGGGCGTGCCTCGCGCTGAGCGCGTTCCTCTTCGTCTACGGCTTCGTCGCGTCGCACAAGCCGTGGCACCTGGTGCTGCTCGAGGCGGTGTCGCTCGCGGTCGCGGCGATCCCCGAGGGCCTACCCGCGATCACCACCATCACCCTCGCCCTCGGCATGGGTCGCATGGCCGAGCGCGGAGCGCAGGTCCGCAAGCTCTCCGCCGTCGAGACGCTCGGCGGCGCGTCGGTCATCTGCTCGGACAAGACCGGCACCCTCACGCAGAACGAGATGACGGTGCGCGAGGTGTGGGCCGGCAAGGTCGCCTATCGCGTGACCGGCCTCGGCTACGATCCCGACGGCGCGATCCTCCGCGCGGACATGGCCGGCCAGGCGCCGGCCATCGCCGAGCAGGGCCAGCTCCTCGACGTCCCGCTCGAGCGGCTCCTCCGCACCGCGGCCCTGTGCAACAACGCGCGCTTCGCCCGCGACGAGGACGGCGTGCGCCGCGTGATCGGCGATCCGACCGAGGGCGCGCTCCTGGTGCTCGCCGAGAAGGGCGGTCTCGAGCGCGAGTCGATCATGCCGCCCTCGGGCATCGTCCAGCAGCTGCCGTTCGACAGCGATCGCAAGCGCATGACCGTCGTCACGATGGACGATCTCGGGCGCCCGGTCGCGCACGTGAAGGGCGGCGTCGACATCCTCCTGCCCCGCTGCGTCAGCATCAAGATGAGCGCCACGGCCTCCGGCGAGGTCCCCCTCACCGAAGAGCTCCGCACCGAGATCCTCGCCATCGCCGACGAGATGGCCTCGCGCGCCCTCCGCGTCCTCGCGCTCGCGCGTCGCCGCCAGCCCGAGGGCGACCCCGAGGAGCAGCTCACGTTCCTCGGCCTGGTCGGCATGATCGACCCGCCCCGCCCCGGCGTGAAGAAGGCGATCTCCACCGCGGCCTCGGCCGGCGTGCGCGCGGTGATGATCACCGGCGACCACAAGATCACCGCCGAGGCGATCGCCAAGGAGCTCGGCCTGTGGGACGAGCACGCGGCGACGATGACCGGCACCGAGATCGAGGCCGCCACCGAGGACGTGCTCCGCTACCGGGTCCCGGGGGTGCGCGTCTTTGCCCGCGTGTCCGCCGAGCACAAGCTCCGCATCGTCAAGGCGTTCAAGTCGCACGACGCGGTCGTGGCGATGACCGGCGACGGCGTGAACGACGCGCCCGCGATCCGCGAGGCCCAGATCGGCATCGCGATGGGCGTCGGCGGCACCGACGTCGCGCGCGAGGCCAGCGATCTCGTGCTGCTCGACAACAACTTCGCGACCATCGTCGAGGCGATCCGCCAGGGCCGGGCGATCTACCGGAACATCCAGAAGTTCATCTACTTCCTGCTCTCGTCGAACGCCGGTCTGGTGATGACGGTGTTCGCGACAGCGCTGTTCCCCCAGCTGCCCTCGCTCACGCCGTTGCAGATCCTCTGGATCAACCTGGTCACCAACGGCGTGCCGGCGCTCGCCCTCGGCATCGACCCGCCCGACCCGGCGCAGATGCGCGAGAAGCCGCGCCCGCTGTCCGAGGGGCTGCTCGGCCGCCGCGACTACTTCGGCATCGTGTTCGTCGGCACCGTCATGTCGGCCGCCGCTCTGTTCGTGCTGTTCTGGTACCACCGCGCGGGGCTCGACGATCAGGGGCGCGCGCTCGCGTTCTCCATCCTCGCCGTGTCGCCGCTCTTCCACGCGTTCAACTGCCGCTCCACGACCGCGTCGATCGCCGAGGTCGGCGTGTTCTCGTCGCGGCCGCTGCTGATGGCGGTGGCCGTGAGCGGGCTCATCCACTTCAGCGCGGTGCTCATCCCCGTGCTCCAGCCGGTGTTCAAGACGTTCCCCATGACGGCGAACGAGTGGCTGCTGATGCTCGGCCTCTCGGCGGCGATCATCCCGATCGTCGAGGTCGCCAAGGCCGTCAGCCGAGCCCGGCAGCGGGACTAGCGCGAGTGAAGGGGCGCTACTCGTCCCACGCCTCCGCCACCACCTCGCGCGCGATCTTGCCGTCGCGCAGCTTGCAGATGTGGATGCCGAAGACCCGCTGCCCGGTCGGGTATCGACACGCGTAGGTGAACGCCATCTGGTCGTCCGCGAGCACCGGATCGGAGACCTCGTGGACGAGCTCCCGCGGCACCGTACCGAACCGTGATTCGATCGCCTGCCGGCCGCGCACGCGCTCCGGCGAGCCGGGCGGCGTGCGGTGGTTGACGTCGAGGATCTCTGCGTCGTCCGCGTAGAGCATCGCCAGCGCATGGTCGTCCTTCGCCTCGGCGGCGCGCTTGTATGCCTCGAATGTCGCCCTGGTACTTGCGATGGCCATCGGTGAATCCCCTTTCTCAGCGGAGCGCTGCTCCGCGCGCCGATGGAGTGCATCGCGCGCGCCGCGCCCGCTCTGCACCCCTGCCGACGACGGCCGCGACAGACGCGTGCACCACGCGGTCGACGCAGCGACGCCGAAGACGGACCGTCGCTTGCTTCGCCCCACGACACTCCGGACCCAAGGGGGGCACCGGTGAGCTCGGAGGCAGCGTGATGGCTACAAAGCAGAACGGCAAGTCGAAGGTCTACGCAGAGATCGAGCAGGCGTTCGGTCGAGTCCCCGGCTGGATCCGGGAGATGCCGGAGACCGCGGTCGAGGGCTTCTGGGGGATGATGCGCGACTTCTACTTCGCGGAGACGAAGATCCCGCTCAAGTACAAGGAGCTCATCGGGATCGGCGTCTCGGGCGCGACCCGTTGCCGCTACTGCACGCTCTTCCACACCGAGGGAGCGCGGCTCGCCGGCGCGACGGAAGAGGAGATCGCCGAGGCCGCGGCGATGGCCGGCGTGACGATGTGCGGCAGCACCTTCCTCAACGCGATGATGATCGACTACGACGCGTTCGCGAAGGAGACCGGCGACATCGTCGCGTACGTGAAGGCGCAACAGCAGGCGAAGCCGAAGGCGGCCGGAGCTGCGCGTGCCAGCGTCACGTGACGAGGCCGTAGCGCGCCTCGAAGCCGACGGCCTGCTCCACCGCGTCGACGATGCTCATCGCACGACGCGGCGGTGGCAGGGCGCCATGATGCGCGCTGCCCTTCGGCTCTACGAGTCGGGCGACGCAGGGGACGATCTGCGCGTTCCGATCGTGTCGGCGCTGCTCGAGCTCTACGGCGACCGGGCGGAGACCTCGCTCCTCGTGGAGATGGTCGCCGTGCTCGCGCCGCTCGAGCAGCCTCGGCCGCGCGAGCGCGCGAGCGCGCCCGTGGTGCAGGACCTGCGCGCGCGGCCGTAGGGGATTTCGCACCGTACACGCGACGCAAACGGAGCGACGACGGGTTTCTCGCCTGGCGTCGCTCTTGCGTCAGCGCGGGCCCATGTCGACCAAGGAGAGTCTCTACCTCCTTCACACGTTGGAGGTCACCCGTCGTGACGCCGAGGAGGTCGAACGACGGGTGCGCGAGCGCGCCGAGCAGAGGCTGTTGCGGAGCGAGTCCCCGACGGTGCGCCTCCGCGCCACCACGGTGCCGCCGCCGGACAGCCCGACCCGCTATTCGATCATTCGCGGCCGCACCGACGACGAGCCGTGACGGCTCGAGGAGATCCTCCCGACTTCCAGTCCGGAGGGCGTCTCGACAGTCCTCACTCCCGCTCGCAGATCGCCGCGTTGCTGTCGCCGCACCCTCGGTCGACCCACTGCTGGAGCGTGCCGTGCATCGCGACGCACGGCCCCATGGCGTCCGGATCCGCGCTGTACCAGGCGTTGAACGACTTCGCCTCGCCGGTGATCCATTGGTAGGTCGAGCGGTCGTTGCTCGGGCTCGGCGACTTGAGGCCGATCCAACGATCGCCCGTGCCGACCGTCTTGAGGAAGTCGTGCTCGGCGCTGCTCGTGACCGTGACCAGGTGGGCGCCCGCCGCCGCGCAGTCGGCGACGGCCGCCGTTTGCGTACGTGACGTGAGCGTGAAATAGCAGTGGCCCCCGAACATCTTGCCGGTGGCCTCCGAGCAGGGGGGCGCGGTGTCGGCGACGGCGGTGTCGGCGACCTTGGTGTCGGCGACGGCGGTGTCGGCGACGGCGGTGTCGGCGACCTTGGTGTCGGCCGTGTCGATCAGGGTGTCCGCGGGATCGAGGGGCGTGGTGTCGACGGATTCGGTGTCGGATGCGAGCGACGTGTCGACGACCGCGTCGGCGGTGCTCTCGGTCGTCTCCGCGAGCGCGTCGGGGAGCAGCTCGAGGTCTCCGCCGGTGCCTCCGGACTCGACGGTGCACCCGGCGAGTGAGATCAGCGACAGGACTACGACTGCACGCACTGCAGTGAGCATAGCTTCACCGCGAAGACCACCGCACGTCGAAGGCGCACGACGACGAGCCCTCCGCGACGCACGCGGTCTGGACGACGCTCGCATGACGCCCCATCGCGCGGACCGAGGACTCGACGACTGCGCCGAAAAACCGGCACATCAGCGGCGCCAGCGAGGCTGGGGTGGTGAGCTCCAACTCAGCGGCGTGCGAGCCGATGCGGCGCACGCGGACATCTCCCCACTCGTGGTAGTAGTGCACCAGGTCGGCCGTGACGTGGAGGAGCGTCTCCGGAGTGCGCGACACGTTCATGTGCGCGAGGGCATCGTGCGCGATCGCCTTGGCGACGAGACCCGCGAGTCCCTCGAGACGCTTGCGATCGTCGCCGGCGAAGGTCTGCACGTAGTCCACGTAGGCCGACGACGGGTAGAGCTCGTCGTCCGAGGCGACAGCGGCGAAGACCGCGCGCGCCTCCGCGGGCATCGCCGCGTACACCGCCGCCTCCTCCTCGGCGCCGACGAGCAGCTGGAGCGACCGTCGAACGGCGCGGAACACCACGCCGCGGCTCCGCGGGGCGGCGCCCTCGCCGGGGCCGACCCAGCTCGTTCGCGGGAGGAAGCTCGGCCGCGACCGGTTCGCCGCGTCGAGCGCGTTGGCGAACGCCTGCGGCGACGCATAGCGCTGGGCCGGATCGCCCGACAACGCCCACGCAAAGACCTCGTCGAACGCCGGCGGCAGCTCGGTGCGCGCGGCCGAGAGCGAGCGCAGGGCGCCGCGCCGCTGCTGCGCGAGCTGCTCCTCGTGGGTGCCCTCGAACGGCGCGCGGCCCGCGAGCATCGCGTACGCCACGCACGCGAGGGAGTAGGCGTCGAGGCTCGGCGCGGCCACCGGGAAGTGCGCGAGGTCGAACTGCTCGGGCGCCGAGTACCCGGCGGTGCCGCCGCGCATCGGCGCGACGCCGTCGATGCGTACGCCGAGGCCGAAGTCGATGAGGATGGCGCGGTCGAGCGCGAAGTCGAGCATGATGTTGGCGGGTTTGACGTCGCCGTGCAGGAGCCCGATCGCGTGGAGCGTGGCGAGCGCGCCACCGATGGCGTGGGTGGTCTCGAGCACCTGGCCGACGCTCATCGGCTGCCGGCGACGCGCGGCCGCCGCGAGGTGCGCGTGCAGCGAGATCCCCTCCACGTACTCGAGCACGAGGTAGATCACGCCGCTCGGGAGACGTCCCCACCCGTGCAGCTGCACGATCGATGGGTGCCGCAGCTGCGCCAGCGCGCGGGCCTCGTGCAGGATCGACGGGTCGGCCCCCGCGAGCTGGATCTTGATCGCGACGAGCTGCCCGAGCAGACGATCGCGCGCGAGGTACACCTTCGCCTGCCCGCCCTCGCCGAGCGCGGCGGTGACGAGGTACTTGCCGTCGATGATGTCGCCGGGGCGGAGCGCGGGCGGCGGCTCGGGGCTCCCGAGGATGCGGATCGGGTGGGCGCGCGCGATCTTCTCCAGTCGCTCGCCGGCCAGACGCGCCGCGAGGTGAAGCGACGCGAGCTCCGCGTCGTCGAACGTCCGCGCCTCGCCGCTCATCACGCACACCGTGCCGACCGGCCCCACCTCGGGGAGCTCGATCGGGACGCCGGCGTAGGACGTGGCGAGGCCCATCCGGACCAGCGGGTTCATCGAGAGCGTCGGGTGCAGGCGCGCGTCCTCGATCACGAGCGGCGCGTCCGAGTTCACCGCGTGCTGGCAGAACGACCACGCGCGCGGGGTCCCGCACGCGGTCTCCAGATCCGGCGGCAGGCCGGTGTGACCGAGGAAGATCTGCTGCTGGGCGTCGACGAGCGTGACGAGCCCGACCGGCGCGGAGGTCGCGCGCGCCGCGAGCGCCGCGATCGCCGTGAGCTCGGGATCGCTCCGCGCGGCGCGCAGGCCGCGTTCGTCGAGCCACCGCTGACGCGAGACGCGGTCGACCCGCAGGTCTGACGAGAGCGGTGAGGAGCGCGCGTCGTCGACCGCGGCCAGGACCGAGGCACGCGTGGTCGGCGTCTCGAGGACCGCGTCGACCTGCTCGCGGACGTCCTCGAGGAACGACGAGACCGGCGACGAGACGATGAGCTTCCCTCGCGGCCGCTTCGAGCCGGGGCCGAGCCAGCCGTTCCTCACTGCAGAGCTCAGGTCGCTGACGATCGCGTCCACCTCCTCGAGCTCGTGCTCGGTGGGCCGCTCGGACGCGCAGACCGAGACGTCCCAGCCAGCGTCGCGCAGCGTCGAGGCGACGAAGCCCCGAACGTCGTCCTCTGCTTCGACCACCAGCGCTCGCCCCACCTTTCGAGGATGCGCAAAACGACAAGCGGTGGCGATCGCGGCACCATGTATGGTCTACGGATGGCCCGCGTGCCGTGGCAGCGTCGACCGTCGATCTGGGCGCTCCTGTTCCTCTGCCTCGCGGCTGCTGCGTTCGCCGCCGTGCGGGCGCGCGGGCCGCGCGTACCGACCGCGCTCGTCGCCAAGCGCGACCTCGAGCAGCACCTGGTCGCGACGGGCCGCGTGCTGGCGCCTGCACGCGTCGACGTGGCGGCGCAGACGATGGGGCTCGTGCGTTCGGTCGCGGTCCGCGAGGGCGACAAGGTCAAGGCCGACGATCTCCTGGTTCAGCTCGACGACGCCGAGGCAAAGGCCGCCGTCGCGCTCGCCGAAGCGGCCGTGGCGCGCGCGGCGGCGCGTGCGGAGAAGGTCACCAACGTCAACGCCTCGGTGCTCACCCAAACGCTCGCGCAGGCCGACGCGAACCTGGAGAGCGCCCAGCAGAAGTACGATCGCACCAAGAAGCTCGTCGATGCCGGCGCGCTGACGCTGCAGGACCTCGAGGACGCCAAGCGCGCGCTCGACGTCGCTCGCGCGCAGCGCGACTCCGCGGCCG
>JALHOE010000246.1 GCA_022843175.1 Deltaproteobacteria bacterium
GGGCTCTCTCATCGTCGCGGGTGCTCGACCTCGTCAAGGGTTCGCGCCTTCGGCGCCTCGTCGCTGCGCTCCTCGCCCTTGACGAGGTCTGCGCTCCTCGCGGGTGGGGGCGAGCCCCTCCGCAGTTGGGCGTCCGGGGTCACGAGGAGTTGGTCGGATGCTTCGTATTCAAGAGACCGTCTTGCGTTTGGTGCGTGAGTTGGTGCCGGTGCTCGAGGCGATCTCTCGGCACGATCTGGATCTCGCGCGGCAGATGCGGCGGGCGCTGACGAGTGTGCCGCTCAACGTCGCCGAGGTTGCGTCGAGTCGGGGGCGCAGTCGCGGGCTGCGGTATCAGACGGCGGCGGGGTCGATGCGGGAGGTCGGTGCCTGCATCGATGTCGCGCACGCGCTCGGGTACGTGCCGTCGCCCGCAGCGGTGGTGAGTGCGGACATCGCGCTCGTCGTCAACACGCTGATGAAGGTCGAGATGTCCGAAATCTGCGCGTGCTCATCGAACTGCTCCGCGCGTCGCTCAAGCGCATCGCCGACGGCGAGCGATCAAGGGCGGCACTTTCGGAAGCCGAGGAGCTTGCTCGGGCAGTTGAACCGGAAGCGCGCCGCAGCGACACTCAAGCGCGATCACAGCTTCCGGGAGCGGCTGGACAATCGGCAATGACCTCGTATTCTCTGAAAATACGGAAGGTCCGCCGAATGGGCAGCGAACGGAGCAGCCTGAAGGGTGCCACATCGATGAGGTTCGATTGGGCGGCTTTTCGGGCGTGCCGGCGGACGGCCGCGCGCGCGAGGCTCTCGTACGCGCTCATGCTCAGTGGCGCAGCCGCCGGGGTCGGGTGCTCCGGAGAGGAGTCCGCCGCCACGCAGGTCTCCGATGACGCGGCGGTGGATTCCGAGGCGGCGCTCGCGGACACGGACGTGGCCGACTCTCTGCCCGACGTTGCTGCAGACACCAGCGACATTGGCAGCTCGCAACCGTCCGCGGAGCTCGCGTTCGTCCACGCGGCACCCCAGCGGGGCGCCATCTACCTCTGTCTGCTCTTCTTCAAGTCGGGTGACTTTTCGTCACCGCTCACGACGTTTGGTCCCATCGGCCGCAGCCCGCTGCCCTCCGAGAAGAGCGACGCCGGGTCGACACCCCCGCCGATCCCCTTCGGCGATGCACTTGTCAGCGCTGTGCCGCCGCCGCTCGCCGACGGTCTGGAAGGCGGCACGGTTGCAGTGGCGGCCGTTATTGATTCGGCGGATGACTGCAAGACCGCCTGGCCGCAAGCCCAGAAACGCGCCGCCGATTGGGCTGTGATCGGAGAAAAGCTGAAACGGCCGTACTCGCTCGTTGTTGCGAGGAGTGGATGCTCGGCGATCGACGCGGGAACGTGCGGTGCGGATGTTGATCGCATGGTCGTGAGCAAGTCGGTCCCAGCGCCTTCAACCAAGGCGTCGTTCATCCGCGTGCTACACGCAGCGAGCGCCGATGGACTGAGCAGCTTTATCCCGCGCTTTCAGCCGCTCGACGCAGGTGGCATGCCCAACGGAAAGCCCACCCTACTTGCCGATGCACCGCTCACCTTCGGTCAGCTGACCGCGTGGCGCGACATCGCCACACCACCTTCGCTCGATGAAGCCGGCCAGATCGAACTGCAAGCGAGCTCGGGATGCGCGGGCGCGTGTCCGGCATACCCGCTGCGGGTTCCGTTCATGGAAGCGGAGCGTTGGGGAGGTAGTACCTCGACGACACGTTGGACGATTGTTGTCACCGGAGCGTCACCAGCCCCGGCCATTGCGATCCCTGGGCGGTAGATACTAGCGCCGACGTCGAGATCGGTTCTGAATCACGGTTCCGGACACGAGGGAGGAAGAATGAAGAGCCGGCACGGAGTAATAGCGGCAGCCCTGTGTTCAGCCGCAGTGCTTGCGTCGCAATTCGCTTTCGGAGCGTTCACCCCGGTGAACTGTCCCGCCTATCCGTCAACGACGACGGTGCCCTTCACGTACACGATAGGCGCCTTCTACGTAAATCCGGAGCAGCCCCATAACCCCAACTACAACACCGAGTACATCAATTACGTCGACTGGACGCGCCATTTCATCGGCAACAACCACGTGAAGCGGTTCGGCTTCCGCGTCGATAGCTTCACGAGCGAGAACACGTTTGACCGATTGTACTACGGAGATCCCTTCTACCTCGGCAACCTCACGGGCACACCCGCGACGGGTTGGTACGACTTCGTCCTCACCAACAACATGCAGCGCGACCCGTTCAAGTTCCGGTGGTACGCCGATTACAGCGCGACATTCAGCGGCTTCAGCATCGGCGAGGCGCGCGTGTCTTGCTCCACGAGCAGCGACACCACCGTCCACACGATCTCTCCCTATGTTCGCTACACGGCGGTCCTCCTCGGGTCCAACGATGTCGTGTACCTCGCGATCAACAACACTTCGGCGACTTCTCCGCTTAAGCACGACGCCGTTGCCCTGTGGTCCAGCGACGCCAGCACCGATTTCGACTACTACATCCGCTGCAACGCGCTCCCTACCGCGAGCAACTACGATTACTACGGCGCAAGCTCGAGCAACAACGAGTTCGTCCACTTGTCGAACACCGCCTGCACCTCCGGCGGCACGTACTACGTGGCGATCAATTCATACTCTGGGAAGGGCACCGCGAACTTCGTCTGGACCCGCCACGCCGCGACTGAACATCGCGTCATCCGCGCCGGGTCAAGTTTCGGTCGTGCCGCCACGAGTTCGGAGCTCGCGGACATGGAGGAGACCTCCAAGCGAGCCGCGCGCCGATTCTACGGCGCCACGGAAGGGATGAAGTACGTCTCCGAGATTCAATACTGGGACAACAACGGATGCTCCTCGTGTGGCGGCCAGCCGTGCGAGCTGTGCTTTCACCTCGGGTCGGGCACCGATGTGTCCGGCAACTGCAGCGGGAAGGTCGATCTGTACACATGGAAGTACGACCCCTTCATCGGCGGCTACGATTCCACAGTTCTCGCGCACGAGTGGGGCCATCGCTACCTCTGCCAAGACGATGAGTACTGCGCCTACTGCGGGAACTACAGCCAATGCGGGCACAGCATCATGTCCCGCAGCTCCAGCACGCTCAATAATCTGTGCATCGCTTGGGACCACGGCCGCGACTACGACACCTCGGTGAGCCCGTACACCCCCACGGGGCAGCCGAACGCTTGGTCGCGCATCGCGAGCAACGATTTCTATAACCCCACTACCACCCCCGACAACTACAGCTACGAACCGTTCCCGTTCCTTTCCTCGGGTTTGTTCGGGAAGGTCGAAGTCGGCAAGTTCATCAAGATGAACTGATGGGAGCGATGATGAACATGCGAAACCGAAGCATTTGTTTCCCCGCGGTGATCCTCCTCGTCGGCTGCCGGACCGAGACCGTCGAACCCGCTGCAGGCCCGTCAGTGGCATCAAAGGCAACGGCACTTGCCCCGGCGGCGCCGGAGTTTGGAGCGCCCGTCGCGTACAGCACATCCCCAACCGCGAGCGTGTGGATGCAGCCGATGGACCTCTCGACGTCCGTCGGAGTGACTCCGCTCGCCGTCAAGTTCAGCGGAAAGGGCGCGATCGGCAGCGGCACCTTGGCTGACGCCGCCGCGCGTCTCACGCTTCGCACGTGGCCCGAGCTCGAGTCGGTAGCGATTACCACGCGCGCGACCGACACAACTCCGACCGCACCCGCGCAGGTAGAGGCGGTCCCGTCAGCGCCTCTGTCGGACCGGTGGTACGTCCTCACGCTGGCTGCGTTGCCCGCGGGGGCTTCCTTCGAAGCGGGCTACCCGGTGAAGCGCTTGTCGGACACGAGCTACGGGGTTCGCTTTCGCCCTGGGGAAGAGGCCGTCGTCACCCAAATCAGGGTCTGTCCGAAAGTCGACGGCCAGGTGAGCGTCGCCGTGGATCTCTCCGAGCGACTGATCGCTCGCGATTCCGACAGCCCCCTCCTCAACTTGCCGCCCGCCGTTGCATCGCTCTGTGGAGCAACAACGCGACCGCTCCCGCCTTCCGGTGCAAAGACCATCATGTTCACGTGCACCGCCATGGACCTCGGCCGCGCGGTTCAGGTGGAGCTCCGCGGCTCGGCTCTACGCACGGTCGCGGGCTCCGCGGTTCCGGCGTTGGTCCACTCGTTCGTGCCCGGAACGGTCGAAAAGTGGGCTGACGGCTGCCGGGTCTTTCGTCCCTAACTAACTAAGTCGAGGTCGACATTGCGACGAACGCTGCCGTCCACCAAGCACCGGTGGCGAGCCGTCGCCGCAGCAAACGCTTACGTTGCTGCCACCCGTCCGCGCCGTCATCCGTCATTGCGGCGAGGGTGGCCGCGTCGTCGCGAGCGCACCGATCGCCCCGCCGCTTCCCCTGACGCTTCAGGGTGGACGCGCCGAACAAGGCTTGGGTTGGCGACATCACCTACGTCAGGACCCGGGAGGGCTGGCTGTACCTCGCGGCGGTTCTCCGCCAGCCTGCTCGCCTCGTTCACGACGCGCAGACGCTCCTACGCGCTGCGTCCTCCCGACGGCGAGGCCTGCTCGCAGAACCGGGCGTGTTGTTGTTCGACACGCCGACGGCGGTAACCACCTTCCGCTTCCACATCGAGAGGGTCGGCTGCGGTACGCCCACTTCTTTCGAGAGCGCCGCTGCCGACGGAGCGTGCGGCATCAGCAGGCGTTGAACCATCTTCTTTTTGAATGAGTCACAGTATGATTTCACGCAGAGCGAACCTCTCCGCCCCTGATCGGGTCGCTACGTCTCCGCGATCAGCAAATCGGGAGAGGCGACAACTTCTCTGACACGGGGGGCAGCCGCACGCGCAGGCGCAGGCGCAAGGGCAGGCGCAGGCGCAAGCCTTCCAGCAGGATCGTCCTCATCGTCAATCCTGTGACGGGTGCGCGTGCTCGAGCCGCTGCGGGCGCCATGGCGCGCGCGTTAGCTCCCTGACGCGAACGCCAATCCCCGCGCGATTGCGCCGGTATGGTCGTTGCTGTTCCGGGCACCCGTGCGCGGCGTCGTCGTGTTCGTCCTCGGGTGCACCGCGGCGTCCTCCGCGCAGCCGCCGCCGCGGCGGGATGCGGGCGCGGCGGATGTCGCGCCGCTCGCGCGTACGCTCGAGCAGGTCTGCAGCGACGTCGCCGGCGCGACATGCATCGACATCAAGGACTTCAACTCCCCATACTGGCCGCGGTTCGCTACGCGCGAGCAGTGCCTGGAGGGTGTGCGCGCAGACTGCCTCCGCAGCGCCACGGCGCCGGGCGTGATCGATCCGGCCGATCGGCTCGCGCGGTGCGCACGCGACTTGTTCGTGAAGCCGAGCGAGGCGCGGATGCGCGCTTTCGACGAATGCTCCGCGAAGCCGGGCGAGGTGCGGGGCGCGCTCCCGGGACGGCGCCACCTGCTTCGATCACGCGCAGTGCGCGGGCGGTTCCTGCGTGGGGTCGATGGTGCCGATCGCCGCATCGTGCGGCCGTTGCGCGCGCACGCCGATGGCCGGCGATCCGTGCGCCGACGACGGCGCTTGCGCGACGCAGGCCTGGCACCTCCCGGAGACCGATCTTCTGTGCGAGGCCGGCCGCTGTGTGCGCGGCGCAGGTCTCGGCGAGTCGTGCGCAACGCGCCATTGCCTCGCGCCAACGACCTGCGTCGATGGGACCTGTCAGCGCCCGGTCGGCACCCAGCCAGCGGGTGCGCCGTGCAAGTACCCGTTGGACTGCCGCGCCGGCTCGCGGTGCAGTGATCTCGACGGCGTCTGCCGTGAGATCCGGATCGTCGGAGAGGGCGAGACGTGCCACCGCCGCAGCGATGTCACGACGGATCGGACATTGCTCTGCGGCGCCGGTCTGTACTGCACGCCCAAGAGCGTCTGCGCCCCGCACGTTGCACTCGGGCAGCGGTGCGAGGCCCGCGATGGCGAGCTCGTTTGCGGCTGGACCGCGAGCTGTCGAACCGCGTCGAGCGAGGACCTCCGGATTTGCGTCGCCATCGAGGAGCTGTGCCAGTGACCGCAACAGCGCTCCCCAAATGACGACGCCCCGCGGTCGCTCCCGAGGGAGCGACGGCGAGGCGCGTTCGCGTTCGAGCTCGACGATCAGTTCGACTTGTTGAACACCGTCGGCGCCTGGCCGGCGAAGCCGCAGCTCATCTGCGTGCAGCTCGGGCTCATCGCGCAGGTGTACATGCCGCCCGTCGACTGGCCGACGTCGATCGTGACCTTGTCTCCGCTCTGCGCGGCCGCGCCCGGCGGGAGCATCGCGCCCTTGTACGAGACGTCGTAGGTGCCGGGCTTCGCGCCGCTGCCGGTGATCTTGATCTCTTCGGTGCCGGTGGGGCCCGACGCGCGCCAGACGCCCACGGGCGGGCAGGGGTTGGTGATCGTCGCGACGGTGCCGGCAGGGGCGGCGCCGGGGACGGGCTCGGCCGGCGGCGGCGACGCAGCGGGAGCGCGCTCGACGGTACAGCCAACGGCGGAGACGACGAGGACGGCGGCGGAGAGCAAGCGAGCGATCATAGGGAATCCTCCGGGGCCGCTCATCGCGGCGGGACCACCATGGGACGGGCGCCCACGGCCAGATATTCGAAGCGGCTACCTCAACGGCCGTCGGGGGGCGAGAATCAAGCGCGAGTGTCTCACCCCAGGAGCGACGCGCTCGTCGAGGAGATCGTCCGCGAGTTCCCCTCGTTTCGCATCCGGCCCAAGTCGGAGAGCGGGCTCCAGCGCGCGATCGACGTCGCGCTCAAGGTCATCACGCTCGGAGCGCAGCACGAGTACCTCACGCGCTATCACACCGTCCTCGGGTACACGCTGTGGGTGCCGAGCGCGTGGCCGCGGTCGCCCGACGAAGCGCGCTACATCCTCCTCCGCCACGAGCGCGTGCACCTGCGCCAACGCCGCCGGTACGGGATGCTCGGGATGACCCTCTTGTACATGCTGCCATTGCTGCCATTGGGCCTCGCCTATGGCCGCGCGCGCCTCGAGTGGGAGGCGTACACCGAGACGCTGCGCGCGACCGCCGAGGTGAAGGGCCTCGCCGCCGCGCGCGATCGCGCGCTCCACGACTATCTCGTCAAGCAGTTCACCTCCGGCGCCTACGGCTGGATGTGGCCGTTTCCATGGGCGATTCGCCGCTGGATTGACGAAGCTCTGGCCCTCATCGAGCGCGACCTCGGCTCGCGCTAAGCTCCCCGCACCCCATGCGCGTGCTCTTCCTTGGTTTGGTTCTGGCTCTCGGGTGCAGCTCGCCCGAATCGACCCCGAGCGATCCCGATGCCGGCGTCACGCCCGCCGGCCCGCCGGTCGCGCGCTTCGTCGTTCCGGCCACGCCCGCGGAGCTCGACGGTGACGCGTGGTTCAACCACCCGTGGCCGAGCGACTTCCGCAAGGACGGCTCCGCGATCCGCCTCGACGGCTGGCCCGACCCGCGCAAGTCCCCGCTGCTCGGCCGCTACCGCTCGCAGCTCAAGGGGAAGATCGACGGCTTCTCGCCCGCGGCGGCCGGCTACTTCTCGTTCGAGGGCCCGCTCGACGAGGCGTCGCTCCCGGCCAGCGCGCGCGCGTCGCTCGACGCCGGGTCGTCGGTGCAGATCATCGAGCTCGACACCGGCAAGCGCTACCCGCTGGTGTGGAAGTTCCGCGCGCCCGTGGGCGACTACTACCTCACGACCAACACGCTCTCCTGGGCGCCGGCGCACGGTCATCCGCTCAAGCCGGCCACGCGCTACGCGACGGTCGTCACCACCAGCGCGAAGGGGCCCGCGGGCAACGCCGCGCCGAACGCGCAGCTCAAAGAGCTCCTCGACGGCAAGGGCAGCCTCGCCGCCGCGTGGGGGCCGGCCATCGACGCGGTCGTGAAGGCGGGCGTTGCGCGCGACAAGATCGCGCACCTCACCGTGTTCACGACCTACAACCCGGTCGCCGAGACGATCGCGGTCGCCGAGGACGTGCGCCAGCTGCCCGCGCCGAAGGTGAAGACGCTCACGCTCGAGATGGAGTCGACGGCCGAGAAGGACCGCTACGACGGCGTGTACGAGGGCTCGCCGGACTACCAGCGCGGCACGCCGCCGTTCCTCTCCGAGGGCGGCGACTTCGTGTTCGAGGGCGGCAAGCCGGTCAAACAGCGCGATTTCGCGCTCCGCTTCAAGCTCGTGGTGCCCAACGGCACCAAGTGTCCGATGCCGATCGCGGGCTACCCGATCGTCCTCTACGCCCACGGCACCACCGGCGATTGGACGTCGTTCATCAGCGAGGGCACCGCCGACGCGCTCGTCGCCAAGTGCATCGCGTCGATGGGCGTCGATCAGATCTTCCACGGCACCCGCCCGGGCGCGCCGGCGCTCGACGACCCCAACGCCGACTCCAAGATCTCGCTCCTGTTCTTCAACCTAGAGAACGCGCTCGCCGCGCGCACCAACGGGCGGCAGTCCGCGATCGACGAGGTCGCGCGCGCGCGCCTGGTCGCGACCGGCGGCCTCAACATCCCCGCCGAGATCTCCGCGACCAAGTCGCCGATCCTCTTCGACCCCAAGCGCATCGCGTTCCTCGGCCACTCGCAGGGCGGACTCAATGGCCCGCTGTTCATGGCGGTCGACGACACCGCGCGCGGTGGCGTGCTCTCCGGCGCCGGCTCGGCGATCTCCTACTCGCTGCTCCTCAAGGTGAAGCCCGACCCGTCGATCGCCGGATTGGTCAAGGCGTTCCTCAACGTCAGCGCGGACAACGCCGACGAGCTCGGGCCGCTCCACCCGGCCATGTCGCTCGTGCAGACCGTCGTCGACCCGACCGATCCGCTGCACTACTACGGCGCGCTCGCTCGCGCCCCCTTCCCGGGCCGCACGCCGAAGAGCGTGCTCATGACCGAGGGGGTCGCGTCCGACGGCTCGGGTGACAACTACGCGCCGCCGCGCACCATCGAGGCCGGCGCTGTGGCGGGCGGGTTTCCGCTGATCGAGCCGGTGGTGCTCGACATCCCCGAGCTCACCCAGCTCGATGGCATCCCCCCCGTCAAGGCGCCGATCAAGGGCAACGCGGCCATGGGGAAGGCCACGGTCGGGATCGCGCAGTTCACCCCGGCCAAGGGCTCCGACGGCCACTTCGTCATGCAGCGCGTGCCCCGGGCGCGGGCGATGACGACCCTGTTCCTCTCGTCGCTGGTGACCGACGAGGTTCCGACCATCGCCGAGCCGTGATTGCGGGGCGGCGCGATCGCGCTCAAAATTGAGCGTGCTCCGTCGCCTGGTCCCTCTGTCGCTCGCGCTCGTCGCGTGTGGCGGAGCGGTGCGCGGTCCGGGTGGCGCGGCGAAGGTCCGGCAAAGGGCGGGCGCCCTGATGCTCGCCCACCCGGGGGCCCTTGCGCCGATCGCCGTCGGCGCGCTCGACGTGGTGCGCGGGCGCGCGCGTTATCGCCTCGACAGCGACGGCGGCGCGACGCGGATGCGCGAGGTGCTCGCCGAGCCCATCACCCACGCGATCGCGCTGCCTCCCGCGCTCGGCGGCGGCGTCGTGCTCCTGTCCGAACAGGGAATCGCGCTCGCGACCACCACGGTTCGTCCGCTCGTCCGCGGCAACCTCACCTCGGTGTCGATAGGCGCGCGCGAGCTGTGGGCGCGCGAGAAGGCCGCGGCCTTCGACTGGGTGCGGATCGATCTCGAGAAGGCGCGCGCCACCCGCGAGCCGCCGCCGATCGCCGCGCCGATCCTCACGAGCTGGACGACGATCGGGACCAGCGCCGGCAAGACGAGCACCGCCGGGCCCGAGTTCGCGAGCCCGACGTTCGGGCTCGCCATCGTCGATCTCCTCGGCCCGGTGATCACCCGCGACGGCGGCCAGACCTGGTCTCCCCTCGACGCCGCGGCGGTGAGCGGCGTCTTTCCGATCAACTCGCCGAACCGCGTATTGCGCGACGGCTCGACGTTGCTGCTCGCGAGCGACGACCGCTCCGCGCCGGTGCTGTCGTCGGGCGCGCTCGGCAGCGTCGTGCTCGCGGCGCCGGCCGCGCCGATCCCCGATGCGGCCGCGATGCGCGTCGAGCAGGTCGCGCCCTTCGGCGTACCGTTGCCCAACGGCGACGTGCTCATCACCGATGGTGGCCGGTTCGCGGTGCTCGAGGTGGAGGCCGTGCGCGTCGCCCGCGCGACGCGAGCCCCCGACCTCACCCGCTGCGATCTGTCGCCGAGCAAGCACGCGCTCGCGCTGGCCGCATGTCTCCGCCACCAGGAGGGCTCGGGCGGCCAGCTCGCGATCGGCGCGATCGAAGACGAGAACACCCCGCGTCTCGTCGTCGAGCGGACGTTCCCCTACGGCACGGGGCACCGCTTCTCGGCCACCTCGGCGCTCGCCCTCGCGGCGACGTGCGCGGGCACCAGCGAGGGCGGCATCGATTTGCTGCTCGCGACGAAGGTATGCGTGCGCGACGCAGCGGGCGTGTATCGCGATCTCGTGCTGCCGCAGGCGCCTCGGCGGCAGCTCATCCCGCGGGCCGACGGTGGCGTCGTCGTGGTCCGCGAGGACTCCGGCAAGCAGCTCGAGCTCATCGCGTATCCGCGCGGCGCGACCTCCACGACCGTGCCTTTGCGGCTCCGGCTCGACCTCTCGGCGCGCGAGCTGCTCTCGATCGACGAGACCTCGCCGGGGAGGTTCACGCTCTTCCGTCGCGGCACCACCGATCTGCGCGCTTTGACCGTCGAGGTCACCGATTCGACCCTGGCGATCGCCGGCGTCGGACCGCGCGCGCTCGTCGACGCTTCGGCGATGGTCGGTGCGTACGGCGATCACGCGATGATCGTCACCGCGCCGTCCGGCAAGGACGCGCCGATCGAGGGCTCGATCACCAGCGACGGCGGCAGGACGTGGGGCGTTTCGGCCTGGCCCGACGACGTGCGCCCGCTCGATCTCTCTCCGGCCGGCCGCGAGCTCCGGTGCGGCGCCGCAGGCTGTCGCCTCTACGGCTGGACGCGGATCGGCTGGCAGAAGACCGTCGGCAGCCACGATCGCGTGGTGAGCCTCGCCGACGCGCCGCTGCTCCCTCCGGCGCCGCCCGCCGTCACGCACTCGCGCACGCTCCGCGCGCGTTGCACCACGAGCGGGACGCCGCAGACGATGGCCGCGAACAGCGTGCCGATCGCCTCGCCGAGCTACCCGCCGCAAGCCAACGACGTGCTCCTCGGGCTGCCCCCGCCCAAACTCCCCAAGGACTATGCGCAGGCGCTGACGCCGTTCCTCACCTCGAAGAACGTGCGCGGCGGCTTTGTCACCGTCGGTCCCAACAACGCGCCGTGGGGCGACAAGGCGCGCACGTTCGCGCGCTTCTCGACCGACCTCGAGCCGCTCGGCACCGTCTACGAGACGCCGGTGTTCGCCTCGCCGTTCCCCGATCGGCTCGCCGCGCAGACCACCTGGGGTCGAACGCTGAACGTGTTCGCGCTCGCTCCCGGCCGCATCGTCGTGGGCATATGCACCTACGGGCGCTGCGAGGTGTCGCGGCTCGTGAGCAACCTGCCGCCCGAGCGGATCGAGCTCGGCGACGTCGCGATGACCACCTTCATCAACGCCCGCGAGCTCGGCGACACGCTCGCGATCTTCGGGATGGGCACCCGACGCACCGACGCGACGCCCGCGCGCTACGTGGAGCCCTCGCCGTTCGTCGCGCTCGTCGATCCGCGCGGGACCCGCGTCTCGTACCTCGCGCGCGCCGCGTCCGCCGAGCTCACCCGCGCCGCGCTGACCGTGGATCCCACGCGCGGCGTGTTCGGGATCCGCTCGACCACCGCGGTTCCGAGCTGGACCGCGGGCGCTTCGTACGTGCTGCGCCTCGGCGCGGATGGGCGCCCGGCGGGCGCGTTCGAGACGATGCTCGCGCCATCGTCGGAGATCGCCAGGCCGATCAAGGCGTGCGGCGCGTCGGCGCCGGGTTGGGACGAGGGCGACGTTCAGCAGCGCATGGTCCACCTGAGCATCGACGGCGCCGAGGCGATCATCCTCGACTCGCTCGGCGGTGCCCTGCGCTCGCGCGTGTCGGCGAGCGCCGCATGCCTCGATCGGCTCACGGCGCTCACGCGCACGGCGGCGTTTCAGTTCGACCCCTCGACCGGACGCGCCACCTACGCGGCGCGCGATCCCGACGGCAAGGGCGCCAAGCGCACCGAGCTCGCCTGCACGCTCGAGTGGGAGTAGTCAGCGGTCCTTTGGACCACGCAGCCGCGGGATCGGCGGCGGCCCGACCGACGGCTTCGGCGCGGGGGCGCGCTCGGTGGTGCTGTTACGCACCGGCGCGTTGGGGCCCGACTTGTTCTTCTTGCCGAAGCCCCGCTTGAGCGCCGCGCGATCGAACAGCGTGGTCGGCGCCTCGTCGTCGGTCACCTTCTCGTGGGGGACATCGAAGCGATCGGTGCTGAGGCGCTCTTGCGGCGGCGTGTCCTCGCGACCGAGGAAATGACGCTCCAGGCGCGCGAGACGGTCGGGCGGGATTCGCTCGGTGGAGTCGGCGTCGATCGGGGTGTGGCCGGGCGGGCGCGGCTTGCCGAAGATCGAGCCGACCTCGGTGGGATCGGCGTCGTGATCGTCGTGCCAGGGCTCGCCCACGTCGAGCGACGTGGGTGTCGGGGCCGGATAGCGCTTGGCGGGCGGCGCCTGCACGTCGTGTCGCGGGGCGGGCGGTGGCTGGACGTCGCGGCGCGGCGCGGCCGGCGGCGCCTGCA
>JALHOE010000247.1 GCA_022843175.1 Deltaproteobacteria bacterium
GCGCTCGCCAAGGACGTCGGCGTCGATCCGATGGAGTGCGGTCCCTGCACCCCGAACAGCGCCTCGCCCAAGGGCGGCTACATGGAGTGCGAGACCGCGACGGGCGCAGTGCGACGCGGCGCCTGCACGCCGCCGCCGCCGCCGCCGCCGCCGCCGCCCACGACGGCCCCCTGCACCGAGGTGCGCGACGGCACCTCCTGTCACCGCGTCTGCTGCACGCAGGTCGGCGGGGCCCAGCGCTGCAGCGCGCTCCCCTGCGGGACGTCGGTCGTCTCCCCCATCGCGATCGGAGGCCTCGTCCTCAAGAGCAAGTAACGAACAGGCGCGCGGTTCGACAGGCGCGCGCGTCAGCGAGCGCCTACCCGAACGCGGGCCCGTGTTCATTAGGCGCTCGCTCACGCGCGCGCCTACTTGGACGCGGGCCCGTGCTCCTCCAGGCGCGCGCGTCAGCGAGCGCCTACCCGAACGCATCTCCTACGCGACGGATCGCAGGACGTGACGGCCGAGGGGCGTGGGTATTCACAGCGTTGGCGTTACCCGGAGAGCAGCGCCAAGATCCGTAGATCCTCGGCGCGCCGTGGACGTCAGCACTCTTGTCCACGAGGGAGGTTCACCCCATGCGTCTTTCGACCATCGCACTGCTGACCGCTGCTCTCTCCGTTACGGCCTGCGCGGCCCTCACCGACGCGACCTCGGGATCGCCCGGCCCGGGCTCGGCCGATGCGCCGCAGGTCCGCCCTGGCGAGGCCGTGGGGTGGAAGTACATCTCGGCGAGCAGCGGCGGCGTCGTGCAGATCCCCGACGGCGCGTTCCTCGAGGTGCCGCCCGGCGCGCTCGACAAGGACACCGTCATCAGCGTCTTCGTCCCGAGCCCGCTGCTAGGCAACGGCTTCTACCGCCTCGAGCCCACCGGCACGAAGTTCAACAAGCCGGTCGTGCTCCACGCGCCGCTGAAGAAGAACGCAAAGGGCCAGTGGCCGGTGTTCTCCGCCTTCCATTCGAGCCCGCTCAACCCGCTGCTCACCGGCGGCCGCGAGCACACCAACTGGAAGCCCGCGGAGGTGGTCGGCTTCGACGAGAAGACCGGCTTCGCCGAGATCGCCCTCGAGCACTTCACGTTTGTCTATGTGCTGCGCGCGATCCACGAGCTCGGTCACCTCGTGATCGACATGCCCTTCCAGTACCTCGAAGCCGGCGACGTATTGTTCACGCTCACCGACGGCGACGGCTCCGCGAAGAAGCCCGCATGGTGGCCAGGGCACGTCGGCGTCCTGCGCTCGCTCCCCGACGGTCCCGGCGAGTCGTTCGTGATGGAGTCGACCCCGCCGAACGGCGTGCAGCTCGGCAACGCCACCGGCTTCAAGACCGACTTCGGTCACCTCTACCTCGGCCCGCGCCGTCCCAACGGGCCGATGCTCACGACCGCCGAGCGCACCGCGGTCGTCAACTACGTGATCTCGATGAACGGCCGGCCATACAACCTGATCGGCGAGGGCAACATCAACACGTCGAGCTTCAGCTGCGTCGGCCTGAGTGAGGCCTCGTACGACACCATAAACCGCGGCGTCGTCGGCAAGCTCGCCGAGGCGGCCGCGCTCACGCCGTACGAGATGTACAGCGCGATGAAGCCGGTGAACGAGCTGTGGGCGCGCGTCGATCAGCCGATCGACATCCCCATCTACGGCGTCACGGTCGACAGTCGCTCGCCCTACATCTTCAACAGTCATCGCGGCTGGTTCCAGAAGAACGTCAACTACACGATCACCGCCGAGGGCCTCCCCGAGGGCGCGACGCTCGAGGGCAGCCCCACCTCGGGCTACCGGTTCCGCTGGACCCCGAAGGTCGAGGACGGGTGCGTGTCGTCGAGCGAGGCGGGCAAGACCTGCCCCGACAAGCCGACCCGCGACTACGCGATCAAGCTCCGCATGCACGGCGCGCCGCGCGCGACCTATCTCGGCGCCGGCGTCGCGCTCCCCGAGTTCGACATCGAGGAGACGCTCACCATCCACATCGATACGAACCAGCGCACGTTCGACCTCCGCGCGGCGAACCCGGGCTCGAAGTCGACGGTCAGCGTGAGCCTGGAGCTCCCCCCGAATCGGAAGGTGTTCGGCCAGCCGCTCCGCGACGAAGCGACGAAGGAAGCGGTGGGGACCACCTGGTCGCCCTACCCCGGGCACACCGCGACCATCGTCTCCAATCGGTGCGACACCACGTGGTGCTCCGTCCAGATCGAGATCCGCAACGACAGCGCGACGCCGTACACGGGACCGCTGAAGCGATACCGCTACACGGCGGACTACCTGCGCAACCGCTACCTTGGTGGCTGAATCAAGATCGAGTTCGGAGCGCCTGACGAATCGCATGGTCGGCTTATTGAAAATAACTTTCAATAAGCTATTCCATGCGAACGGGGCTTGTTTTGTCGCTCGGGGCGGCGTCGATGGTGCTCGCGCCGGCCGCGCGCGCGCTCGATCTGGCCGAGATCCAGGTCTACCAATCCGAGGTCAACCGACCCGGTCAGCTCGGCCTCGAGGTGCACGCCAACCACACGCTCCGGGGTAAACGCGACGTCGAGTACCCGGGGCAGGTCCCTCCCGATCGCGCCACGCGCGTGACGTTCGAGCCCGCGCTCGGCGTGACCGAGTGGCTCGAGGTCGGCGTGTATTTCCAGCTGCTGCGCGCGCCCGAGCTCGGCGTGCGCTACGCGGGCGCGAAGGTCCGCGCGAAGCTGGTCGTCCCCGAGCGCGTCAGCGGTCGGTTCATGCTCGGCCTGAACATCGAGGTCGGGCGCATTCCGCACGCGATCGAGATCGACGGTTGGGCGAACGAGCTCCGGCCGATCGTCGGCTACAAGGACGGCTTCGTCCTCGTCAGCTTCAACCCGATCATCGGCTACGCGTTCACGGGCGCCGAGCGCATGCGGCCGCACTTCGAGCCCGCCCTCAAGGGATGGGTCAACACGCAGCTCGGGTTCGCGCTCGGCATGGAGTACTACGCGGGCCTCGGGCTGTTCGACCGACGCTTCGCCCCGTGGCGCGAGCAGGAGCACCTCGCGCTCGTGGCGTTCGATCTCACCGAGCGCGCGCGCGCGATCAAGCACGACGACGACGAGTGGGAGGTCAACGTCGCCCTCGGCCGCGGCTTCGGCCCCGCGACGGCGCAGGAGTGGCTGCTCAAGACGATCGTGGGCAAGCCGTTCTGAGCGAGAGAGTCGACATCGGTAGTACAGTCTTCGCGATGTCCGACATCGAGGAGCTCGTCGACGAGATCGATCGAGGCCGCTGCGTCGCGTTCGTCGGCGCCGGCTTCTCCGCGCCCACCGTCCCCACGTGGCGCGAGCTCCTCGCGGAGGTGGGAGCGTTGCTCGCGGCCGGCCGCGCGCTCGAGCCCACCGTCGCCGAGCAGCTCGCGCGGCTCGCGGATCACGGGGCGAAGGTCAACCTCGACGCCCTCGCGCAGCAGCTCTCCGACGCTGGCCGCGATGACTTCGGCCGCGCGCTGCAGACCGTGCTCACCGAGCGCGAGGTCCACGAGCGGTCGCACAACCGGCGTCAGCTCCTGAGCGAGATCCCGTTCGCCGCCGTGCTCACCACCAACTTCGACACGATCCTCCCCGGCCGCGTCCCCACCAACAACGATTACCGCGCCGTGCTCCGCGACGAGGGCCGCCGTTGGTACGACGTGAGCGCCGACCGCTTCTCGGCGCTCAAGCTCCACGGCGACATCCAGGATCCAACGACCGTGGTGCTGCGCAAGCGCGACTACCGGCGGATGCTCTACAAGGACCCCCACCGCCTATCGTTCTTGCGCGCGCTCCTCGCCACGCGCACCGTCCTCTACCTCGGCTTCTCGTTCCATGACGCCTACCTCAACGAGCTGCGCTCCGAGGTGCTCGCGGTCATGGGCGACGACGAAGAGCGCGAGCTGTCACCCGTCGCGTACGCGATCGTGCCCGACGCCGACGAGTCCACCGTTCGCTACTACCGGAGCCACGAGGGCATGGTGCTCCTGCCGTACGACTCGCGCGACGACCACGCCGGGTTCGACGTACGCCTCGCCGAGATCCACCAGCGCACGAGCCCTCGCTACAAGCTGGGCGAGGTCATTCGCGACCGCCGCATCCTGTGGGTCGACGCCCACCCGCAGAACAACGCCGCCGAGATCAGGCAGCTCGAAGAGACCGCGCGAGCCGTCGGCGGAGACTGCCGCTTCGACCCGGTCGAGACCGTCGAGCAGGCGCTCGCCGTGCTCCGCGACGGCCCCCGCGACCTGGTGATCACGCAGTGGGGCTACCGCGAGGGCCACGAGCCGACGGCCTCGCGCCTGCTCCACGCGATGCGCGGCGCGAACCTCTCGGCGCCAGTGATCGTCTACGCGTCGGGCGACCACGCCGCAGACAACCGGAGAGAGGCGCTCCGGCTCGGAGCGTTCGAGTACACCTCGGAGCGTTCGGCGCTGTTTCGGGAGATCGAGCAGGTGCTGCGGGAGGTGCGGGTGGGGTGAGCGGAGCCACGGCGCGTCCCGTCGGGCGCTTCGTTCATCCCCCGCCGCCGTCCTTGAGCTCGGTCGCCTCGACGATCTTCTCGAGCAACGCGCGATCGCTCTCGGCGCGCGATTTCACGACGTCGTAGCGCATCACGTAGTGGCGCTCGTTGTGCGTGAAGTAACAGGCCACCCCGACGTAGGAGCCGGCGCCGGGGAGCGTGAACGTCGGCTTGTATTCGACCCCGTCGTACTTGCCGAGGCACTTCGTCTTGTGGCTCTTGCCGCGGACGAAGGTGCCGCTCTTGGACTCGATGTTCTGCTCGACCGAGACGAGCATCAGGCGCGCGAATTCCTCCGCGTCGTCCGTCGAGGAGCCGGAGACCTCGATCGCGCCGAGGGTGACGAACTCGTCGCCGCCGACCACCGAGCGCGAGATGACCAGCGTCGCGTCGTCGAGCTTCTTCGCGCCGAAGTCCGAGGGATAGTGCGCGACGAGGAGCCCGTTCTTGGTGGTGGCGCGCTCGGAGAGCGTGACCTTCGCCGGATCCGACTTCGCCGCGGCGCGATCTCTTGCGCGCTGGTAGCCGATGACGCCGCCGACCACGCACGGCGCGACGAACAGCATGATCGCTGCGCAGATGCCGGCGACGAGGGCGATCGACGGCCCCTTCGACGGCGGCGGCGACGCTCCGTAGCCGTAACCGTTGGGCGGCGGTCCGTAGGGTCCCGGTTGCATCCGCCGTTCCTATCGCGCGCATGTCGCCACCGCAAACCGTGTGGGGCGGCAGTTGTCCGGGCGCATCAACCTCCGCGGATGTGGCTGTGACAGCCGCGTCACTCTCCGGCGAAGCGCGGGTCGCCGTCGAGCACCCAGTCCAAGACCTTGACGATCTCGTCGGCGACCGCGCCGTCGTAGCCGTGACCGACGCCCTTGCCGTGGACGACGCGCGCGGGGACGCCGTTCGCGACGAACGCCTTGGTCACGGGGGTCGCCATCGTCACGCAGCCGGGCTGACCGCAGGGAAACAGCGCCCGCACGCCGCCCTTCTTCGCGAACGCGTGCACGGCGGCCGGCGTCCACTTGTCGTGCGAGCCCTCGGTGAGGACGACGCGCGGGAGCTTGGCCGGATCGCGGAGGACGTACGGCGCGCCGTAGATCGATCCGAGCGAGAACCCGGTGAACACCATCGGCCCCTCGTCGACGAACGGCCCGTACTTCTCGCGGAGCGCAGCGAGCCCGGCGTCGAGCTCGCGGTGCATGGCCTCGGCGCTCGCATAGGTGAACCGGACGTCGTCCTTGGACGGCGAGTCCGAACGGGCGACGCCGCGCGGACAGAGCACGAACGCGGACTTGCCGGCGCGCGCGAGGATGTCGCGCCACGTCGCGCACTGCCACTCGGGGCGGTCGTAGTTCCCGTGACACGCGAGCACGATCGGGCGCTTTCGCTTCGTGCCGAGCGGCAGCGAGACGATCGCCTCGGCGAAGCCGGCGACGGGGAGCGCGGCGAGCGGCTCGCCGGTGAGCGCGGGCGGCGCGTTTGCGGAGGGCGCCGCGGATATCGCGATGGACGACGACGGCGCGATCGTCGGTGTCGCCGCGGCGTCCGCTGCGCGCGGCTGCCTCTCACATCCGACGATCACCACGAGCGCGAGCCACCGCATCGCGGGTCAGAGCTACTTCGTCTTCTTGACCACCGCGTCGGCCCGCGCCGCTTCGACCAGGTGCGTGGCCTTGAGCGCCTGCGCGACCTTGTCGATCATCGCGCTCTCGGTCGCGCTGATCGCCTCGCCGCGCCCGAGGAACCCGGCGCCGTGGGCGTTGGCCACCTGGAACGCCACCTCGAGCACGCCCTTCTTGTAGACGTCGATGTTCTCGGGCGTGTCCTTCTTCTCGAGCATCGCGAGGGTGTCCTGCGCGGCGGCTGCGAGCAGCGACTCCGCCTTGTCGTAGTCGAACACCGACGGCTCCTCGCCCGAGAGGTTCTCGCCCGACTTCAGCTGGTAGCCGGTGAAGCAGCTGGCGACCGCGCGACGGAGCGCCTCGACCTCCCTCGCCTCCGCTTTGATGCCGCCGACCTGATCGGTCACCGAGACGGCCGCGCCGGCGATCCACGCCAGCGTGCACATCTGCCGGCGCTCCTCGGCCGTGAACTTCGAGGTCGCCTTCTTGGAATTGTCGCTCGCCTTCATGTCCCCACCTCCCAGGTCGGCGATGGTACGTCAGGGAGACTCGGTCTGCACGAGCATCATGTCACCGACGAACCCAGCGCGCGTCGTGAGGTGAAGCGATCGGCTCGCAGGAGAAGGCGCCCGGGCGCCTCGCGGGCGCGCCCACACAAGCCCATGGAAGCCGGCAGGAAATATGGGCGATTCGCGAGGCGAGGCAGGCACCGACCTTGCTGATGGGTCGCATGATCAATCTCCGCCTCCCCTCCCGTACGCTCCCTCACGCAATGTCGTTCGTCGTCGTCGTCGGGCTCGGCGGCTGCTCGGCGGAGTACGACTCCACCTTCGACGACCAAGCCGCCGCGGCCAGCGTCAGCGCCGAGCAGCGCAAGCCGCCGGCGCCCCCTCCCTGCCAGCTGGTCGCCGGCGCCCTGTGGTGCGAGGGCCAGGCTTGTGAGGCCATCTGCGGCCCCTGGTCGCAGGAATCCGGCACCTGCAGGAACGGAGACACGTATCGCAAGGGACACTTCAGGAACGGAAGCTGCTGCAACGAGTCGGGTTGCACCAACTGCGACGGCGAGGGTCACTTCCAGTGCAAGAAGGCGCGCGCGCTGACCAACCCGCCCGGCACGATACCGACGGTGAAAGCGCCCTGATCGCCGCGACGCGCGCGCGGCGACGTCGTCGGCCTGCTCACCACGACCGACTTCGGCGTCAATCCCGCGGCTGCTCGCCGGTGCGTCGATCCCGCTCGAGGAGCTGACCCGGGGCTCGATCCGATCAGCGACGCGATCACCGAGATCGGCGGCCTCTTCGACTACCCGCGCGAGCGCCTGGCGCGAGCGCCTGTAGCGAGTGGGGACGAGCGACGCGCGAGCTCGTCCATCACCCAGTGATGGCATATGCCGTAGCCGTCGCCGAGCAAGCGCACGCCCTGCTCGGCGGCGAAGCGAGCCTACTCATCGCCCGCGTCATCTGCAATGGCGCGCCGTGACGGCACGCGCAACGACGTTCGTCGCTCACGGCGACAGCGCGCCAGCGTTGCGTCGATTGCGTCGCCCGCGCGCCCGTGACCAACGCGGTGTCAATGAACGACGACATACTGCAAATGTCAGCGGACGTTGACACGCGGAGAACGAGCAGGTCTGCCTGACGCTCGCACGCGGCCGGGGGCTTCCGACGGCGTCCTCGCGGGTCGAACACTTCGAGAACGAGGTCGCCCGGCTCGCGATGAAGCTCGGCGGAAAGCGCCGCATCGACGAGGTCACGCGCGCGTCTTTCGCGGCGTGCGCGCGAGTTGCGCCTCGAGCCCGACGCCGTCATTGCACGCGTTGGAGAGGTGAGCGCCGCGCTCCCGGATGAAGCCGCACGGGCTCGGCGGGCGATGCGGTCGCGCCGCCATCCGCTCCTCGACTGGCTCGTTAACCTCTTCGCCGTGAGCGTGCCACTGTTACGCGCGGCTCGGCTTGCGAGAGAGTCAGCAAACTCGAGTTCGTGAGTACGGTCTTGCGATGTCCGACAGCGACGAGTTCGTCGACGAGATGATCGAGGTCGCTGCGGCGCGTTCGTCGACGTGGGCTTGTCCGCACCCACCGTGCCGATGTGATGCGGCCAACTCGCAGAGGTGAGCCTACTCGACACATGTGTCGTCACATGTGTCGAGTAGCAGCGCAGTTCCCATCTTGAAACGTGGCACCCTCGCCAATCGCAATCCGGGCGGCGCCTGGATACAACGATGGTTCCATGTCGCCGCTGCGCACCATTGCGAATCGGTTCGACGTCCAGCGACTCGCTGCCCAAGGAGGGATGGGCGCGATCTACCAGGGCGTCGATCGCGAGAACGACGCGACGGTTGCGATCAAGGTAATGCGTGAGCCATCAGGCCCTGGTGGAGAGCGATTCGCACGCGAAGCGCGGGTGCTCGCCGAGCTTCGCCACGAGGCCATCGTCCGGTACGTCGCGCACGGCACGACGCCGGAGGGAGAAGCGTGGCTCGCGATGGACTGGCTCGAGGGCGAAGACCTTCACACGCGTCTCCAGCGTGGGGCGCTCACCGTCGACGAGTCGATCACGCTGGTTCGTCGCGTGGCCGATGCGCTCGCACTCGCGCACGCGCGCGGCGTCATTCACCGCGATGTGAAGCCGAGCAACCTCTTCTTGGTCGATGGCGCGCTCGACCGGGTGATGGTGCTGGATTTCGGCGTCGCGCAGCTCGGCGCAGCGACCTTCGCCGCGACGAGGACCGGCGCCGTGATCGGGACGCCCGGCTATATGGCACCGGAACAGGCGCGCGGCGATTCGAGCATCGACGCAAGCGTCGACGTCTTCGCGCTCGGGTGCGTGCTCTTCGAGTGCATCACCGGCCGTCCGGTCTTCGCTGCCGAACACATCATGGCGGTCCTCGCGAAGATCCTCTTCGAGGATGCGCCTCGCGTGCGCACGCTGTGCGACGGCGCACCAGAGAACGTCGACACACTCGTTGCCCGCATGCTCTCGAAGAACGCTCGGGAGCGCCCGCAATCCGGAGGAGAGCTTCGCTTCGAGCTCGACGAGCTCGGTGCAACGACGAGCGCCATTCGATCGTCGAGCTTGCTCGCACCCGCCATCAGCGCCGGGGAGCTCCGAGTCGTCAGCGTCGTCATGGCCGCTGGGGGACCGAAGCAGGAAGCGGCGGTCGCGCCGACGCTTCTCGAGGAGGACGAAGGCTCCGTTCGCGAGCGCGTGCGTGCAGCGGCGGAGCCGTACGGCGCGCGCGTCGAGCAGCTCGCAGATGGCACGCTCGTCGCCGTTGTTGCGAGTCGCGGGAGCGCGACGGACCAAGCAGCGCACGCCGCTGGGTGTGCACTCGCGATACGGCGCGTCCTCGCGGAGTCGCCGATGGTCCTCGCGACCGGCCGCGCCATCGTCGCTCGACGCCTTCCGCTCGGTGAGGTCATTGACCGCGCCGCAGGGCTGCTTCGCGGCGCGACCTTCGCGGGCGGCATTCGGCTCGACGACGTCACGGGCGGATTGCTGGATCTCCGTTTCGATGTCGGCGGCGACAACACGGCCCTCGTGCTCCGCGGCGAGAGAGAGCGGGTCGACACCACTCGGACCCTCCTCGGTCGACCGACCCCATTCGTCGGGCGCGATCGAGAGCTCGCCTCGCTGCACGCGATGCTTGCCGAGGTCTCGGACGAATCCGTCGCGCGCGTCGCGATGATCGTGGGCGCGCCCGGCTCCGGGAAGTCGCGCGTCCGGCAAGAGTTCCTCACGTCCCTCGCCTCGCGAAACGAACCGGTCGAGATCTGGACTGCTCGGGGCGACCCGATGAGCGCGGGATCGCCCTTCGGAATGCTCGCGCAGCTGATGCGCCGCGCGAGTGGCATTCTCGACGGCGAACCGCTCGGCGTGCGCCAGCGGAAGATCGTGGCGCGCGTCGCGCGACACGCGGACGAAGGTAGCGCGCAGCGCATCCAGGAGTTCCTCGGTGAGCTCGTGGGCGCGCCCTTTGACGATGCTGGAAGCGTGCAGCTTCGCGCGGCGCGACACGACGCTGTGCTCATGGGGGACCAGATTCGACGCGCCTGGGAGGATCTCCTCGCTGGTGTCTGCCGACAGAAGCCGCTCCTCGTCGTGCTCGAGGATCTGCACTGGGGCGATCTTCCGACGATCAAGAGCATCGAAGGCGCACTCCGCTTCCTGCGAGATTCTCCGCTCATGGTCCTCGCCTTCGCCCGGCCGGAGGTGCACCTGCAGTTTCCCGCCATCTGGATGGAGCGAGGGGTGCAGGAGACCCGGCTTGGAGAGTTGCCGCGCCGCGCCTCGGAGCGATTGGTCAAGCAGGTGTTGGGCGACAACGCGACGCGGGAGATCGTCACGCGAATCGTCGAGAGGTGCGACGGAAACCCCTTCAACTTGGAGGAGTTGATCCGCGCGGTCGCTGCAGGACGCGGTGACGCGCTTCCAGACACGGTGCTGGCGATGGTTCAGTCCCGACTCGAGGCGCTGCCTCCAGATGCCCGTCACGTTCTGCGTGCGGGCAGCGTCTTCGGCGGTGCATTCTGGTACGGCGGCGTGGAGACGCTGCTGGGCGGAGCGCGTCGTGCGCCCGAGCTTCGCGCGTGGCTGTCGATGCTCTGCGAGAGCGAGGTCATCACGGCGATCGGTGCACCACGATTCCCTGGTGAGACGGAGTATTCCTTCCGGAGCGCCCTGGTACGCGACGCCGCCTACTCGATGTTGACCGAGGAAGACCGGCGACTCGGTCACGCGCTCGCAGGCGGTTGGCTGGAGAGCGCCGGAGAACAGGACGCCGTCCTGCTCGCGGAGCACTTCGAGCGCGGCGGAGTGGAGTCGCGCGCGGTTGGGCTCTGGCGCGCGGCCGCGGCCGCGGCGGTCGAGGGAAACGACTTCGAGGGCGCGATCGTGCGCGGCGAGCGGAGTGTCGCCTGCGGCGCGGATCGCGCGGGCCTCGGCGAAGTGCGTGCGATTCAAGCCCTGGCCCACTCGCTGCACGGTCGTCCCTCGCAAGCGAAGGAGTGCGCAATGCAAGCGATGGAGCTACTCACTCCAGACTCGGAGTCGTGGTGGCTCGCCGCACGCCGGCTTGCGAACGCGTGCCTGCGGCTGGGTCACAGCGAAGCGATCCCGGCCATCGCCGCCCGCCTCACCGCCGCGATCGGGGAGAGGGGAACGAGCATCTCGATCGCGAGCCTGGAGGTGTTGGCCGAGTGCCTCTGCTTCTCCGGCCGTTACGATCTCGCCGATGGTCTGTTCGAGGTCAGTGATCGGGCTCGCCCGCACGAAATCGAGTCCGCCGACGAAGGTTGTGTCGCGATAGCACGCGCCATCCGCGCGTCGGTCGATGGCGATCCCTCTGCCGCACTGGCGTACCGTCAGGCCGCAGTCGCCGCTTTCGAGCGCGCCGGACGACTGCGCAGCTCTTGTCACGAAGCCGCCAACGTCGGCGCGGTGCTCAATGAGTTGGGCGCGTACTCGCTGGCGGAGAGCACGCTCACCGGCGCGCTGCACGCTGCGGAGCGCATGGACCTCCGAATCGCACGCCTCGTCGCATTGAACAACCTCGGCTGGTCGTGTGCGCGCCTCGGCCGTTTGGAGGACGCGTTGATGATTGAATCGGAGGCCGTCGCCCTGAGCATCGCCCAGCACGATCGCCTCTTCGAGAGTGGCTCTCGCACGCTCCTCGCGCGGATCCTTGCGCTCCGCGGCGAACTCGATCGCGCCACGCAGGAGGCCCTCCTCGGCGTCGCACTCGCCGATGCTTCGCCCCCACAGCGTCCAGGGGCAAGAGCGGTTCTTGCTTCCGTGCACCTGCAGAAGGGGAATCCGCACGAAGCCCTCGCGGAGGCGAAGGAGGCGTTGGCCGAGCTTGTGGCGCTGGGTGGTGTCGAGGAAGGAGAGTCACTCGTGCTCTTGATGCACGCGGAGTCTCTGCATGCGACAGGCGACGTCGCTGGCGCTCTTGCAGCATTGACCTCCGCGCGCACGCGACTGCTCGAACGCGCGAACAAGATTCGGGACAATGACTGGCGAACGAGCTTTCTCGAGAGCGTGGCTGAAAATGCCCGCACACTTGAATTGGAGCGAGCATGGCGTGCCCGGCCCGACAGCTAGAAACGGGAATCGCCGCGTGTTCCGAGATCGCGCACGGCGCCTTCGCCAGTTGCCGCGGCCGAATGAAGTGTGACACTCTCACAGCACAATTGGTTCGCTCGGCGAGACCGAGCGCGGAGGAAGAGGCATGAGCTGGGCGCGTTGTCTTCGAGTCGCGTTTTCCGGAGCGATCGGCGTCGTGCTGTACGCCTGCACGACGACCGGACCGACGCCCACCGGCGACCTCACCGACACTGGCCACGTCGCAACGGACTCTGCCAAGGCCGACACAAAGATCCCGACACCGACGGACGGCAGCGCCGACAGCGGCCCGGTCGCCGAGAAGACCGTCGGTCTCGCTTGCATGAGCGACGACGACTGCGACAAGGGCGCCGGCATCAACATCTGCACCGAGGGCGCCTTCGGCGGCGACTCGCTGTACCCGACGTCGGTCT
>JALHOE010000248.1 GCA_022843175.1 Deltaproteobacteria bacterium
CAGACGCACCAAGGAGGGCAAGAGCAGCTGATCGATACGCCGCGTCCGCCGATGCTCGCCACGCGTCGTCGGCGGACGCCGCGGTCCAGCGTGATCGCGTCAGCAGCAGGTGATCGATCTGCGTCGTCGGCGGCGGGCGCGCTCGCTCGTGATCGCTTGGACTCGTCACACCGCCGCGCTCAGAACTGATCGGCGACAGTGCGTCGTCATCGAAGCGGACTTTCCCGCCAAGCCACTCTTCCAGTGCCTGGATGGTGCCCTTCCGCTCGACCTGGACCTTGCCATCTTTGCGCTCCTGCTCCTTCTCGAAGTCGACCTCGCCCTGGAAGAACTTCTGGTCGATGTTGTCGGACATCGTCTTGTCGAGCAGGTGAACGAACTGTTCGAGGCGAACCATCGCGAGGGGGCACGAGTCGCCACGCTGAAGAAGCAGAGGAAGGAGACCGCGGATTTCTTGGGGCGCGTAATGGACGCCATTGAGCAGGGAGGCGACGTTCCCCAGCTCATCGCGCGGGCGAAAGCTCGCCAGGCAGAACTCGCCGATCTCGATCGCCAGATTTCCGAACTCCAATCGGAGCTGAAGCCGCTCTTGGTACCGCGCGCACCGGAGGAGTTTTCGGACGGCGGGGCCGCGCTGTTCGACGATCCCGTCGCCGCTCGTAAGCAAGTCTGGGGCGACGTTCAGAGGCTCGTCCTTCACGGCGACGGCGGGCTCATCCTGTTCTTCCACCCGGAATCGCTCTTCGCACCCCTCACGAACTACGGCTTCGATCTCGATGCCGAGGACGAGGTTCGCGATCTCGGGCTGCTACGCCAACGCCACATGGTCGGAGCTACCAGCGTCTCGGCTGGCGGCGCTCCCTTCGTGGTCGAAGATGGTGGTCGCATCCTCTACGCGGCCACCGTGACGATGCCGCCAGGGTTCGACTCCACCCAAGATGATCCTCTCGAAACCTCATCGGCCTCGAAAAGATCACAGCGTCCCCAACGGGATTCGAACCCCTTCACGGCCTTCCCGCAGAACCTCAACAGAGTCGCGATCTTGGCCTCGATCGTGCGGGAATTCATGTGGATTTCGGATCCCGTTGGTGGGTGCGCCGTACCGTCTGGTTCCGCCTCGGGGAGCAGGGTTACGGCAACCTGACGGCAACAGGGAGCACCTCCTTCCCGGCAGCTCGAGAGAGAGCTACCGAGAGCCGTGGACTCCGATGACCTCTTCTCGAAACGCTCCGGTTTCGCGCCCGATCCGCCCCCGGTTTCCATCCGCGAGGATGCCCCTGCGTTCCTCCGAGATGCGCTCGGCGGACTCTTGCATCAGGCCGGCGTGAGCCCGAAGACGGCGCGCACGGTCCTCTGCGAGTGCCTCCGCGTCGTCGCGGATTCGAGCAACTGGTCGGACCCCAACGTCTCGGCGGAAGTGGACTCCCTGCTCTTCGGCTGCCCCTGGTACCGGGTGTACGACTTCATCGAGGCGATCTACCCCTCCATCCCCGAGCGAACGATCGCTTCGAGCCGCAGCAGCGGGAACACCATCATCAACACGCGCGAAGTCTTCACGGCGAAGATCAACTCGATCCTCATCGACCTCGGCGTGGCCTGGCAGCTCGTGGACGGCCGCATCGTGGCTCGCGGCGAGGAGATCTTCGAGCGCTCAATCGTTGCCGCTGCTGACGCACTCGACGGCGCGGGACGCGCGACCGCGGCCTCAGAACTGCGCAAGGCCCTCGCCGATTTGTCTCGGCGGCCCGATGCAGACGTCACTGGTGCGATCCAGCACGCTATGGCGGCGTTCGAATGCTTCGCTCGCGACAAGGCAGGGGCGAAGGGAACGCTCGGTGATGTGATGAAGCAGCACGCCGGCACGCTCGGTATCCCCAAGCCACTCGATGCGGCGATTGAGAAGATGTGGGGCTTCTCATCGGAGCGGGCGCGTCACCTCCAAGAAGGCGGGGCTCCTTCGGTGGCCGATGCGGAGCTCGTCGTCGCGTTCGTTGCCGCGATGGTGAACTATCTCTCGTAGTGGCGGGCGGCGTCAGCTTGCGCCCTTATGCTCGAGTTATTGCCCCGCGCGCCTTCAAGCGCTGCCGGCCGAAATGCGCGCGAGCCAGGTGGCGCATCGCTGGAAGCGGAAGACCTCGCCGCGGTCACTGACGCCGCGGCAGAATCCGAGTCTCTCCATGTCGAATAGGATCTCGGCGACGGAAAGGCGATCCGGCCGGTTGATGTCAGCACCCCACGCAGCGACGGCGAGATCGATCTGCTCCTGCCGCATCGTGCCGGTGTCATCGCAGATCGCCCAGCCGGTCACGTAGATGCGACGGGCGCTGGGGCTGAGGTCGCGTTCGTCCGCGCTCGCGAGCGCGGACTTCGGGATGTTGATCGACTTCGCCATGCTGCACGAGATCGAGCACCGCGCTGAAGAAGACGTCAACCGCGCGGGAGTCAGCTGCGGACAGGCAACGTCGTCGGTCCACGCGCGACCGACGATGCGGGCGCGGCCGTTCTGGACTTCCGGGGCTCATCGCCCGCGCACTACGTTGCGCGCTTCGCCACGGCGAGGGCGCCTGGGCGCTAGAACCCGTTAGACTTGGACCTGCCGCACCTGGCCCTTTGCGGGGTATTTTGTGCATTATCCTGCGCAAATGATTAGCGCTTGACGTCCGCATAGCAGCGGTGCGAACGTTCAGAGTTCTCCGCTCGTTAAAGGGGAACGAATGGCCAGACGCGAAAGGATAAGCGCCGGCTCGCGCGCGGCGACGCCGCCGTCGGCGCAGAAGCGACACTCACTCGTGCTGAAGCGGCCCGCGCAGCGGCCGCGGGTGGATGCGAGTCGTCGCGATCTCAAGCAGCTGTGGGGAGCAGCGGCTGGTCGCTGTTCGTTTCCGAAGTGCGGCGCTGAGCTGATCGCGCCGCCCGCGGGAAGCGACGATCGTGTCGTCCTCGGCGAGCACGCGCACATCATCCCGCACAGTGATGGCGGACCGCGCGCGGCAGACGCTGCAGCGGGGTTCGCGCGCCGGCACACGTACGAGAACCTCATCCTCCTCTGCGAGAAGCATCACAAGATCGTCGACGGGCAGCCGTCGGTTCACACTGCCGACGCTCTTCGCAGGTACAAGCGCGACCACGAAGCTCGGTGCGCGACGCCGTTCGCCCCGATGCCCGGCGCGCCCGAGGTCGAAGAGCTGGCGCGCGCGAACGTCGCCGAGCGACTGCACTCGACTCTCTTTGCCGTGACGCGCATGCCGCGGACCGTGTTCTCGGCGGCGACGACGGAGACGCGAGGGAGGGCCTTGAAGGAGAAGCACCGCGCGGCGCACGGGCGAAGCCCGCCGGCGTTCGTCTTGCGCCGCGGTCGCCTCTACACGTTCCTCGACCTCAGCGAGAAGGACAATCCATTCGCGGCGTATATCGAAGCGTCAACGGTGACGCATGAGTACTCGCACGAGCTCTGGCGCGATGCGGACAGGCTCGGAGAGTTCATCGCGCTGCTGAACGCGTTGCTCTTGAAGATCGGCGGCGCGCGGGGCCTGACCTACGACCCTGAACACAGTCGGTGGTACTTCGGACCTGGCGCGGACGGCACGGAGCTTTCGATCGACTACACGCCGCCGAACAAGAAAACGAGCAGGCGAAAGGTCGCTTGGCGCCCGCTCGTGAAGTCGACCGGCGAGCCGCGCAACTACTGGCAGCATCTCGCGGTTAGCCTCGCCTTCCACCTCGTTGGCGATCGCCAGTGGGTGTTCTCCATTCGGCCGGAGCGGTACTTCACGCGCGATGGCGTTACGCCGCTGTCTCGGCGCAACGCTGGCCGTCGTACGACGTCAACGGCGTCCCGTCTGTACAACGGCGAGGTGCTCGAGGACGTCTTGCTCTGGCGATCGTTCCTATCGGGCGATCGCTCGCGCATCATCAAGAACGTCGGCACCGACGACAAGCTGATCATCGATACACGCATGCTCGACGTGGATGTCAGCTGGCCGGGAGTCCCCGACGATTCGCGACCGTTTCGCAACATCGAGCTCGCCGCTGATGAAGCTTGGGAAAATGAACTGCAGGCGCTCGAGTCCGACGATGAGTTCGAGTTCCGTCTGCAGGAGGAGTCATGAATCGCACCGACGACCGGCAGTCTCATGGGCGGGGCGAGCAGCCGGAACGGCCGATGCTCATCACGGCGCGCCATCTCCCCGAGCCGCTGCTTCAGTTCTGCGGTGGTCGTGACTCTGATCCGCGCCGCGGGCTGTCGATGTACGGCCCGTTCTCGCTCGGCCAGCCGCGAAAGCATCCGCGCTCGTTGAGAATCGGACTGCTCGGTTCGCAGAAGACGATCGCCGCGGCGCAGCGGTGGCTCGAAGAGTGTGCTGCCGGCGTCGGGGGCGATGAGGATCACCAAGACTTTCCGGGCTGCACCTCCGACGTCGGCTTCTTCTGCGACCTTGAGTTCGACGACGGTTGGATCCACGCCATTCCGCAGCGTGAGCAAGAGCGCGCGCTCGCCATCGACGATCATCGAGTCCGGTTCGAAACGACCGTCGGCCTCATCGAGCAAGGGCTCGCGTGGTTCGGTGCCCTCGACCACAGGCCAGATGTCGTCATCGTCGCGCTGCCCGATGAGATCGTCGAGCAGTGCCGCACGGTCGACTATGTCGAGAATGGGGTCGAGGTGCACCGCGATCTGCGTCGCGCGATCAAGGTCGCGGCGATGCGGCATCATCTGACCACCCAACTCCTCCTCACGCGCACGCCGCGGGGCGGGCGCTTCGTCGATCACCCCTCCAAGGTCGCGTGGAACTTCTTCACCGCCTTGTACTTCAAGCGCGGGCTGCAGCCCTGGGCACCGGTCGGTTTGGATCCAGAGACGTGCTACGTCGGCGTGAGCTTCTTTCGGCCGCTCGGATCGAAGGACACGGTACGCGCGAGCATGGCGCAGGCCTTCAGCGCACATGGCGATGCCATCGTCCTACGCGGCCAGGAGTTTCCGTGGGATCCATCGACGCACGGTCGCTCGCCGCATCTCGACGCTGCTCACGCGGAACGGCTGCTCGGCCTGGTTCTGAATCGCTACACGGCGGAGACGCAGGGGCGCCGACCGCGGCGTGTGGTGCTGCACAAGTCCTCGCGCTTCACGCGCGCGGAACTCGAGGGTTTCCGACGTGGCCTCGACGATGTCCGTCTCTACGACTTCGCAGCCATCGCCCGCGACGACCGGGTCCGCCTTCTGCGACTCGGCCAGTATCCCGTCCTACGTGGCACGCACTTTACCGTCGGCGAGCATGAGTATCTCTACACCACAGGTTTCCTCGCGGGGCTGGACGTCTATCCTCATGGGCATCTGCCGTCAGCGCTCCGCGTCACCGACCGGCATGGGGACTCGCCGCTCGACACGCTTCTGCGAGAGATCCTCATCCTCACGAAGATGAACTGGAACAGCGCTGACTTCGCGGCTTCGTTGCCGATCACGCTCGACCTTGCGCGAGACGTCGGCGACATCATGCGCGAATTACCAGCGGACCAGGAGCCGCTCGCGAACTTCAAGTACTACGTCTGATCGCAGCGCTCGTCGTTCACTCGCGCGCGCGTTCCAAAAGATCAGCGCCATTTCTGGAGCGTCGGGTATCGCAGGCGGCGTCGACCACGAACGATCGATCCACACCAGCGACAGCTCCGGGCGCCGCGCCGCTACGCCGTCGCGACCGCCGCGGAACGGTCACCCTGCACAACTAGAGGCGCGCTAACCTGGCTGGGCGATGTCGTCCGAGTTCCGCCTCTCCCCCAGGGTTCGTCGCAGTGTCCTCGAGCAACTCTCGCGCGAGCGTCTCGCAGAGCTGACGGCCCGCTTTGAGCTCGACGTTTCAGACAGACGGTCACTCGACGGTCACATCGACGCGATCGTCCGAAAGCGGTCGCTCGACTTTCGGAGCCTCCTCCATGTGCTGAAACGGGAGGAGCTCCAGGCGGCGTGCGAGGCCCTCGGCCTTGACGCAGGCGGACGGGAGAAGTCGATGCTCGTGGAAAGGATCGTCGGTGGGCAGGAGCCGACCGCTGCACGCGCGACTCCGAGCAGTGTCCCCCCACCGAGCGCGCGCACCGAAGGCGCGATGAAGTCCGCTCTCCGTCGGTTTGTGCTGGAGACAGCGGGCGGCTACCGCGGCCGTGACGCCTCGACTGCGTTCACTTCGCGGCTGCTTCAATGTTTCGGCTGGCCGGAGTCAGGTCCGCCTGAGGCATCGATCCCCGCCTCCCTCTCCGTCGTTGAGAACGGTCAACGCAGATCGAAGGAGGTTGCGCTCTTCTGGAAGGAGCGTCGTGTTCTGATCGAGGTCGTCAAACACGATGTGATGCTCGACTTCGCCTGGCGCGAGCTACTCCGGGTCTGCCTCCAGGCGGACCCGGTTCCGCAGTATGTCATCCTGACCAATCAACGCGACCTGCACCTCTACGACCTCGGGCGGGAACGCGACGCGCCGAGACTATCGATCCCCGTCGACGATCTTCCCAAATACAGCGAAGCGTTCCCGTTCCTCTCGGCGACGTGGATACCGGGGACGACGCCGAAGATCATCAACGTCTCGAAGGTATCCCGTGAGGTCGCCGAGCTCGTCGCGCGCCTCTACCGGAGTCTGAAGGAGCAGCACCCGAGGCGTGAGCGCGAGGTCGTGCAGTTCACCCTTCAGTGCATTCTCACGATGTTCGCGGAGGACATTGGCCTCTTGCCGCAGGAGTACTTCACGACCCTGCTGTACGAGGGCGCGAAGAACCGCGACGTCGAGAAGCGACTTCGCGAGCTGTTCCGTCTGATGAGCACGTCCGACCTTCCGACCCCGCGTGCCGTGCCGTACTTCAATGGCGGGCTCTTCACAGATGCGGTGGCACTGCCGCTCGGCGACGCGCAGCTCTCTGCGCTCACCAAAGCATCCGAGGCGAACTGGAAATACGTCGATCCGCACATCTTCGGCAGCGTCTTCCAGGGAATCATGGACGATGTCGAGCGGCACAAGAGCGGCGTGCACTACACCGCGCACGACGACATCATGCGAGTGGTCGGCCCCACGATCGTCGAGCCGTGGCGCCATCGGATTCGCGAAGCGAAGTCGCTCGCCGATCTCCTCGCCGTTCGCACCGACCTCCTTAAGTTCCGTGTCCTCGATCCGGCGTGCGGAAGCGGCAACTTCCTCTATGTCGCGTTCCGAGAGTTGTACCGGCTCGACACGGAGCTCCTCGCGCGTATTCGCGAGTTCCCTTCCACCCAGGGGCAGGGCAAGGCGAAAGTTACGTGGGGGGTCGGCATTCAGACGTCGAACTTCTTTGGCATCGACGTCAATCCGTTCGCGGTTGAGCTGGCCAAGGTGACGCTGAACATCGCCAAGAAGATTGCTTTCGACGAGCGGCGAGAAATCGCGGCGGACCTCGTCGGGCAGCTCGAACTGGACGTCGATCCCTCGCTCCCGCTGGATAACCTCGACAACAACATCGTTTGCGCAGACGCGCTGTTCACTCGTTGGCCGGAAGCAGATGCGATCGTCGGGAACCCGCCGTTTCTGGGTGGACTGAAGATTCGGAGCGAGTTGGGCGAGCCGTACCTTCGCCGAGTGCAACAACGCTTCCCAGGTGTGAATGGTCGCGCCGATTTTTGCGCGTACTGGTTCCGCCTCGCCCACGACCATCTAAGGCCCGGAGCTCGCGCGGGCCTCATCGGCACGAACTCCATCCGAGATGGCAATACGCGCGAGGCGGCGACCGACTACATCATTTCGAACGGCGGCACGATCACCAACGCCGTTTCGTCTCGACTGTGGCCTGGCGAAGCGGTCGTTACGGTTTCGATGGTGAACTGGGTCAAAGGATCCTCGAGTGGGCCTCACCTGCTCATCGTCGACGATCATGTCTACGAGCGCGCGGTCATCGCTGGCCACCTCCAGCTGCATACGGACCTGAGTAGCGCGAAGTCGATCGAAGCCAACTCGCTCGGCACCAGTCAGGGCATGGTCTTCGGTTCGAAGTTGTTCGAGCTGGAACGCGACGAGGTCGCGAAGCTGATTGCCGATCGTGCCGCAGCCCCGTTTGTGAGGGCTGTTGCGGACGCGACGCGTCTCTTTACTGGACGGCTGGAGATAAATCCCAACTTCGCTGTCGATATGAGCGCGTGTGAGGACGAAGCGGCGGCACGAAAGGGTGGGAAGGCATTTGCCTACCTGAAATCGAACGTCCTGCCGCACGTGCAGAAGAAGGCCGACGAAGCCAGCACGGAGCACTATCGACGCTGGCTGGAGACATGGTGGCGGCCGTTTTGGCCGCGGGATAGCTTCTTCCGCGGTCTCGGCGGCAAGAAGCGGCTAATCGCATGCTCACGTCATGCGTCCCGGCCAATCTTTATTTTCCTCTCACGCCGGTTCTTTCCGACGGAGTCACTGCAACTGTTCGGTTTCGATGACGACTACAGTTTCGGAATTCTGCAGTCCAATATTCACTGGAGTTGGGCCGTCGCTCAGGGCAGTAAGATCAAGGAAGATACGCGTTACACGAGCGAAGTCTGGTCCACCTTTCCCTGGCCGCAGGAACCCACAAGCGCGGAGGCCGGAGCGGTAGCGAACGCGGCCCGCGAGCTGCGCGGCGTTCGCCTGGCGCTGATGAGACAAAACGGCTGGTCGCTTCGCTCGCTGCACCAGGCGGCGGAGGTCTCCGGTCCCCATCCACTTAAGGATGCGCAGGCGACGCTCGATGATGCTGTTAGGGGCGCGTACGGCATGCCCGCCGACCAGGACGCCACCGAGTTTCTCCTCGAGCTCAATCGCCTTGTTGCGGAGGACGAAGCCGAAGGTAGGAAGGTTCAGGGACCGGGCGTGCCACGTGGTTTGGATCCGCGCGATCCGCGCTGGACGAGCGATGACTGTATCGAGCCGCCGAGCTCGTGAAAGGAGAGGGAGCCGTGGCCGAATCGATCGCGGTACATCCTGTTCTAAGCAAGCTCTGGGACGACAAGAGAAACGGCTCGGCTGCGTCGGTGCCGGCGCGTAGCTTCCGAGCGGCGTGGTGGAGGTGCGAGAGCGGCCACTCGTTTCAGCGCTCGCCACGAAGCATGCTCAGCGACTCCGCATGCCCGGAGTGCCGGCGCGGGCCGAACACGAACTCCATCGCGAGAGCGCGGCCGAGCATCGTGCCACTCTGGAGCGTCGACAAGAACGGCAGCCTCTCACCCCACTCAGTCGATGCCTCGCACGCAGGCAGCACGTGGTGGCGATGCGTCGACGGACATGACTTTCAGCGGTCGCCGCTGTTCATGCTGCGGGACTCGACGTGTCCGGTGTGCGCGCTCGCGACGAAGTCCCTCGCCGCACGCAATCCCGCCGTCGCATCCGAGTGGCATGCGCAGCGCAACGGCGACGTTACGCCGGCGCAGGTCGATGCGGAACACGTGATGAACGCGTGGTGGATGTGTCCCAACGGTCACGAGTACCAGGCGACTGTTCGCTCACGCGCGCGTGGCAGCCGCAATTGTCCAACGTGTTATGGAGGATGGTCGCTCGACAACCTGCGTACGTTCGTGAAGTCCCTTCTCGCACACGTGAGCGCATTGAACCCAAGCGAGCTGTTCGCGCTGGCTATGCAGGCGGGGCACTTCGCAGACAAGGACTCACGGCCGTTTGTGAAGGCCATCTCGACGGGCCGATTTCCGGTCGAGGAGCTCGAGAAATTTGCGGAGGGCAAACCTTCACTCGTTGACACGTTCGCTGCAGACAAGACCTTCTCGCTCGAGCTCGTGGACGGTCGTGCCGTGGCACAGAAGATCGATGGACCGCCGGATCCATTCGCGCTGCCGGCCGCACCGGAGACGGCCGCGGATGAAGGTGCTCGTGTCGACGTCGATGTGAGCCGCGACGTTGACGCCGCCGCGATGGCAAGTCGCGACGATGAGATGCCCCTCGTGAAAACGCAGGACGCCCTGGCCGCGCTCGATAGCGTGCTCATTGCGAACGCGGACGCTGAGACAGTCAAGTTCCTGCTCGACAGCGCCAAAGCCAAGTTGTGGCGGCACGCCTACGTCGACCCCAAGGAGGCGCGCGACCAGGCAGCCGTATTCAAGGGAGACGTATACTCGACGCTCGTTCGAGACAGGTTCCTCGCCGAATTCGACGAGGCCGATGTGCTGCAGCCTCCCCCTGGCTACGCCTTCCGACCGGGTCCCGGCGCTCCGATTACGCCGCCGAACCTGATGCAAAGGCGCGTTGCGGTGTCGGTGCGTAATGAGCGTCGCTACGGCAACTGGTCTGGAATGGGCGCCGGCAAGACCCTCAGCGCCATCGTCGCTACGCGCGTCGTCGGCGCCACGCTGACCGTAATCTGTTGCCCCAACGCGGTGGTAGACAACTGGGCGATCGAGATCGAGCGGGCGTTCCCCGCATCCGAGGTCGCAAAGAAGACGTGGCATCCTGAATGGAAGCACCCGTTCGAAACCGCGCCGCGGTACCTGGTGCTCAACTACGAGCAATTTCAGCAACAGAACTCCGAGCAGGAACTCGTCGCGTTTCTTGATCGCAACGTCGTCGACTTCATCGTCGTCGATGAGATCCACTACGCGAAGCAACGCGAAGCCGGCGCCGAGATGTCGAAGCGCAAACGCCTGGTGCAGGGGCTGATCCTCGAAGCGGGTAAGAAAAACGCTGACGTGTGCGTGCTCGGAATGTCGGGAACGCCGGTGATCAATACGCTGCAGGAGGGCAAGAGCCTCGTCGAGATGATCACGGGCCACCGGCACGACGATCTCGAGACACGCGCAACCGTCCAGAACTGCATGCGCCTGTATCAGCGCCTCGTCACGCTCGGAACGCGCTGGAAGCCTGACTACAAGATTCAACTCGACGTGCTGAAGGAGGAGATCGACTGCGAAGATTCGCTCGCTGAGATCCGTGCCGTCGGCCGCGGCACCGTGCTCGAGCTCGAGAAGGTTCTCACTCGGCTGCGTACCCCGACGATCCTCAAACACCTCAGCCCCGGCGAGAAGGCACTCATCTACACCCACTACGTCGACGGCGTCGTCGCGCCCTTGCGCGATGCCGTGGAGGCGGCGGGCTACCGCGTAGGGATCCTCACTGGCGAAACCGACGACGCGCACCTCAAGGAGTTCTTGAAGCCTGACGGGAACGTCGATGTTCTCATCGCATCGAGCCGCGTCGGCACTGGCGTCAACGGCCTGCAGTATGTCTGCAACAAGCTGATCATCAACGCGTTGCCGTGGACGAACGCGGAGTACGAACAGCTCATCGGGCGCCTCTACCGTCAGGGCAGCCGCTTCGACAAGGTGCGCGTCATCATCCCCGTGACGTTCGCGACGGTGAATGGCGAGCGTTGGTCCTACTGCGAGTCGAAGCTGCACCGCCTCGAATACAAGAAGTCCATCGCGGATGCGGCGGTCGATGGCGTGGTTCCCGAGGGCAATCTCCGCACGCCGGCGCAGGCGCAGCAGGACATCATGGAGTGGCTGACGCGCCTCGAGACCGGAAAGGTCAGTGAGATCCAGCGGGCCGTCATCAAGATCCCGCTCTCGGGCGAGCCCAGCGAGGTCGAGCGTCGCGTCGCGCGCTACGGCGACTTCTCCCGGATGAACAACCGCTGGTACATGTCGACCAGCGAATCTACTCATGCTCGGCTCGCGCAGAACCCGGAGGAGTGGGCGCACTACCACACGATGTACCGACAGCTGCGAGAAGCGTGGCCGATCGTCCCGTACAAGGAGGAAGTTCGCTGGCTGTCCGAGCGCGAGCGCGAGGGCCTCGTGGTCGGCGACTTCGGTTGCGGCGAAGCGTTGATCGCGAAGGCGGTGTCGGATCGTCACCAGATTCACAGCTTCGATCACGTGGCGATCGACAACAGCGTCGTCGCGTGCGACCTCGCGAAGGTGCCGCTCGAGAATGCCACCCTCGACGTCGCGATCTTCTGCCTGTCGCTGATGGGCGCCAACTTCACGGACTACATCCGCGAAGCTCACCGGTGCCTCCGGCTCGACGGCTGGCTGCACATCTGGGAACCGGCGAGCTACTTCGAGGACGTGAACGCGTTCTGCGCTCGTCTGGAGCGCCTCGGGTTCGACGTCATGGCCCCTCAAACGCAGGGCGCATTCCTGCGGATCTACGCCGTGAGGAATGCGAAGACGCCCGATCCAAAATTGGTTCTGCCCTTCCGCGGTCAGGCGCCGTCATCGACCTCCTAACCCCACGGGGATCGCCCGAAGCAGTCGCGACGGGGATCCATCGCGCAGCGAAGCGGCGTCGTTGAACGCGCACACCGCGATCTGGATCGCGTCCTGAACGCGCAGACCGCGAGCCTGGGCCCATGCGCTCAGCGTTTCGAAGACGGCGCGATCGACGTGGAGCGCATCGACCACGACGAACCGCCCGCACTCGGAGACCTTGGTGTGCGCCATTCCAGCTGTATCGTAAGCCATCGGCGAACGGCGTCGGTCCGCCCCTGTCGGCGTCGCGCAGCATGTGCTCGAGGAGACGAGCATGGCAAGGCGAACAGGAGCGACGGCCCGAGGTTGGAAGCGGTGGACGG
>JALHOE010000249.1 GCA_022843175.1 Deltaproteobacteria bacterium
CATTGGAGCTGGCCGCCCCGTCCGCCGTGCCGATGACGCCGCCGGCTGCGGTCGCGCCGCCGTACGTCGATCCCGCGGCGCCCCCCCAGGGCCCCACGCGCCCTCTCCATGGCATCGGCGACGTTACCGTGCGCGCGCGCCTCGTACGGATCGCGAAGGACGGCAGCGAGGGAGCTCAACACCCCGTCTCCGGCGATGTCACCGATATCGGCCGCAGCGAGGGCGCGATCGTCCTCGCCGACGACCCCTATCTCTCCCCCCGTCATGCCCGCATCTCGTTGCGCCCGGCCAACGACCCCAACGCGCAGCCGCAGCTCGTGCTCGTCGACCTCGGCTCGGTCAACGGCGTGTTCGTTCGGCTCCGCGCTCCGCACCCGCTCACACACGGAGACTTGCTTCTCTTGGGTCAGCAGGTGCTAAGATTCGAGGCCGTGACCGAACTCGAGGGGGCACGCGGTCCGGCCATGCAGCATGGTGTCCTCCTCTTCGGCTCCCCGGCTCCGGTGTCGCGCGCGCGTCTGCAACAGCGCACAGTCGAGGGCCTGGTCCGCGACATCATGTATCTCATCCGCGACGAGTTCGTGATCGGACGAGAGGTCGGCGACCGCACCTATCCCGAGGACGTCTTTATGTCTCGACGCCATGCGGCGTTCCGTCGCGAGGGTGCGGGCCACGTCCTGCACGACCTCGGTTCCTCCAACGGCACGTTCATCCAGGTCCACGGCGAGCACGTCCTCCAGGACGGCGACCAGTTCCGGATTGGACACCACCTATTCCGCGTCGATGTGCCGAACGACGCAGCGAGAGCCTCATGAACGGCGGCGAGAACGGCACGCCCCCGGCAGAGGGCGAGGCCCGCGTGGCCACCAAACCGATGGGCGCGATCGAAGCGGCGCCCGCAGCGCCCGCGACGCCGGTCCCGGCTGCGGCTCCGAAAGAGGGCGAGATCCGCATCCGCCTCTTCGGCCGCACCGACGTCGGCCGCATCCGCGAGCACAACGAGGACAACTTCCTCGTCGCCGATCTCTCACAGAGCGCGCGCGGCCTGATGGAGAACATCCGGTCGCACGCCGTCGGCGCGAGCGGCACCCTCTTCGCGGTCTGCGACGGCATGGGCGGCGCGGCGGCCGGCGAGGTCGCGAGCAAGCTCGCGGTCGACATCATCTACGAGCAAATGCAGGCCGGCGGCGCCCCGCGTCACCGCGACGAGTTCGCGCGTCGCCTCGTGCGCGCGGTCGAGGTCGCGGGCATGCGCATCTTCGCGGAGGCGAAGCTCGATCGAAACCGCCGCGGCATGGGCACCACCGCCACCGCGGCGGCGCTCGTCGACGATCACCTCTTCCTCGCGCAGGTCGGCGACTCGCGCGGCTATCTCCTCCGAGGAGACCAGCTCCAGCTCGTCACGCGCGACCAGTCGCTCGTCAATCAGCTCATCGAGGCCGGCCAGCTCACCGAGGAAGAGGCCGAGAACTTCGAGCACTCCAACATCATCCTGCAGGCGCTCGGCACCGCCGACAGCGTTCAGGTCGACCTCACCTACGTCAAGGTGCGCACCGGCGACACGCTGCTCCTCTGCTCCGACGGCCTGTCGGGCATGGTTCGCGCCGAGGAGCTGCGCCAGGCCCTCCTCGGTCACCCCGAGCCGATCGACGTGTGCAAGGTGCTCACCGACCGCGCCAACGACGCCGGCGGCCACGACAACATCACCGTCATCGTCGTCAAGTTCGACGGCCCGCGGCCCCCCGGGCCCGACGACGATCCAGTCAAGTACACCAAGTACGTCTTCCAGACCGAGGACACCACGCAGTATCCGCCGGTCGACGCGAACGCGGCGAATGCGAGTGCGGGGCAGGCGGCCGCCCTCCCCCCTTCCGTAGCCCCCGGAGCCGGTGACGCGTCCCGCGCCACGCCGTCTGCGGGGGCGCCGGTCAACAATCGCCTCGCGGCCACGCAGGTCGGCATGAACAGCTCCGACCTCATGGCGCAGATCCGCGACGTCGAGAACAAAGACGGCGCATCGCCGCCGCCTCCCGGCGCGCCCGGCGCGCACTCCGAGAGCGAGCTGCGCGCGGCTGGCCTGCCCTCGAGCGGCATGTCGCCATGGATCTGGATCGCAGCGCTCCTCGCGATCGGTCTGGTCGTGGTCGGTGTCTACGCGTTGGTCGGCGGCAAGCTCCCGCCGTAATACGGCAACGAATCCCCCGGTCGAGCTCGGAAACGCTCGGTAACGAGCGGACGGGGCGCGAAACCACCACGGTCGCGCCCGCGCCCGGGGCGGCCCCGGGTTAAGCTCCCGACCATGCTGCGACTGACGGTCCTCTCCGGTGCGCGTGCGGGCGCCCGGGTAGAGGTCGCGAAACCGCTCGTGCGCATCGGGCGCGCGCCGGACAACGATCTCTCCTTCGATCCGAACGTCGACCTCGACGCGTCGGGCTACCACGCCGAGATCCGAGCCGACGCGAGCGGCTGGGTGCTGATCGATCTCCAGAGCCGCAACGGCGTGTTCCTCCCGCTCGAGGGCATGCGCCGCATCCAGCACCATGTGCTCGGTCCGCAGGACCAGTTCCAGCTCGGTCCGCAGGGCCCGCGCGTGCAGGTCGAGGTCTTCGGGTACCAGCAGCAGCAGCCGCAGCCGCCGCAGCAGAACGCCTACAGCGCGCCGTCCACCCAGATGGCGCCGCAGCAGCACACCGAAGCGGTCCATCCGTGGTCGCAGGCCGCGATGCAACAGCAGAACGCGGCGCCGCCGATCCCCCCGATGCAGCCCCCGCCTCCCGCCGGCGGTCCGCCGAAGATGGGTCAGCAGACGCTGCTCGCCCACGTCGGCGCGATGCTCCAGCAGCAGCAGAAGCGGGGCAAATCGACGATCGAGATCAAGGCGATGGTCGAGAAGGAGACCAAGAAGGCGACCGGCCGTCTGAAGGCGGTGATCGGCCTGCTGGTGTTCGTCGTCCTCGCCTCGGTCGGCGGCATCGTGCTCATCGCGATGCGCACCCCCGAGGACCCGACGGCGCTCCGCAAAGAGCTCGAGAAGCTCGCGATGAACGACCCCAAGCGCAAGGAGCTCGAGAAGAAGCTCGCGGGTCTCGCCGGCCAGGACAGCAACGTCGGCCGCACCATCTACGAGCAGAACAAGAGCGGCCTGATGATGCTCGTCGCGCATCACGGCAGCAGCTACGACAAGGGCGGCTTCTGCACCGCCTTCGCGATCAAGCCGCGGCTCCTCGCGTCCAACGCCCACTGCGTCAAGGCGGCCGAGGACTTCGAGGACAAGGGCGCCGACATCTGGGTGCACCTCAACGAGTCCAACAACGGCAGCAAGCCGAAGATGTTCAAGGTGGCGAGCCACCGGGGCCACCCCAAGTACAAGCATCACGGCATGAACATCACGCCGGACGTCGGCCTGTTCGTGCTCGAGGACGACGACGCCCCCGCGCTCGTGAAGGTCGCCGACAAGAGCGATCTCAAGAAGCTCGGCACGGGCGACTCGCTCTACGTCATCGGCTTCCCCGGTCGCACGATGGACGAGGCGTCGCCGGTCGCGGTGTTCATGTTCAGCCACGTCGGCCGCGTGACCGACGCCCTCGGACAGCGGGCCGAGTCGTTCGAGGACGCGTGGCTCATTCAGCACGAGGGCCAGACGACGCCCGGCACCAGCGGCTCGCCGATCTTCAACACCGAGGGGAAGGTCGTGGCGATCAACGCCGGCGGCCTGCTCGAGGCGAACAAGCAGTCGGTCTACAAGTACGCGATGCGCATCGACCTCATCGAGGACATCGACGTCGACGAGGGCGGCAAGAAGAAGAAGAAAAAGAAGCCGGCCGACGACGACGATTAATTTATCCAGCAATTTCGAGACGTTATCTCGCTTTGCCCCTTGACAATACGTAGATGGCCACGTAATGTATCGCCGTGGCGCGGAAGAAGCTCTCGACGACCATCTACATCGAGCCGGAGCAGGACCAGCGCCTGAAGCTGTTGCACGAGCGGACCAAGGTCCCGATCGCGGTCTACATCCGCGAGGGAATCGATCTGGTGCTCGCCAAGTACGACAAGCTCCTCCCGGGGCAAGCGAGCCTGCTCGACGAGAAGAAATAGCCGCGCTCGCCGGTCCGTGGCGAGGAGTGGCCTCGGCGCAAGGGAACGTGTAAGAGCCCCCGAGCCATGAGCCTTGTGGTGATGAAGTTCGGCGGGACGTCGGTGGCGAACATCGAGCGCATCCGCAACGTCGCGAAGCGGTGCGCCAAGGTCGCCGAGCAGGGCCACGAGGTGGTCGTGATCGTGAGCGCGATGTCCGGCGAGACCAACAAGCTGCTCGCCCTCGCCCACGAGGCGGGCGGCGAGATCCCCGACCCGCGCGAGATGGACGCGCTCGCCGCCACCGGCGAGCAGGTCACCGCGGCCCTCACCGCGATGGCGCTGCAGCAGGCCGGCAAGCCCGCGCGCTCGCTGCTCGGCCACCAGGTCCGCGTGCTCACCGACAACGCCTTCACCAAGGCGCGCATCCGCACCATCGACGGCACCAAGATCGGCGAGACGGTCAAGTCCGGGCAGATCTGCGTCATCGCCGGGTTCCAGGGCGTGGACGACCACGGCAACATCACCACCCTCGGCCGCGGCGGGTCCGACACCTCGGCGGTCGCCATCGCGGCGGCGATCAACGCCGACGTCTGCGAGATCTACACCGACGTCGACGGGGTCTACACCACCGACCCCAACATCTGCCCCCTGGCCCGGAAGATCAAACACATCTCCTACGAAGAGATGTTGGAGCTCGCGTCGCTCGGCGCGAAGGTGCTGCAGATTCGCAGCGTGGAGATCGCGATGAAGTACGGAGTCCCCGTTCACGTCCGGTCGTCGTTCAGCGACGCCGAGGGCACCATCGTCACCAGCGAGGACCGCTTCTCGCCGAGCGAAATGGAGAGGATGACGGTCGCGGGCGTGGCCTACGACAAGAACGAGGCGAAGCTCACGCTGCGCGACGTGCAGGACCAGCCCGGCGTGGTCGCCAAGATCTTCGGCGCCCTCGCCGAGAAGAACATCTCGGTCGACATGATCATCCAGAACGTCGCCACCGGCGGCGCCGCGGCGACCGACGTCACCTTCACCGTCACCAAGGCCGACGTCGCCCGCGCCAAGAGCGTCATCGCCGAGATCGGGAAGATCGTCGGCATGAAGGAGCTGGTCGTCGACGATCAGGTGGTCAAGGTCTCGATCGTCGGCCTCGGAATGCGCTCGCACGCCGGCATCGCCGCCAAGATGTTCGAGCTCCTCGCCGGCGAGGGCATCAACATCCAGGCGATCTCCACCAGCGAGATCAAGGTCTCCTGCCTCATCGCCGCCAAGTACACCGAGCTCGCGGTGCGCGCGCTCCACACCGGCTTCGGGCTCGACCGCAAGGACGTGAAAGAAGAGGGAGCCTAAATGGCGCTCCCGCAGATCGTCGACGTCTTCCTCCACGTCGACAAACACCTCGAGCAGATCATCAACAGCTACGGCACCGGCACCTACCTGGTGCTGTTCGCGATCGTCTTCTGCGAGACGGGCCTGGTCTTCCTCCCCTTCCTCCCCGGCGACTCGCTCCTGTTCGCCGCCGGCGCGTTCGCCGCGCGCGGCTCGCTCAACCTGATGGCGGTGCTCGGGCTCCTCATGGTCGCCGCGATCCTCGGCGACAGCGTCAACTACTCGATCGGCACGCTGCTCGGGCCGAAGCTCCACGCCAAGGGCAAGCTCCCCTTCATCAAGAAGAAGCACCTCGACCAGACGGCCGACTTCTACGAGCGCTACGGCCCAAAGACGCTGATCATCGCGCGGTTCGTGCCGATCGTCCGCACGTTCGCCCCGTTCGTCGCGGGCGTCGGCAGCATGAAATACGGCCGCTTCATGACGTTCAACGTCGTCGGCGCCGTGGCGTGGGCGCTCGTGTGCGTGCTCGGCGGCTACTTCGTCGGCAACATCCCGTTCGTGAAGAAGCACTTCGAGATCGTGATCCTCGCGATCATCTTCATCTCGATCCTCCCCGGCGTGATCGGCTTCCTCCGCGAGCGCAGCCGGCTGCGCGCGCAGGCGGCCGAGGCGAAGTAGTCGCTCACGGCGGAAGGTACGGAATCAGCCCGTCGAGCCGCTCGACCACGAGGTCCGCGCGGGACACGTCGCCATAGCCGCCGCGCACGCCGATCGCCGTGACCCCGGCGGCGCGCGCGGCCGCGACGTCCTGTGCCCCGTCGCCGACCATCCACGCCCGCGCCGGGGCGAGCCCGGCGAGCGCCGCGAGGATGGGCTGGGGGTCGGGCTTCAACCGGGCTGTGTCTCCGCCGCCGAGGGTCCGCGCGACGCGGCCGCCAAGGACGCGCTCCACCACGGTCCGGGCGAGCGGCCCCGGCTTGTTGGTGCAGACGACCGCGGGAATGCCGCGCGCGGCGAGCGCGTCGAGGAGCTCGATGGCGCCGGGCATGATCCGCGTGGCCGGCGTGGGATCCGCGGCGTACTCGGCCAGGAAGGTCGCGAGCAGCTCGTCCATTTCCTCGGGGCGACCGCCGGTCGCGCGCGCCAGGAGCACGCGCGCGCCGTCGCCGATCATCGTCGCCACACGGTCGCGCCGCGGCGCGGCAAGGCCATGACGATCGAGCGTTTTTTCCAGGGCAAGGGCGATGTCGCCGAGCGTGTCGAGGAGGGTCCCGTCGAGGTCGAGGACGACGAGAGAAGGGTGCGGGACCATGAGGAATGAAACCTTACCTCGCGTCGAAAGCCGACTCGTGTCATCCAATCAGGGAGTGACGCCGCTATCCCGTCGACAGTTCGCCGCCGCCACCGCAGCCCTCGCCGTCGGGTGCAGGAGCAAGCCCTCCCGCCTACCCACGCGCCCGGCGCCGGGCAGCAGCACGAGCGCGCTCGGGGGCGATCTCCAGGCCGAGCTCCTCGACACCGAGGACGGCGTCATCTCGATCGACATCAACGACCCCCAGCGCGGCCCCCGCAACGCGCAGGTCGTGCTCGTCGTCTTCAGCGATTTCGAGTGCCCGTTCTGCCGGGACATGGCGCACGTGCTCGAGCGCGTCCGCAAGGAGCTCCCCTCCCGCACGCGCGTCGTCTTCAAGCACCTGCCGATCCCCACGCACCCCAAGGCGCGCGCCGCGGCGGTCGCCGCGCAGGTGGTGTTCCTCGAGGCGGGGTCCGAGGCGTTCTGGCGCTTCCACGACCGCTGCTTCGCGCACCCGCACGACCTCGACATCGACCGCCTCACCGCCTGGGCGCGCGACGAGGGCGTCAAAGCCGAAGCGATCTCCGCGCGCGGCCCCGACGCCGAGAAGATCGTCGGCCAGCACGTCGCGCTCGCCGAGCGGCTCAAGGTCGGCGGCACCCCGAAGCTCTACATCAACGCCAAGCGCGTCGACGGCGCGTACCCCTACGACCAGATCCGCGAGTGGGTCGACGAGCAGCTCTGAGCTAAACCGCTCTACGGCGTCTACGCGACCTCGCGGTCGTCGGGACGCCCCTGGTCGGGGCGGCCCTGGTCGGGGCGGGTGGTGACCGGGAGCGGACCCACGGCCGGGAGCACCACGGTGAACGTCGTGCCGACGCCGGCCGTCGTCTGCACGTCGATGGTGCCGCCCGCGTTCTGCACGATGCGCTGGCTGATCGCGAGGCCGAGGCCGGTGCCGGTCGGCTTGGTGGTGAAGAACGGGATGAACAGGTTCTTGAGGACCTTGGTGGAGATCCCCGGCCCGGTGTCGGCGACGCGGAGCTCGACGGCGCCGTTGGCCAGGGTCACCGGCCACGTCGCGCGCGCGGTGCGCCGGTAGGCCGTCGCGACGGCGATGCGCCCGCTGCCGCCCATCGCCTGCACGGCGTTGGTCACGAGGTTCATCACGACCTGACGGAGCTGCTCGGGGTCGATCCGCACCTGCGGCAGCTCGTCGGCGAGATCGATCGAGATGTTCACCTGGTCGTGGTGGGACGGCGCGAGGATCTGCATGGTGCGCCGGACCGCGGCGTTGACGTCGATCGGCTCGACCTCGGTGGAGCGCGGGCGCGCGTAGTCGAGGATGGAGCTGACCACGCGGTCGAGGCGGTCGACCTCCTCGAGGATGATGCCGACGAACTCCTCGTCGGCCTTTCGCGGCTGCGCCTCGGCGAGCAGCTGCGCCGCGCCCTTGATCGCGCCGAGCGGGTTCTTGACCTCGTGGGCGAGGCCCGCGGACATGGCGCCGAGCGCGGCGAGGCGGTCGCGCTCCTTGATGCGCATGTACGCGAGGCTGTTCTCGATGACGGTGGCCAGCTGGCCGGCGAGCGTCTCGAGGAGCGCGATCTCCTCGGGCGCGAACGCGTCCCTCACGCGGTCGTCGTGGACGATGAGGACGCCCATCAGCTCGCCGTCGTCGGCCTTGATCGCGACCGCGACCCCGCCGCCGAGATCGTCGAGCTGCGTGTAGAGCTCGCGCAGCGGCGCCGCGGCGTGGGCGTCGCCGGCGTCGATGACCTCGGAGAGCTCGCGCTCGATCTCCTCGAGGACGACCGCGCCGCGCATCAGGCGGTCGAGCAGCACGCGATGGCTCGTCTCCTCGACCCGCACGACCTTGGTCGCGTCGCCGATCTGACCCTCGAGCACGTAGGCGGCGCCGCCCGGTTCGGTGGTGACGTCGCGGAGGTAGATCGAGGCGGCCGTGACGCGGCGGGAGTTGCCGAGGCCGCCGAGCACGATCTCGGTCATCTCTCGGGTCTCGAGGACGTGCGCGAGGCGACGCCGGAGATCCATCACCGCGGTCTCGAGGTCGAACCGCTCACGGAAGAAGATCTGATGGGTCTTGGCCTCGACCATCGCCTGGAGCGGGTTGAACAGAACGAGGACCGCGATCGAGGCGAGGACCGCGTTGAGGTACATGGTGTTGAAGCGACCGACCAGCGTGACGAAGATCCAGAAGATGGCCGCGATGAAGAACGCGAGCGCCGTGGCCACCAGCAGTCGGCCGGCGAGGTCGTAGAGGTCGAGCAGGCGCGTGCTCTGCAGCGACTGCGAGAGCACGAAGAGGAAGACGATCGAGAGCACCGCCCCGATCGGCGGGAGGCGCGCGCCGACGAACCAGAGGAAGTCGGCGAGGGAGAACGCCGTGGCCAGCGCGCCGACCACGACGAGGAAGCGCACCCGGGCGCGCACCGCGCGGCTCGTCGAGGCGCGGCCGGCCGAATAGAGCGCCCACAGGCCGGTGCTGGTGAGCCCGCCGACGTAGACGAACAGCGCCACGCGAACGACGTCGTGGTGCTGGTAGGGCGAGAGCACGAGCGCGGACATCGCCAGGCCGAGGAAGCCGGCGATGCGCAGCACGGGCGGGGGCTGCTTGACCTTGGTGGTCGACGGCGGCGCGTCCGCCGCCGGGCCGACGGGGGATGGATCGCCGCGCGGAACGATGGCCGTGAAGAGGCGTAGCGCGAGCTGCGGCATCAACACCGCGAGCATCGCCGTGGCCCGCTCCCACGACGTGAAGCCGTAGAAGGCGAACAGCGCCTGGGTCAGGTACCAGAGGGCGACGGTGAGCGCGAAGCCGGCGAACAGCGCCTGCACCTGTCGCACACGCCCTCGCAGCAACACGCTCGCGGCGATCGCGAACGCGAGGGCCGCGCAGAAGAGCGCCGTGCGGGTGCGGAGGTCCAGAGGCTCTTACTTCGCGCTCTTGCCCGAAGTGTCGGTGCCCGTGTTCGAGGAGGTGCCCGTGTTGGTGTTGCTCTCGTCGGGAGCGGGCTGCCACGGGTGCGGACGCGGGCCCTCGTCGGTGCCGGGCGTGCCGAGGAGGTTGTCGGTCTTGACGATCTGCACGAGATCCACGGGCTGCGGCGCGACGGTGATGCCGTCGCCCGTCGCACCCGGCACGTGAACGGTCTCGACGCCGTAGGACTCGGCCTTCTTGAGATCGGCCTGCCCCTGCGAGACTTCGTCGCCGCCGGTGCTCGTGTCGATCGCGCAGCCCGAACCGAGGGCGGCGACCGCAACGAACGCGAGGATGTGGTGCAGTTTCGAGATCACGATCCCTCCGTGAACAACGCCGACAGGCCGTATTGCTTGACCAGCTGTGAGAGCCTGGGGCGCTTCATGCCCAAGAGTGACGCAGCCTTGGTGATATTGCCACGAGATTCTGCGAGCGCCCGTGCGATGCAATCCCGTTCGATCATCCGTTTCATCTCGAAAAGTGACACCCCGCCTGTACGAATCTGTCCATACGCGATCGCGGTGGCCGTGGCCTCGATCGGGGGCAAGGGGGCGTAGTCCTCGTCCGGTTCCGCTGGGTCTTCCACGGACGGGACGGAGACCGGCCCTCGGGAGGACATCGGCTCGGGGAGGCGCTCGAGGCCACGGAACACGTCGACGTGCTCGAGCACGTCGCTCGCGGTGATCTCGGGACCGTCTGCGAGGAGCGCCACCGCGCGCAGGACGTTCTCGAGCTCGCGGATATTCCCCGGCCACTTGTGCTGGGCGAGGAGCTCGAGCGCGTCGCGCGACATCGCCCGGAGCGGCTGGCCATGCTCGGAGGAGATCCGCTCGAGGACCGAGCGACACAGCTCGCCGAGGTCGCCGAGGCGCGAGCGAAGCGGCGGGACGAGGAGCTGCACGCCGCGGAGGCGGTAGTAGAGGTCTTCGCGGAACTCGCCGCGCGCGACCATCGCCGCGAGGTCTCGGTGCGTGGCGCACACGACGCGCACGTCGACGCGGATCGGCGTGGTGCCGCCGACGCGCTCGAACGTCTTCTCCTGGAGCACGCGGAGCAGCGCGACCTGGGTGCGCGGCGAGATGTCGCCGATCTCGTCGAGGAAGAGCGTGCCGCCGTCGGCGAGCTCGAACCGGCCGCGCCGGCGCGCGACGGCGCCGGTGAACGCGCCCTTCTCGTGGCCGAACAGCTCGGAGAGGAGCAGCGTCTCGACGAGGGCCGCGCAGTTGACCTTCACCAGCGGGCCGGTCTGACGGTCGCTCGCGATGTGGAGCTGCTCGGCGATGAGCTCCTTGCCGGTGCCGGACTCGCCGTGAATGAGCACGGCGGTGTCGCTCGCGGCGACGCGGCGCACGGCAGCGAGGAGCGCGCGCAGGCCCGGATCGGAGCCGACGATCTTGCGGGGCTCGGAGTTCGACGGCGACGAGCGGATGCGCGCGCCGGCGGACTCGCTCGTGGCCGCCGGGACCGGCGCGATCGGCTCGCTCTCGACCGCGCGCTCGAGCTTGGCGAGGCGGATCATGTCGGGCCGCGCGAGGAACAGCGCGTGGTAGCTCTCGGGGATCGAGCGGAGCATCGCGTCGCGAACGCCGAACGCCGCCTCGAGGTGACGCTGCAGGAGCTCGCGGTCGCCGATGACGCGCGCGACCTCGGCGATGATGAGGTGCGCGCCGACGATCAGATCTTCGTCGGTCGACGCGCGGCAGAGGGCGAGGGCCTCGCGGGCCGCGACGAGGATGCTCGGGCCGTCGCCGCCGTTGGCGCGGTGCCACTCGGCCTCGAGCAGCGCGAGCTCCGCCTTGCCGGCGCTCGAGTCGTCGAGGCCGCGCGCGCGATCGAGCACCAGGCGCGCGCCGCGGACGTCGCCGTCCTCGAGCGCGAGGCGCGCCTCGAACCGCTCGCACTCGGCGACGCCGCTCGGATCGCCGGCGGCGCGGAGGATCTCGCGTGCGCGGGAGATCGCGGCCAGGGCCTCTTCGCTCCGGCCCATGCGCGCCGCGATGCGGGCCCGCAGATCGTCGCCCTCGGCGACGACCAGGGCCGCGAGCCCGCGACGGAAGAGCGACGACGCGAAGCGCACCATGCCGGACGCCTGCTGCACGTCGCCGAGGCGCAGGTAGAGGTAGCCGAGGTTGTGCGCGGCGCGCGCGAGCATCGCCGACTGACCGGTGCCCTTGAGGCCGCTGATCGCTGCGCGGTATCGCTCGAGCGCGAGCGCGTAGTCGCGGCGGTGGCTCTGGGCGATGATCGCGAGGTTCTCGAGCGCGAGGCCGATCGCGCGGGGCTCGCCCACCGTGCGTCCGCCCTCGAGGACCGTCTCGAACAACCCCTCTGCCTCGTCGAAACGCTCGGCGTAGAGGAGACCGATGGCGCGGTTGAGGAGCGCGCGCAGCTCGGCGCGGCGATCGCCGAGGCGCGCGGCCTCGCTCGCGTCGGCGGCGAAGTGCGCGTCGGCCGTCTCCCACTCGCCGCGCGCGAGGAGCAGCTTGCCGAGGACGTTGCGCGCGCGAAGGCGCACCTCGGGAGGGACGCCCGCGAGCGTGGCCGCCCGGCGCGCTTCGGACTCGCTGCTCGCGAGGTCGCCGGCGAGATAGGCAGCCTCGGCCGCCTCGACGCCGATGCTCGCGAGCGCTCCGCTGCTGAGCGCGCCGGTCTGGGCGCGATCGCGGGCGCGC
>JALHOE010000250.1 GCA_022843175.1 Deltaproteobacteria bacterium
GACCCCGCCGGCGCCCCCGCCGCCGCCCCCACCGCCGCCACCGCCACCGCCGCCACCCCCACCACCCCCGCCTCCGCCGCCGCCAGCGCCGCCGCCGCCGCCGAGCAGGCCGCCGCAGGCGGAGCCGCACGTGCCGATCACGCACGTGAACGTGCTGATGGCGAGGCCGGCCTTGCCGATGTCGCCGCCGAAGCAGCCGGCGACGCACGCGAAGTCGAAGCCGCCGGGGCCGCCGCCGCCGCCGCCCGCGAGGCAGCGGGTCATCGTGCACGCGAGGCCAGCGCGGCACGCCGGATCGTTGATGCAAGCGTTGACGCGGTCGCCGCACTTGTCGCGCACGCAGCTGGCGCACGCGCCGATCGGGCCGCTGTCGGGGATCGGGAAGACCTCCCAGATGTCGATGAAGGTGTCGCGGCCGGCGTCGGGCGGCGGGGGCGTCGACGAGTCGGTGCCGGCTTCGACGATCGTGATCCCGCTATCGACCGTGGTGCCGGTGTCGATCGGATCCTCGAAGGCCTCGAGGTCCTCGGCGCTGAGGCCGGTGCGGCCGAGGCAACCCGTGAGAACGAAGGCGGCGCCGATCAACCAACGATGCATGGTGCGCGCACCATACGCCTCTCGCGGGGGTGGGGCGAGTCGGCGGTCAGTGGGGATTTGGGAAGTCGAGCCGCTGCCTAACGCTCGGCGCGCCTTCGAGCCCATTCCATGAGGCGGGTCAGGATCTGCGCCTCATATCCCACACCCTTCGGCTGGTAGTAGCGGGGCTCGCCGAGCTCCTCGGGCAGGTACCTCTGGCCGGCGCTGAAGCTGCCCTCTTCGTCGTGCGAATAGCTGTACCCCTGGCCGAATCCCTCGATCCGATTCGCCCGCCCGGTGCTCGGCTTCAGGTGGATCGGCACCTCGAGCGCTCCGCGCTTCTGCACGTCCTCCACCGCGGACAGATAGCCCGCGATCGACGCGTTGGACTTGGGCGCGGTCGCCAAATACACGCACGCCTGGGCGAGCGGGTGGATGCCCTCGGGCATGCCCATCCGCTGGAACGCCTGGTCGGCCGCGACGGCGATCATCAGCGCGCGCGGGTCGGCGTTGCCGATGTCCTCGCTCGCGAAGATGATCAAACGCCGCGAGACGAACAGCGGATCTTCTCCCGCCTCCAGCATCCGCGCCATCCAGTACAGCGCGGCGTCGGCGTCGCTCCCGCGCATCGACTTGATGAACGCGCTGACGACGCCGTAGTGCTCGTCGCCCTTCTTGTCGTAGCGAAGCCCCGGCGCGGCCTGGGACTTCTCGACCATCTCGCGCGTGATGTGCGCGCCCTCGGCGTAGTCGGCCGTGAGCTCGAGCGCCGTGAGCGCGCGGCGGGCGTCGCCCTGGGCCAGCGTGGCGATGGCCTCGAGGGCGTCGTCGCTGGCCGAGACGCCGCCGAGCCCGCGCTCGGGATCGACGAGCGCGCGCCGCAGCAGCGGGAGGAGCTGCTCCTCGCCGAGCGGCTCGAGACGCATCGCACGACACCGGCTGAGGAGCGCGGCGTTGACCGCGAAGCTGGGGTTCTCGGTGGTGGCGCCGATCAGCGTGATGGTGCCGTCCTCGACGTAGGGGAGGAACGCGTCCTGCTGCGCCTTGTTGAAGCGATGGATCTCGTCGACGAACAAGATCGTCCGCTGCCGCCGGTACGCCCTCGCCTCGCGCGCCTCGCCGAGGATGACGCGGATTTCGGGCACTCCGCCGAGCACGGCGCTGAACGGGACAAACCGCGCGCTGGTGGCGTGGGCGACCAGGCGCGCGATCGTCGTCTTGCCCGCGCCGGGCGGCCCCCAAAGGATGAGCGAGGGCACTTTGTCGGCCTCGATGGCGCGCCGCAGCGGACGGCCGGGGCCCACCAGTTTCTCCTGCCCCACGAGCTCATCGAGGGACCGCGGCCGCATCCGCTCCGCGAGCGGCGTGGACCCGGGATCCGCCCCCGCCGGGTCGGCCTCGAGCGCGCGGGTGAAGAGGTCGCCCTCCCCCGTGCCTCCACGCATTGATCGAGCCTTCGCCACGCTGCGCCCAGTCCTTGCCGCTGCTAGGTTAGACCAATGCTGTCCTTCTCCGCTCGGTGCACTGCAACGCTCGCAATCGCGCTCGCCACGGCCGCGTGCGGCGGCTCGAAATACTCGGCGAGCGCGTTCGACGACGAGCCCGGCGGAGACAGCGCCACCACGGGCGATAGCAGCACGCAGACCGACAGCGATCCCGGCACCGACGGCGGCCCCAAGAAGGACAGCGGCGGCGGCGACGAGGACACCACCCCCTCGCCCCCCGATGCAAGCGGCCCACTCTCGCTCGACAACGTCTGCGATCGCCTCGCGGAGAGCATGTGCACGACCGCGTTCGGCGCCTGCTGTGGTGTGCGCGGCCTGAAATACAACCCCGGCGGCTGTCGGAGCGCCGCCAAGGCGTGGTGCGGCGCGCAGGTCGCCGACATCAAAGGTGGCAAAGGCACGTTCAACCCGAGCGCCTACCCCACGTGCATCAGCGCGTGGAACACGGTGTCCACCAAGTGCAAGACGCCGATCCTCGAGTACGTGAAGACAGTCGTCCCCTGCAATCAGCTCCTCAACGGCGGCGTCGCGCCAACCGGCTCGTGCAGCGACGACTGGCAGTGTAAGGCGGCCGAGGGCTTCCTGCCGGTGTGTAACCGCGAGGGGCGCTGCGAGCAGGTCGCGGTCGTCGGCAAGGACGCGATGTGTAACTACGCGGGCGCGGTCCGCACCATCTGCGAATACCCGCAAGCCTGCTACTTCACGAGCGGCGCCACCGGCACTTGTCGCGCGGCGAAAGGCAATGGTTCGCCCTGCAACAACACGTTCGAATGCGGTTTCGGCTTCTTCTGCGCGCGCGACTTCTCAGGCGCGGGCAAGTGCACCCCCGGTGCTGACCTTGGGAGCACCTGCAGCGAGAACTCGCAGTGCGCCTCGAGCAGCTGCAGCGCAGGCAAGTGCACCGACCCGTTCTGGTCGCCCACCTCGCCCGAGCTCTGCACGGGCGCCACCGGCTGATAGTATTTGCACGCCCCCCGGCAAAAACGCCGGATTTGCCGCACATGTCGCGTGGCACGCCCCCTGCCTTACAGCCGAGCTTACGGAGGACTCCTCATGCGCTTCGCCTCGCTCGCGCTCATCTTCTTCGCCTCTGCCCACGTCGTCGCCTGCGGCGGTAAGTCCGTCGCGGACGAGTTCAACAACGACGCCGCAGCTGCCGACTCCGGCGCCACCGGCGGCGACTCGTCGACGACGAACCCCGACGACGGCGTCCTCGAGGGCGGCCCGCTCGACACCGCGCCCGTCGACGCCCCGAAGCCGACGGCGGCCACGTGCACCAAGTTCGTGGGCGGCATCTGCAACAGCAAGACCGAGGAGTGCTGCAAGGTCGCGGGGTTCCCGTGGGACAAGGACGCGTGCAACGCCGGCCTCGACTACTACTGCAACGCGCTGGTGGACGAGGTGGCCCTCGGCCGCGCCACCTACCACGAGAGCTACCTCGAAGCGTGCGTGAGGGGCTGGGAAGAGAGCCTGACCCGGTGCGCCATCAGCGAGCTCGACTCCGCCAAGTATCAGATCCCCTGCGCGCAGCTGTTCAACGGGGTCATCGAGCTCGGCAAGCCGTGCAAGGGCAACCGCTACGCCGAGTGCAAGGCGCCCGCCGGCAACTTCGGCGCGTACTGCGACGTGCGCCCCGGGATGAAAGAGGGCCTCTGCCGCGCCTACGGCTTCGTCGGCAAGGGCGAGGGCTGCAACTACACGGGCACGACGGTCCGCTACTGCGACACCGGCCTCTACTGCGACATCACCTCGCCCACCTCGGTGTGCAGGGACGCGAAGAAGCTCGGCGAGTCGTGCTTCGGCGCCGACGACTACTCCTGCGGCATCGGCTTCCACTGCGACGCGACCAACAAGTGCGCCGCGCTCTCCCCCGAGGGCGCCACGTGCATGCGCAACGAGGAGTGCGCGAGCTACGAGTGCACCGGAGGCAAGTGCACCAAGGGCACCGACCCGGTCGTGTCGTCGTGGATGTGCAACGGCACGATGTGATCAACCGAGCCGAGTAACGAGCTTCTTCCACTCCTTGCCGAACGCCGAGCCCTCGGGCAGGTGCTCGGCGAGGAGCGCTTGGTGGTCGCTGGTGACGCCCTGCCGCGCCGCGAGCCACAGGTCTTCGAAGATCCAGCGCGTGGCGCCGACGGCGAGCGAGGGAAACGCGCCGTCGGCGACCTCGCCGGTGCCGACCGCGAGGCCGCGCACGAAGAGCTCGTGGAGCGCCTTGCTCCACGGCCGCTCGAGCAGCTTGCCCTGCAGGCAGGACCGCTTGCGGAGCTCCTTGGTGGAGAGCGGCGAGTCCTCTTCGAGGAGCGACAGCAGCTCCACGGCCTCCTGCGGCAGGCCCTCGAGCAGGTTGCCCGTGGCGTGGAGCTTCGCGAGCATCGCCTCGAAGAGCGGCTTGCGAAAGAACACCGCGCGCCCCTTGAACCACTTGGAGTAGACCACGCGCCGGCCGCGCGCGAGCTTCTCGCGCAGGTGCCACAGCGCGACGACGCGGTCGTCGGCGTCCTCGTCCCAGGCCCAGCGCATCTCGCTCCCCGGGTGGAGCTCGAACCACAGCGAGGGAGGCTCGCGACGGTTGGTGATGGGGTACACGAGCAGCACGCCGCGGCGCTCGATCGCCGTGAGCGCCTTCTTCTCGGCCGCGGTCATACCTTCTCTGCGCGCGCCGATCCGAGCAGCCCCGCGGGCCGCACGAGCAGCACGACGACGAGGAGGATGAACACGATCGCGTCCTTCATGCCGGAGAACGTGGTGTGCTTCACCAGCTCGCCGAGGACGCCGATGAGCACGCCGCCGAGCATCGCGCCGGGGACGCTGCCGATGCCGCCGACGACCGCGGCCACGAACGCGAGCGTGCCGATCGCGGTGCCCATGGTGGGCTCGATCGACGCCTGCGTCGTCGCGTAGAGGACCGCCCCGATCGCCGCGAGCGCCGAGCCGACGGCGAACGTGAACACGATCACCCGCGAGGGATTGATACCCATCAGCCGCGCGGCCTCGGCGTTGACGGCGACCGCGCGCATGGCCTTGCCGATCCAGGTGAGGTGCACGAGCGCGTAGAGCCCGGCCATCACCACCGCCGCCACCAGGATGACCGACGGCATCGGCGGGGCGAGGCGCGGATCGAATTTCTGCGGGGTGGCCGAGAACGCGAGCTGCGCCACCGACTGGAGGAACATCGACACGCCGATCGCCGTGACCAACGGGGCGATGCGCGCCGTGGCTCCGCGGGCGCGCTTGCGGAGCGGACGATACGCGATGGCTTCGATCGACACGCCGAGCGCGACGGCCGCGACCATGGCGACGAGCGTCGCGATGATGACGCCGCTCTGGCCGCCGCGGGCGTAGCCGCCGAGGATGCGGTCGTTCATCAGGAAGGCCGCGTAGCCGCTCATCATCAGCACCTCGCTGTGCGCGAAGTTGATGAGGCGAAGCACGCCGTACACCATCGTGTATCCGAGCGCGATCAAGGCGATCATGCAGCCCTGAGCCAGGGCGTTGAGGAGCCAGGCGATCATCGGCGGCGGGCGCGAACGAGACCGACGAGGCCGAGCAACGCGAGGAACGGGAGCGACGCTCCGGTCGACGGACGGCCGACGACCTCGCACGAGCACGCGTCGGCGTCGCGATCGGTGCGACCGCGCGGGTCCCAACCACCGTCGCTCACGATGTCGACGATCGGGCCGGCGCTGTCGATCGGCGTGATCGTGTCGGGTCGGGTGCCGGTGTCGAGCGGCGCGGTGTCGGGCGCTGCCTCGGGGAGGCCGGTGTCGGACGCGGTGTCGGGCGGAGAGGTGTCGATCACCGCCGTATCGGGATCGGCGTCGGCGGCCTCCGCGGCGTCGTCGCTGTCGAGCGACGCATCGAGCGAGACCTCGAGCGATGCATCGAGCTCGACGTCGACCCCGATCGCGTCGGTACCGATGTCGAGCGCCGAGTCCGCTCGCGCAGCTCCTGCTGCCGAGACGGCGATCGCGATCAACGCTGCTGCGGCGAGCTTTCTCATACCGTGATTTGCGTATGGTACTTGAAATCGCCGCCGGTGATCTTCATCACCGTGACCGGCTTCTGCGCATTGTGCTCCGCGTCGATATCGAAGGTGCCGGTGACGCCCTGGAAGCCCTTCGTGGCCTCGATCGCATCGCGCAGCGCGTCGGAGGTCTCGCTGGCCGCGCGCCCCATCGCGTCGATCACCATTTTGAGAACGTCGTACCCGCCCGCCACGAGCGAGGAGGGGAGCTTGGTGTGGAGCCCTTTGTACTTGTCGACGAACGGCTTGGCGCGGGGGTTCGGGCCCTCGGCGGCGAAGAGGTCGGTGAAGTAGCAGCCCTCGATCGACTCGATGACGCCCTTGGCGCGCGTGGCCGGGCCGTCCCAACCGTCGGTGCCGAGGAGCGGCACGCCCTCCATGCCCACCTTGAGCTTGGTCGGCCCAATCTTGGCGACGTCCGAGGGATAGACCGGGGCGAAGATGATCTGCGGGCCTGCGTCCTTGATCTTGGTGAGGAAGGTGAGGACGTTGGTCTCCTCGGCCTGGAACGTCTCCTTGGCGATGACCTTGCCCCCGAGCTTCTCGAAGTCGCGGGTGAAGATCGACTGGAGACCCTCGCTGTACTTGTTGCCGGTGACGTAGATGACGGCGGCCTTCTCGGCCTTGAGCTCCTCGCGCGCGAACTTGGCGGCGGCGGAGCCCTGCTTGTCGTCGGTGAAGCAGATCCGGAAGACGTACTTCTTGTTGCGCGTGACCTCGACGTTGGTGGCGCTCGGCGAAATGAGCGGGACCTTCGCCTTCTCGGCGTAGGCGGCGGCGCTCAACGTGGGCGTGGACGCCGCGTCGCCGATGACCGCGAGCACGCGATCGCGGTCGATGAGCTTCTGGATCTTCTCGCTCGCGAGGTTCGGGTCGAGGCGGGTGTCCTCGTAGAGGACCCGGATCTTGCGCCCCTTGAACCCGCCGGCCGCGTTGAGCTCCTCGAGGGCCATCTCGATGCCCTCTTTGGTCTCGACGCCGAGCGAGCTGTTCTCACCGGACAGCCCGAGGATCGCGCCGAGGACGATGTCGCTCGAACCACCCTTCTTGCAGCCGACGACCCACGGCGCCCCCACCACGGCCGACCCGGCCGCGACCCCACCCAGGAACCGACGACGAGAAATCATGCCTCGTCCGTACCCCGAAACCTCCCGGGGCTAAAGGGTCACCGCCGAAGGCGGTGGGCGATGCGGAAGGCCAGCTCCAGGGCCTGGGCCTGGTTCAAGCGGGGGTCGCAGAGGGACTCGTAGTTGCGCGTGAGGTCGGACTCCGTGACGCCGGACGCGCCGCCGACGCACTCGGTCACGTCCTCGCCCGTGAGCTCGAAGTGCACGCCGCCGAGCGTGGTGCCGACGCTCGCGTGCGCGTCGAACGTGGCCTCGAGCTCCTTGAGGATCGCGTCGTAGTTGCGGGTCTTGATGCCGCTCGCGGTGGAGATCGTGTTGCCGTGCATGGGATCGCACATGAACAGGACCTTGCGGCCCTTCATGCCCGAGAGGATGGCGGGCAGCGCCTCGGCCACCTTGCCGGCGCCCATGCGCGAGATGAGCACGATGCGGCCCGGCTCCTCCCCCGGGTTGAGCACGTCGAGCAGGCGGTGGACGTCGTCGACCGTGACCTTGGGGCCGAGCTTGATGCCGAGCGGGTTCCTCACGCCGCGGAAGAACTCGACGTGCGCGCCGTCGAGCGCGCGCGTGCGCTCGCCGATCCACGGCAGGTGGGTGGTGAGGTCGTAGAAGCCCTCGCGGCGCGGCACCGTGCGCGTCTGCGCGGACTCGTAGTGGAGATTGAGGCCCTCGTGGCTCGTGAAGAACTCGACGCGCGAGAGCTCGTCGACCGAACCCTCGCCGAGCGCCTCCATGAACCGCAGCGCGTCGGCGAGCTGGCGGGTGATCTGCTGGTATTCCTCGCGGAGCTGCGGCGTGAGCTGCGCGCTCTCGAAGAACGAGAGGTCCCAGTACTCGGGGTGGTGGAGGTCGGCGAACCCACCGGCCGTGAGCGACCGGATGAAGTTGAGCGTCATCGCGGCGTGGTGGTAGCCGCTGAGCAGGTGCTGCGGATCGGGCTTGCGCGCCTCGGGGGTGAACTCGGCGCGGTTGACGAGATCGCCGTAGTAGCTCGGGAGCTCGACGTCGCCGCGCTTCTCCGTCGGCGACGAGCGCGGCTTCGCGTACTGACCCGCGAACCGGCCGACGCGCACGATCGGCTTGCGGCCGCCGAGGATCAGCACGAGCGACATCTTGAGCAGGATCTTCAGCTTGTTGACGATCGGCGTGCGCCGGCAGTCCGCGGTGGTCTCGGCGCAGTCGCCGCCCTGCAGCACGAACCGCTTGCCTTCCTGCGCATCGGCGATCTGCGACTTGAGCCGCTCGATCTCCCACGAGGTGACCAGCGGAGGGAGCTCACGCAGGCGGGTGACCGCGCGGTCGACCGCCTGCGGATCGTCGTAAGCGACGTCCTGCGCGTTCTGCTTCTGCTTCCAGGAGCTCGGATCCCACGCCACGCGCGCACTCTAGCACGCGCGTGACGCCCCGCGTCAGGCGGCCGCGCTCGGCCGATTGTTCTCGGCCAAATCGAGCTCGCAGACCTCGCGGACCGAGGGCCGCGAGCGCAGGCGGCCGACGTACTCGCGGACGCGGGCGGGGAGGGTCTCGATGGCCTTGGAGGACAGCTCCCCCACGACGGGTCCGAGCGCGACGTCGGCGACCGAGAACTCGGTGCCGATCAGCCAATCGTTGTCGACCGCCTGCCCAGCTCGGGAGTGCCGCTCGAGCTTCGACTCGATCATACGGAGCGCGTCGAGGATCGCCGCCTCGGCCTGCTGCTTCGCGGTGTCGTCGCCCTCGCGGAGCTCCGTCACCTTCGGGTAGAGCTTGCTCGAGATCCATGCCTGCCACGCGCGCGCGAGCGCCTGCGGATCGCGCGCACTCGGGTAGAGCGAGCGTGGGTACGCGGAGTCGACCCAGTGAATGATCGCGGTCGAGTCCCACAGCACGAAGTCGTCGCGCACGAAGAGGACGGGGACGCCCTCGTCCCCCGGGACCTTGCCGCGAAGCTCGGCCGGGTACGGGACCAGGGGGGGCTGCTCGACGTACTCGAATTCGCAACCGTGCTCGGCGAGCGCGATGCGGACCCGGCGGGAGAACGGGCAGTAGCGATATGCGTAGAGCTTCATCGCGACGGAGGAGAAGCACGGCCCGGGCCGGCCGTGCGGGACCACCGGGCGTACGCTGCGCGCACGGTTGCGCTACCCTGACGCAATGCACCAGAAGCGTGTCGGCTTCATCGGCGGCGGCAACATGGCCTCCGCGCTCATCCGTGGCGTCCTTCACGGCGGAGCTTTCCTCGCGCCCCAGGCGGTGATCGTCAGCGACACCGCCCGCTCGCAGCTCGACAAGATCGCGTCCGAGCACAAGGGCATCGTCACCACGCCGAGCAACGCCGAGGTGTGCGCGTTCGCCGAGGTCGTGGTGCTCGCGGTTAAACCGCAGATCGTCGACAAGGTGCTCGATCAAATCGCGGCGCACTGGCGCGAGTCCGCGGTGTTGGTGTCGGTCGCCGCCGGCGTGTCGACCGCGGTGATCGAGAGCAAGCTCCCCAAGGGGGCGCGCGTCGTCCGCGCGATGCCCAACACGGCCGCGACCGTGCTCGCCGGCGCCACCGCGATCTGCCGCGGCAGCCACGCCACTGAGCAGGACATCGACGTCGCCGAGCGCTTCTTCGGCCTGGTGGGACGCACCGTGGTCCTCGACGAGTCGCTGCTCGACGCGGTCACCGGCCTCTCGGGCAGCGGCCCCGCGTACGTGATGCTGATCATCGAGGCGCTCGCCGACGGCGGCGTGAAGGTCGGTCTCCACCGCGACACCGCGCTGATGCTCGCCGCGCAAACGGTCTACGGCTCGGCGAAGCTCTTGCTCGAGACCGGCGAGCACCCGGGCCGGCTCAAGGACATGGTCACCTCCCCCGGCGGCACGGCCATCGCGGGCCTGCACACGCTCGAAGCGGGCGGCCTGCGCACGACGCTGATCAACGCGGTCGAAGCGGCCACCAAGCGCGCGGCCGAGCTCGGCGAGGCGATGGAGAAGAAGCTGCGCGGCTGAACACGACGGGGCCGCGCGCGTAGGCGCGCGGTTGCCCCCAGCACAACTACCCAATCGTCGCAGACGCGTTGGTGATCACGGCCTCGGACCGCTCCTTCACCGACACCTGCAGCGCGTATTTCTCGCCGAGGTTCCACCCCTCGGTCACGAGCGTGTCGCCCGGCCACACCGGCTTGCGGAACTGCGCCTCGAACGCCTTGAGCTTGGTGGCGTCGCCGCCGCACGCACCCTTGACCGCGTGACGGATCATGTAGCCGAACGTGCAGAGACCGTGGAGGATGGGCCCCGCCGCGAACCCCACGTTCTTCGCGAACTCCGGGTCGGCGTGGAGCGGGTTGAGATCGCCGCTCAGGCGATAGAGCAGCGCCTGCTCCTTGGTGGTCGCCTCTTCGATCGAGAAGTCGGCCGGCTTGCCCTGCGGCGGCACGACGCTCTCCTCGCGCGGGGGCGGCGCGCCGCCGAAGTTGCCGTGCGCGCGGTAGATGATGTTCCAGGTGGTGTCGAACACCTTGTCGCCGCCGCCGTCGACCGTGGCGGTGTCGACGATCACGACCGCGAACTTCTTGATGTCGTAGATGCCGCGGATCGTGGCGGTGGTGAGGAGCTTGCCCTCGGGGGCGATCGGCTTGTGCAGCCGGACCTTCTGCGCGCCGTGGACGACCATCGCGTGGTTGCCGCCGCTCTTGTTCAGCATGCCGAACATCGGCGCGAACACCGGCACGACCGCGAACGACGGATACGTCTTGGGGCCGCGGCCCTCGAACAGGTAGTCGAGCTCGTCGACCTTGGCGCCGATGCCGAGGGCGTAGAGGACGATGTCCTTCCAGCTGTACTCGAAGACCGACTGCTCGCTCGGCTTGCCCACGATCGACAGGTCGAATGCCATGACCGCGTGCTTAGTCGAGGCCGTGGGACGAGGAAAGTGGCGGGGTCAGGAGAACGCTTCGGCGGCCCGCGACGCCACGATCGCGCGCGAGCGGGCGAAGGAGGGATCCTCGCGCAGCTCCGCCAGCACCGGACAGCGGTCCATCCACAGGATGTCGATGAGCGGGAGCTCGACCGCCGCGGCGAGCGCGCGGAGCGCTTCGGGCTTGAGCCCGGCGACGCAGTAGAACTCGACGGAGAGCTGGTGGAAGAAGGCGCGCTGGCGCGGCGAGCCGGTCGCCGTCTCGGCCGCGAACCGGAAGAACTCGACCTGTTGGGCGATCGGCTCGCCCCGTTTCGCGGCGCGCAGGATCGGGAGGAGGTTCTCCTTGATCAGCGGGATCAGCGTGGTCGACTGCTCGATGTCGTCGGCGAGGTCCGCCGCCATCTGCTGGTCTCTCCACCACATCGAGAGGCGAGCGCGCTGGGTGACCTGCGCCGTGCCCATTCCCTGCGCGACCGAACGGTCGAGCGCTGCGAGCGCGCGCTCACGCTCGCCGAGGAGCGCGAACGTGCGGGCGCGCTCCCAGTGACCCGCGATGCTGCCGGGCTCGAGCCGCACCGCGAGGTCGAGACGGCGCATGCCCTCTTCGGGGTGGCCGCACTCGCAGAGCAGGCGGCCGAGGTACTCGTGCGCCTCGGCGAGCAGCGGCGAGCGCGCGATCGCCTCCTGGAACGCGCGCACAGCCGCGCGCGCCTCGCCCTGCTGCAGGCGGAGGATGCCGATCGTGTTGTAGGTCTCGCCGATCGATGAGTCGATCGCGAGCGCCCGCAGCGACAGCTCCTCGGCTTCGGCGATCATCTGCCCGCTGCCTCCGCCCTGGAGGATCCAGGCGCGCGCGAGCGCGGCGCCGAGCGCGCTCGTGATCCACGGATCGCTCGGCCACGACGCGTGCGCCTTGCGCAGGATCGCGATCGCGTCGGCGACCCGCTCCGCGCCGAACGACGCGTAGAGCCGCCGCGCCTCGCGATAGGCCTCGCGCGCCTCGGGATCGGAGGGACCGCGGCGTCCGGCGTCGTCGAGGAGGCGGGCACGGATGGCCTCGACCGTGCCGCGCACCACGTCGTCCTCGAGGGCGAAGGGATCGTCGGCCGCCCCCTCCCACCGCTCCGACCACAGCTGGGTGCCGTTCGCGACGTCGACCGCGCGCACCCGCACCCGCGCGCGCGCGCCGGCGCTGCGG
>JALHOE010000251.1 GCA_022843175.1 Deltaproteobacteria bacterium
GCTCGACACGCGCACGCCGGTCATGGCCGCGCAGCTCGCGGCCGAGGACCACGGCGCCGCGGCCCTCGGCGGCGGCACCCTCGCCGAGATGTTCGGCCTGCAGATCGCCCGCGGCAACGTGAGCGACGAGACCGGCGAGCACGTGCGCTGCGCGGTCTGCTCCATGCGCCCGTCGGCCCGCACCGGGCGCGACACCACGGCCATCGCGATCACCCTCGACGACGCGCCCGGCGCCCTGTTCCGCGTGCTCCAACCCCTCGCCGACCGCGACCAGAACCTGCGTCGCATCCAATCCCGCCCCCGTGCGCGCGAGGCCGACGACACGACCCGCTCGTATCGTTTCTTCCTGGAGCTCTCGGGTCACGTCACCGATCGCGCCCTGATTACGGCCCTCGAAGAGATGAAGCGGGGGGTCCGCCAACTGAAGATCCTCGGCTCGTATCCGTCGAAGGTCTAGGAGAACCCATGCTCGCCCGCCTCCGCCGTCTGGCCGCCGTCGCCGCCCTCGCCACCACCGCCGTGGTCGCCAGCGGCTGTAAGAACAAGACCAACAACGCGTGGGTGGCCACCCCGACCACGGCGGGCGCCGTCGACATCGACGCCGATCCCGGCGCGCTGCTCCCCTTCGGCAGCGTCATGGTCGCGAACCTCGACGCGAAGCAGATCTCCAACAGCACCGCCGGCGGCGACCTCGTCGCGCTGAGCGAGCGCCTGCTGCCCTTCGCCAAGGAGATCGACTTCGAGATCAAGCGAGACCTCGACCGCGTCTACGTCGGCATGTACTCGTTCAGCGGCGCCGATCTCCTCGCGGTGATGAGCGGTCGCTTCGACCAGGCCAAGCTCGAGGCCGCCGCCAACAAGGGCCTCAACACGCCGTTCGGCGTGGTGGTCGCCTCCACCTACGGAAACCGTCGCATCTACACGGTCGCCAACGTCGGCTTCACCATCCTCTCGCCCAAGACGGCCCTCGTCGGCAGCGAGGCGGCCATGCGCCGCGCGCTCGACCGCATCCAGGCCGGCACCGTGCGCCGCGAGATGGCCCCGTGGATGGGCGAGTGGTGCACCCAGCAGGGCTACGCGGTGCTGATCGCGAGCGACGTCACCAAGCAATCGTTCGGCAAGACGGTCACCAGCTTCATCCCGTGGATCCAGGGCGTGCAATACGTCCGCGTGCGCGGCCGCTTCAACCCGGACTCGTCCTACGGCATGTCCGGCGCGCTCACCTACCCCGACGCGCAGAAGGCGCAGCAGGCGGCGAGCGGCTTCCAGTCGCTCCGCAACGGGCTCATGTCGATGGCGGCGCTCAAGCTCCTCGGCATCGACCCGCTCGTCCGCAACGCGGTCGTGCAGGCGCAGGGCAACGACTTCCAGTTCTCCACCGTGCTCGACGAGAAGCAGACCCGGCAAATGATCAAGCTGCTCGCCGACTGGGCCGGCAGCGGCATGCCCGCGCTCCCCCCGCCGCCGAGCACCACGCCGGCGCCCACGGGCGGCGGCACGACGATCTGAGCGGCCTCGAGGGCGAGCGCGAGGAATTCGACGGCGACGCGGTACACGTCGAGGCTCTCGTGATCGAGGAGCGGGCGTTCCGTGATGCGGCGGACGCTTGCGTGTGCAGCTGAATCGCGTGCCCGTGCCCGTGCCCGTGCCCGTGCCCGTGCCCGTGCCCGACCACGTGCCCGCTCACGACCACGGATCACGTGCACGACCACGGGCGCAACCTCTGCCGCCCGTAGCGCCCATCGCCCAGCGGACCGTCTCGCGCTCGGCGCTCGGCGCTCGGCCCCTGTACTCTGCGCCCGTGCACCGCCACGTCCCCGACGAGCTCCTCGGTCGCCCCTCGAAGCTGCGCGTGCGACGGCTCGTCCCCGAGGGGGCGCTCCTCGCGCGCGAGGGCGACGAGGAGCGCGATGCGGTGCTCCTGCCGCGCCGCGAGACCCACGACGCGAAGGAGGGCGACGAGCTCGAGGTGTTCGTCTACCTCGACTCCGAGGACGCGCCCGTCGCCACGCGCACCATGCCCCTCGTCGCCCGCGACGAGGTCGCGTTCCTCTCGATCACCGATCTCGCGCCCTTCGGTGCGTTCGCCGACTGGGGGCTGCCGAAGGAGCTGCTCGTCCCCGGCGACGAGCAGACGCGCGACGTGAGGGTCGGCGATCGCCACCCGATCGGCGTGTACCTCGACGACAGCGGCCGGCTCGCCGGCACGATGAAGGTGACCGAGCTGCTGCGCGGCCAGCACGACTATCGCGTCGGGGACTGGGTCGACGGCGAGGCGTGGCGCAAGGAGCCCGACCTCGGCGTGTTCGTCATCCTCGACCGCCGCTTCGTGGGCCTGCTCCCTGCCGCCGAGCCGAACACGCTCGGGCGCGGCGACGCCGATCGGTTCCGGATCGCGCACGTGCACCGCGACGGCAAGCTCGAGCTGTCGCTGCGCGCCCACGCGCATCAGGAGCGGGACAACGACGCCCGCAAGATCCTCGACGCGCTCTCGCAGCGAGACGCTCCGCCCGTATCCGAGCACGCGACCCCCGACGAGATTCGCGCGCGGTTCGGCCTCAGCAAAAAGGCCTTCAAACGCGCGGTCGGCGGGCTCCTGCGCGACCAGTCGGTCGACATCGACGAGCACGGCACCGTGCTGCTGCGCCGCCCCCGATCCTAAGAGCTTCCTAACCGCGCCCGCGGGCGGATAAGAAACATTCAAGAGCACACCGCCCGTGTAACGAGCGACAGACTGGCGACACTCCATCGGTAAAGGAGACGCCATGTCGCTACTTCGCACCTCGCTCGTTGCTCTGGTTTTGCTCGCGGGTTGTTCGTCCGACCCGGATCCCGGCGACACGCCTGCCAAGGAGACCACGCCGCTCGAGGAGTGCCCCACGACGACCACCGGCCCCACGGTCCACAGCAGCGACGTGAAGGGCAACGAGGTGTGGACGGCGCTCGGCAGCCCGCACATCGTCGAGTACGACGTCAACGTGCGCAACGGCGCGACGCTCACCATCGAGCCGTGCGCGGTCGTCCAGCTGAAGAAGGACAAGGGCATCCGCGTCGCGTACCCGCTCACGCCCAACACCGGCACGCTCATCGCCGAGGGCACCGAGAAGAAGCCGATCAAGTTCGTCGGCTACGAGGGCGCGCGCTGGGGCCACGTGTTCGTGCACGCGCCCGGCAGGGCGCGCCTCAAGCACCTCACGCTCGAGGGCGGCGGCGGCTACGGCGCGCCCGGCGACGCGAGCCTCGTCGTGTACGGCGCCGGCACCACGCCCTATCTGCGCGACGTGCTCGTCGATCACGTGACCATCAAGAAGTCGCTCGGCATGGGCGCCAAGCTCGATCGCGGCGCCGGGTTCGACAAGGCGTCGACCGACCTCGTGATCACCGAGAGCGGCAGCTTTCCCCTGGGCACCGGCGAGGCCGGCATCGATACCATCCCCTCGGGCAAGTACACCGGCAACAAGACCGACGAGCTCCTCATCGAGCCCGAGACGGTCGACGCGGCCGGCGGCCTCCTCGACGACGCGACGATGCGCGAGCGCGGCGTGCCCTATCGGATCGGCACCGCGCCGGGCCTCGATCACCTGCGGATCAGCGGCAAGAAGGGTGAGAAGACGGTCACCCTCACCATCGAGCCGGGCGTCACGGTGAAGTTCCTCAAGGGCTCGGCGTTCAAGATCGAGCACTTCACCGGCGAGTTCGCGGCGCCCGCCGTGCTCGTCGCCGTCGGCACGAAGGACAAGCCGATCACCTTCACCTCGGCCGCGCCCGCGCCCGCGCCGGGCGACTGGCAGGGCCTGAAGTTCGGCGGGATCGCCCGCGCCGAGAACCGCCTCGAGCACGTACGCATCGAATACACCGGCGCCGACTGCGGCTGCGTCCTCCTCACCTGCAACTCGCTCGTCGAGTTCGAGGGCGCGGTGATCTTCACGCAGCCCCCGCCGAGCGCGTTCATCAAGAACAGCGTCATCGCGCACGGCTCCGGTCACGGCATCGTGAACGGCTACGACGGGGCCGCGCCCGACTTCGGCGCGACCAATACCTTCGAGGACATCAAGGGCTGCCAGGCGACGCTGCCGCGCATGCCCACCTGCCCGACCCCGCGCCCGGCCTGCGGGATCTGATCAGCGTCGGGTCTCGACGTACAGCGCCTCCACCGCGGCTCGCTCGGCCGGGTGGCGGCGCAGGTACTTGAGGCTCGTCTTGATCGACGGCTCGTTCACGAACGGGGGGATCGGAATCCGCTGCGCGAGCTCGGCCCAGCCGAGGTCTTCCACGAGGGAGGTGAGGAGCCGCTCCAGGGTCACGCCGTGGAGAGGGTTCTTCGGCTGCTCGTCGCTCACACCTCTCCGTACTCTGCTCCTGCGTGGGCGAACAACCCGCCGTTGCCGTCCGCGCGCGCGCCTCGCATCCTCTCTGGATGGTTCGCTCGATCGCGGCGGCTCTGCTCGTTGTGGCTTGTGGGCAGCACGAGCTCGCACCGCGCGCGCCCGCCTCACCCACGCCGCAGTCGCCCGCACCGATGACGGTCCTGCGCGTCGCGGCCGGTCGCGCGCACGCCTGCGCGCTGATGGTCGATCGCACCGTGCGTTGCTGGGGCCACGGCGCGCACGGACAGCTCGGCGTCGGCGCGCTCCCGCTGACGATGGGCAACCCGAAGCCGCTCCGGATCGGCAGCCTCTCGGTCCCCACCACGGTCGTCGGGCTCTCGGACGTCGTGCAGATCGCGTGCGGCGGAGAGCACTCGTGCGCGCTCCGCACCAACGGCACCGTCGCGTGCTGGGGCTCCAACCTGCATGGCGAGCTCGGCGACGGCACCACGAGCTCGCGGGTCTCCCCCGTGTTCGTGCAGGGCCTCGACCGCGCCACGCAGATCGCGCTCGGCGACACCCGTTCCTGCGCGCGACTCGCCGACGGCACCGTTCGTTGCTGGGGCAGCGGCGCGCTCGTTCCGCAGGCTGTGCCCGAGGTCACGAGCGCGACGAGCGTCGCAGTGGGCGCCTCGCACGCGTGCGTCGTCGAGAGCGGCGCGGTGCGCTGCTGGGGCGAGAACGGCGACGGTCAGCTCGGGGACGGCACGACCGAGACGCGCGAGCTCCCCACCAGGGTCTCCGGTCTCTCCGACGTCGTGCAGCTCGCCCTCGGCGATCACCACAGCTGCGCGCGTTTGGAGGACGGCACGGTGCGGTGCTGGGGCTGCGGCGAGTGGGGACAGGTCGGCGATGGGGCCAAGGTGTCGCGCCTCGTGCCAAGAGCGGTCAACGGCCTCGTCGGCGCGATCGATCTCGCCGCGCGCAACGAGCTCACCGCAGCGAGCCGCCACGACGGCGTCGTGTTGATGTGGGGTCGGGTGCCGTTCGGCGCCCTTCGCGACGAGCTCGGACGCAGCGTGCCCCACGACTACGTCGCGGTGCCCTCGCCGCTCGGCGACTACCCCAACATCGTCGAGGTCGCCCTCGGGCACGCCTTCGGCTGCGCGCGGAGCATCCACGGCGACATGCGCTGCTTCGGCGACAACGACTTCGGCCAGCACGGAAACGGCACGTTCGTCACGCCGGCGTTCTGAACGGCACAGCGATGCCGAGCGCCGAGCGCAGCCGCGCGTACGGCTCCGACACCGAGAAGCCGATGAGGTCCTTCACGCGATCGGCGGCCGTCAGGCCCGCGAGCGCGCGACCGTCGATCGCGACCTGGTGGGCCGCGATGTTGACGTCGCCGCACGCGAGGAGGCCGGCGCGACAGGCCATGCGCTCGGTGGAGCGCAGGAAGCGCAGCACGTCGAGCTGGCCGCCGCGGTCGCTCAGCGCGCGCACCGCGTTCTGGATCTTCAGGCGCTGCACCGCGTCGACGCGCGGGGCGAGGGCGGCGCGCAGCGTGGCGATGTCGCCGGGGACATCGGACTGCATCACCAGCGCGATGCCGGCGACGACGAGCGAACGGACGTCGTTGAGCGCCGGGAAGAAGGAGAGGATGCGGCCGTAGCTGCGCACGATCGACAGCTCGTAACCGAGGAGGAAGGCGAGCTCGGGGATCGACCGTCCGGTGAGCACGCCGTCGCCGAGCCCGAGCGACGGCTCGACCGCCGGCAGCTGCGCAAACGCGAACACCTCTCCCGGACGCACGTACACCGCGGGCGCCTTGAGCGCGAAGAAGCGCGCCGCCCAGCCCACCGTGCGGACCGCGCTGACCGTCGTCTTCTCGAGGTCCTGCCGGTCGCCGAGCTTGGGCATCTGCTTCTGCGCCTTGAGCTGATCGAGCCGGAGCCCCACGGCCGCGTCGGAGATCGCCGCGACGATGGCGGCGACGACCGGATCGTGGTCGTCCGGGGTGAGCATCGCGAGCGCGGCGTCGTCGACGGCGTGCTGCGGCTGGAGCGCGACCCGCGGCGCGTGGGCGCGGTAGAGCGCCTGCTCGTCCGGGTCTGCCTCCTCGTGGTGGACGAGCACGGACGCGGCGGCGAACGCGCGATCGAGGTCGCTCCGCTTGACCGACACCCGGTAGAGCGCGCGAAAGGTGGGCGCGTGCTTGGGCGCGGCGGCCGCGCCGATCTCGAGGCAGCGCACGGCCAGCGCGTCCTGATCGTGCTCCTGCAGCAGCGTGGCGAGGTGGATGCGTGCGTCGGCGTCGTTGGGGCGGAGGGCGACCAACTGATCGAGCGCCGCCGCCGCGCCCTGCCAATCGGCGAGGCGGTCCTCGCGGAGCGTGGCGAGCTTGTGCAGGAGCTGGACGCGGCGTCCCTCGGTCCGCTCGGTGCCCGCGAGCCGCTCGAGCTGCCGGACGTAGGCGCGCTCGGCGCCCTCGATGTCGCCCGAGTCGAGGAGCACCTGCTCGATCGCCTCGAACGCGCCCGGCACCGCCGGATCGTCGGCGATCGCCGCCTCGTAGAGGGCGACCGCACGATCGACGTTGCCGGCGCGCTCGGCGCAGAGGTCTGCCGCGGCGACGAACGCCCGCGCGCGCTCCACCGGATCGGCGATGGTCTCGGCGATCGACACCGCGACGTTGACCGCCGGCGCGAACTCGCCGGCCGCCTCGTGGATCGCGCGCATCCGCTCGAGGAGCGGGCGGTCTCCGCGGCGGATCTGCAGCGCCGAACGCACGGCCGACGCCGCGGTGGCGAGCGCGTCGCGCACGACGCCCTCGAGCACCGCGAGGCGCGCGCCGTCGTCGTCCGCGAAGGCGAAGCTGCGCAGGCCGAGCATCGCGGCGACCGCGTGCTCCTCGAGCTCGCGCGCGACCGCGAGCCGTTCGGCCACCGCGCCGCGATGCGCGGGGAAGATCGCGAGCGCGAAATCGAGCAGCCCGGCCGCGTCGCGTGCGCCCACCGTCGCTCGGGTGATGCGCGCGAGGTTGGTCAGGACCTCGGCCCGCCGCGGCGACTTCTCCTGCGCGAGGAGCAGCTCGCATCGTGCGTACGCGAGCGCGGCCTCGGCCAGCCGGCCTTCGTCGAGGAGGGCAGATGCGCGCGCGATCTCTTCCTCGACGTCGACGGCGTCCACCGCGGCTACTATAGCCGCCCCATGGATTGGATCGTTCATCCGCTCGCCGGTGCTCTGCGCGGCGTCGTTCGCGTGCCATCGGACAAGAGCATCGGACATCGCGCGGTCATACTCGCCGCGCTCGCGGAGGGCACGAGCACTCTCAAGCGGTTCTCCTTCGGCGAGGACAACGTGTCCACCCTCGAGGCGTTCGCCGCGATGGGCGTCGCCCACGAGATCGTCGAGCGAAACGAGGGGCCGAAGGGCGGGCGCCTCAGGATCCATGGGGCGGGGTTGTTCGGGCTCAAACAACCCATCGACGGCAAGCCGCTCGACTGCGGCAACAGCGGCACCACCATGCGCCTGCTTTCGGGCCTGCTCGCGCCGCAGCACTTCGGCAGCGTCCTCATCGGCGACGCGTCGCTCACGCGCCGTCCGATGCGCCGCATCCTCGAGCCGCTGCGCCAGCGCGGCGCGCACTGCCGCGGCGAGAAGCACCCCACCAAGGACGACGAGACGGCGCCGATCCGCATCGCCCCGCTCGTCGAGGGCGAGGCGCTCACGGCGATCGAGCTCGACATGAAGATCGCGAGCGCGCAGGTGAAGTCGGCGCTGCTGCTCTCCGGGCTCTACGCGCACGGGATCACCACGGTGAAGGAGCCCACGCTCTCGCGCGATCACACCGAGCGCATGTTCGAGGGCGCCGGCGTGCCGCTGCGGCGCGTGGGCTCGCTGTGCTCGCTCGACCCGTCGGGGTGGAGCGGCCGGATCAAGCCGCTCGACATCGAGATCCCCGGCGACATCTCCGCCGCCGCCTTCCTCATCGTCGCCGCCAACGTCACGCCCGGGAGCAACATCCGGATCGTCGACGTGGGGGTGAACCCCACCCGCACCGGCATCCTCGACGCGCTCCGCATGATGCACGGCGGCGCCAACGTGGTGCCGCGGGGCGACGTGTCCGGCGAGCCGATCGGCAACCTCGAGACCGGCGCCGCCGTCGACGAGGACGGCGCGGGGCTCACCGCGGCGCTGCTCGGGGGCGAGCTCATCCCGCGGGCGATCGACGAGGTCCCCGTCCTCTGCGTCGCGGCCGCACGCGCGCGCGGCACCACCGTCATCCGCGATGCGGCGGAGCTCCGGGTCAAGGAGAGCGATCGCCTCGCCACCATGGCCGAGGTGCTCCGCGCGTTCGGCGTCGACGCCCGCGAGCTGCCCGACGGCCTCGAGATCGACGGCAAACCCACCGGCAGCCTGCGGGCGGCGCGGGTGACCTCCAAGGGCGACCACCGCATCGCGATGTCCTCGGCGCTGCTCGCTCTGCGCGGCGACGGCCCGTCCACGATCGGCGACGTCGACTGCGTCGCGACGAGCTTCCCCGGCTTCGCGCAGACCCTCCGCGACCTCGGCGCCCAAGTCGACGTTGTCGAATCGGCGTGAGTGTTTACGCCGCACCGCGTAGCGAGTAACCAGCGGCGGTTCATGACGAGGAGCGCGATCATCGCGATGGACGGCCCGGCGGGCGCGGGCAAGAGCTCGGTCGCGCGGCGCCTCGCCGGAGCGCTCGGCTACACGCTCCTCGACACCGGCGCGCTCTATCGGGCCATCGCGCTCGCCTGCGCGCGCGCCAGGGTCTCGTTCTCCGACGCGGCCGGCGCGTCGGCGATCGCCGAGGACGTCGTGCGCCGCGGCGCGCTGGTCATCGAGCCGGGCGAGGGGAGCGGCATGCTCGTCAAGCTCGACGGAGCAGACGTGGGCGACGCGATCCGCACCCCCGAGATCTCGATGGGCGCGAGCACCGTCAGCGCCCATCCGGGCGTGCGCGCCGCGCTCCTCGATCTGCAGCGCGACTTCGCCAAGCGCGGGCTCGCGCGCGGGGTCGTCGCCGAGGGCCGCGACATCGGCACGGTCATCTTCCCCGACGCCGACCTCAAGATCTTCCTCACGGCGTCGGTCGAGCGCCGCGCCGAGCGCCGTCACTCCGAGCTGTCGGAGCGCGGGAGCCAGCTGTCGCTCGAGCAAACGCGGGACGAGGTCGTGGCGCGCGACAAGCAAGACGAGGGCAGGGCGATCGCGCCGCTCCGCCGCGCCCCCGACGCGATGCTCGTCGACTCGAGCGACCTCGACCTCGAAGCGGTGTTCGAGCAGTGTCTCGCGCTCGCCCGGGAGCGGCTCGGAGACCGCGCCTGATGGCCCGGACCATCCCGGCGCTCGTGCACGTTCGCTCTCCCGGGAGACCGAGCGCGGCGCCCGGCGTCGACGACGTCTCGGCCCGCACGATGGCGCGCGACGCGCTCCGCCGCGAGCTCCAGTCGGGCGGCCTCCCGCGGGACACCGAGGTGCTCTTCGCGGGCCTCGGCGACTGGACGGCCGCGAGCGAGGTGCCCGAGCTGTGGGTCGCGCCCGGCCCCGAGGAGCCGCTCGCCGCCGAGCCGACCGAGGATCCGGGGGCGCCCTCGATTCCCGTGTCGTCCACCAGCTCCGACGGCTCCGAGGGCCCGCGTCGGCGCGGGCTCGGCGCGATGGCGATCGCCGGTGCGGTGCTCGGCGCGATCGCGCTGCTCGGTATCGGCGCGCTCGCGATCTACTTCGTCTACTTCCATTACAAGCCCGTCGCGGTCCAGCACCTGCCGCGCCGCTGCGTCGTCGCGACGCGCGTCGACCTGGTCGACATCGCCTTCTTCGATCCGATCATGAAGAAGCTCGCGCCGGCGATCGACGAGGCCACCACGCCGCCGCCGCCGCCAGGGCCGCAGCCGCCCGCCGGCCCGTCGCTCAAGGAGCGGCTCCGGGTGCAGGCCAACGTCAACGTCGACCGCGACATCCGCGAGATCGCGGCGTGCATGTTCAACGACACGACGCTGCCGAGCGGCGTCAAGGACGAGCTCGCGGGCTATCGCGCGGTGATCGCGGTCGGCGGGCGGTTTCGCACCGGCTCGATCCCCGGGCTGTTCGAGGCGCTGCGCCCCGAGCTCGGTCCGTTCTCCCCGCGCCTCGACGGTGCGGGCGAGTCCGCGGTGATCCGCCTCACCATCCCCACCAAGGGCGCGGGCATCGCGGTCCTCATCGGTCAGGCCGAGGACGGCACCCTCCTCATCGCGCCCAACGACGCGGCGCTCGCCTCCGCGCGCGAGCAGCGCACCGAGGACGAGGCGCACGCGTCCACCGGTCTCAAGCAGCAGGGCTCGGTCGAGCTGTCGATCGACCACTTCTTGTTCGGCGTGATCTTCGGCTTCACCACGCCGCCCACCGGCTACGAGGCGATCTTCAAGTCGCTCGGCAACGTGAAGGACGCGCACGTCGCGATCACCCTCAACAAGTCGCCGAAGGTCGAGATCTCGCTCGAGCAGAAGACCGAGGGCCTGGCGAAGGACACCGAGACCGCCCTCCGCCGCCTGGTCGAGATGGGCAACCACGAGCTGTCGGCGATCCCCAAGGACTGGGCCGGGGAGCACGCCGCGCTCGGCGGCACACGAATCAACCGTGACGACACCAAGGTCGACGTGAAGATCGACTTCCGCTACGCCGACCTCGACCGCGGCGCGCACGAGTTCAGCGAGCAGATCAAGGATCCGGCGTCGGTGTTCCGCAGCAAGACCTGGCCGATCCTCGCGTGGCGCATCGGGGTCGGCCCCAAGCCGCCGTCGCCCGCGTCCAGTGGTTCCGCGAGCGGTGCGCCGAGCGGCTCGGCAGCGCCGCCACCCCCTCCGCCCGACGAGGGAGACGATTGATGGCGAGCGAGTCCGAGCCGCCGGTCTCGGCGCGCGGCGGCGTTATCGGCGGCCTGATCAAGACGATTCGCCCCCACCAGTGGGTGAAGAACCTCTTCGTGATGGCGCCGATCGTCTTCGCGAAGAACGTCTTCCAGGCGCAGTCGCTCTCCCGCGCGCTCACCGCGTTCGGCGTGTTCTGCCTGCTCTCGGGCGCGGTCTACACGCTCAACGACATCCTCGACGTCGAGGCCGATCGGGTCCACCCGAAGAAGCGCAACCGCCCCATCGCGTCGGGCCGGGTGCCGATCTCGCTGGCGCGGGGCTTCCTCGCCGTGCTGGTGCTCGTGGCGTTCTCGCTGTCGGCGCTCCTCTTCCGGCTGCCGTTCCTCGGCGTGGCGACGGCCTACTTCGTCCTCAACGTCGCCTACTCGCTCAAGCTCAAGCGCATCCCCTTCATCGACGTCATGTGCATCGCGGCCGGGTTCGTCCTCCGCGTCATGGGCGGCGGCTTCGCGATCGACGTGCGCGTCAGCTGGTACATGTTCGCCTGCACGGCGCTGCTCGCGTTGTTCCTCGGGTTCGGCAAGCGCCGGCACGAGATCTCCGCCGAGCACGCGGGCAAACAGCGCAAGTCGCTGGAGAGCTACAGCGCCGGCGGCTTGAACGCTGCGCTGGCGATCACCGGCACCGCCACCGTCGCCGTCTACATCCTCTACACGCTCGACCCGGACACCCGCGCGTTCTTCCGCTCCGACCAGCTGTGGATGACCACGCCGTCGGTGCTCATCGGCATCTGGCGGTTCGTGCAAATCGTGCGCGGCAACCCCAAGTCCGAGTCGCCGACCCAGGAGATGCTCCGGGACGGGCTGTTCGTCCTGAACCTGCTCGCCTGGGCGATCGTCGTCGTGGTGATCGTGTACCGTATCCGTCCAACGGCCGGGCCGTAGTTGCCCCTCGAAGGAGCTTCTCTCATGCGCAAGCTGCTCGTTGTCTCAATCGTCGTCGCGGGGTGCACGACGCAGAAGGATCCTCCGCTGGCCACGCCGCCCCCCGCGCCGGTCGCCAC
>JALHOE010000252.1 GCA_022843175.1 Deltaproteobacteria bacterium
GCGCCTGCGCCTGCGCCCGCGCCTGCGCCCGCGCCTGCGCCCGCGCCCGCGCCCACAGATAGGCGCGCGCGTCAGCGAGCGCCTGACCCGTGAGGGCCTGCGCTCGAACACTCCCCGTCGTCGCCGGGTGCTCTCGATAGCGCGCAGTGAGGTATCCGAGACCGAACAGCGAGCGCGTTCACACCCCATGAACACCCGCTCACACACACGCACGCAGCGACGTCCTTCCCCGGTCGAATCGCGCGGCGCTCCTCTTGCTAACGGCGGCCTCGCACGAACCTCTCCGAAAGGAACCGCCGATGCGCCTCTGCAGCCTTCTCCTTACTTCGTCTGTCGTCATGTGCGTCGCCGCGTGTGGAGCGAGCGTCGATCCCGCGAGCACGCCCGACACCGGCGCGGTCACCACCGACACCGGCGCGGTCACGACCGACGGCGCGGTCGCCAGCGATGGCGGCGTGATCACGACCGATGGCGCCACCACCGACGCCGCGAAGCCCGAGGGGCAGAAGCTCTCCGCGATGTCCGACAGCGAGCTCGGCGCCTACTGCAAGAGCTCCATGACGACGTACACGACCGCGTTCACCGCAGCCGAGATGCAGCGGATCGGCTGCGCGTTCTCGGGGATCTTCGGCGCGAAGGACGCGAAGACCGACGTCGAGGCGCAGCGACGATGCAAGGAGGATTACGACGCCTGCCTCGCGTCCCCATCCACCCCCGGCGAGCCGGAGCCGACCGACTGCACGAACTTCGTCAAATCCGCCAGGACGTGCGGCGATCTCACCACCGCGGAGCTGAACGCCTGCCTGTACGAGCAGCTCGCGGCCATGAAGCCGTACGCCGCGCCGACCTTCTGCAGCACGATCAAGGCGGGAGAGAAGGGCGAGCTGTCGACGCCGAGCTGCGATCTCGCCGAGAAGAAGTGCCCGGCGCTCTTCTCCGACAGCGCCGCCGGCGGTCCCTGAGCCCGTCGATGGAGAACGCGTGGCCCTCGCTCACGCCGGCGCGGGGGCTTCGGCTGTGGCGGCCGCCAACTTGCGCTTGCTCCGCTTGCGCATGAACACCCCGAGGGCGATCCATCCGCCGAACCCCGCGAGCGATCCGAGCAGCTGAACGAGGCCGAGGGTCGCCTGGCCGCCCCAGTCGTCGGCTTGCTTCTGATAGTCGTCGCGGAAGCTGCCCATGCTCTCGGGCGAGGGGCACGACCACTTCTCGCCCTTGAGCTGCACTGCCACCCAGGCGCCGCCCTTCGACTTCTTACCCTTCTTCGTCTCCTCCGGCGCATCGCCAACGAAGCACGGGCCGCAGCTCTTGGCGCCGGCCGCACACTCGACGGGCAGCTCGCCGCTCTCGATCTTCGCGATCTTTTTCTTCTCCGCGTTCACCTTCTCGAGGTACTCGTCGCGCGTTTCGCCGTGGCGTGACCACTCGCGGAAGCCGATGAAGGCCGAGAACGCGAGGCCAAAGAGCACGAGGAACCAGCCGACGGTGAGCAGGCGCGGGACGAGCTTCTTGTTGAACTCGGCCGCGCGCTTCTGCCGCTCGATCTCCTGCAGCCGCGCCTCCTCGGCCCGTTGCGCGGCGGCGGCAGCCAGCTGCGCGCGCTTCTCCTCGCTCATCGGGTATGCACCCGCAGCGACCTGTCCCTGGAGCCACGCCAGGAACTGCGTGGCGAAGCGCTCCTGGTTATCGAGCCCCTCGGCCTTGCTGAAGATATGGAAGGCAACCGGCTTGCCCGCGTCGGGGCCAGCCGTCGGGTGAGGGTCCAGCACGACCGCCTGCGGCGGCCCACCGGGGATGAGCTGCCCGTACTGGGTCTTCTTCAGCCGGACCTCCTTGAGCTCGTCGAACCAGACCACCTGCTGGTGGCGCGCCTCCGCCTTCGGATGGTTCGCGAACATCCCCATCGACACACTCGTGGTGAACATGAACAGCCGCATGTTGGTCGCGGCGAGCAGCCAGTGAATGTGCTCCACCGGCACCATCAGCGCGTTGAAACGCGTCGGCTCGGGCGCGTACGCGCAGATCTCGAGCTTCTCCCCCGGAACCAGCTGCGGCGTCACGGTCGCAGCCAGAAAATCGTCTATGGCCCCCATGCCGAGCATGGTGCGGTCTCTCCGCATTAAGCGGCTCGAATTTGGATCGAAATCCGTCGGCCCCCGCAGACACCGCAGGCGCCTGGGGCGAGAGAGCCACGACCACCAAGGGGACGCCCGCGGGAAGCCGGGCGCGGTGACTTGGCCGAAATGGGTTCATGAATCGCGCCTTTGCAGTTTTTGCAATCTCTATGCTTGACCGAGCTGCGGCACGGGTCGACCCTGTCGATGAAGGGGGCCTCATGGATCTCATGGGCAGGACTCTTGCTCGGTCGGTCGGTCGGTCGGTCGGTCGGTCGGTCGGTCGGTGCGGCTCTCGAGGCTGCGCTACGTAGGCGGTGGTTCGGTCGGCTAGCGCTCGCGCTGGTTTGGCTCGCCCTGCTGGCAACGCCCCGGCCAGCGAGCGCGCAGTGGGTCGTCGAAGACGTCGGAAGCGACACCCCCGTCTCCACGATCGCGCGGATCGCCGTGCCTCTCGAGGTGGGCAAGGTCTACCGTTTCGCCACGTTCGATCTCGCGCGCGGCGTCGATCCGGTGATGCATCTTCTCGACGAGACCAACATGGAGCTCGCGCAGAACGATGATGCCGCTCCCCCCGACTACAACTCGATGATCGAGTACACGCCGTCGACGACTGGGCTCTATTACATCGTCGTTCGGTCGTTCACGCAGTACTCGATGGGCTCCGGCGGGATCCGCTGGATGTGGCGGAGCACCGGCGGTGTGTGGGGCTTCGTCTGGACGGTGCTCGAGCCCGAGGATCACTTCGGCGGGCACATCGTTCCCATCGAGCCCGCCAAGTCGGAGTACCGGAGCGTCATGAGGCAGACGCCGGCTGGCGGCTGTCCGGACACGCTGATGTACACGATGGACTTCTCGCAGCAGATCACCAACTACGACGACGACGGCGGCATCGGCTGGATGAGCAAGATCTCGATCCCGTTCACGTCCTACCCCACGCACTACATCCTCGTGGGCGCTTGGTCGACGCCGGGCACCGTCGACCTCGTCGCCAACGACGTCGACCGGGACACCGATGGCGATCACCTCGGCGCTGGTCTCGAGGTCGCGCTCGGGACCTGCGACTCGGCGACGCCGGGCTGCGAGGGGGTCATCAACTACAAGGACAGCGATCACGACGGCTTGGCCGATGACGCGGAGGTGTTCGGCATCGCCCACCCGACCGACCGCAATCTCGCGCTCCACCTGCCAGCGTGGGGCGCCAATCCGCGCAAGAAGGACGTGTTCATCGAGCAGGACTGGAGCGAGCATCGGATCTGCCAAACGGGCGTATCGTGTTCGACGAGCGCGGACTGTCCCTCGGACTGGAGCTGCGAGTCCGGCGTCTGCACGGAACAGTGGTGGACGCTTCAGAACGATCCGTGCTGGCCCGTTGGCACGGCGACCAACCCGTTCACCTCGGGCGTCGCCGACGCGATGCAGTCGAAGTTCGTGGTTGCCCCGCAGGACGACATCAAGAACCGCCCCGAGACCGGCGACGGAGTCGCGCTTCACTTCGACGTCGCGGCCTCCGGTGATCCGTGTCCGTCCAATCGGACGCTCTGTGGCGGCTGGGGTGGCGGGGGCGACCGCACGAATGTGCAAGCGTTGTCGGCGCCGCGTAAGGGGGTGTTTCGCCATTTCCGGGCGGAGCCGGGCACCTTCGGCCAGGGAGGCGGCGATACGTTCCACGCAGGGATCTCTGCGTCCGCGAAGAAGGCCGTCCACGAGCTCGGCCACTCGCTCGGGCTCACGCACAGCGGTCACTGGAAGTGGGACTCGTCGGGCGCGAAGTTCGCGTCGCCCTACGGCGAGGTCGAGGTGAACTGCAAGCCTCACTACAACAGCCTGATGAACTACGCGTACAAGGGGCCCGGCGCCGAGGACTTCTGGGAGGACTACAACTTCTCGCTCGGCCAGAACCTCGCGACGCTCGATCCGGCGAACGTGCTCGAGACCGCGGCGCCATTTGCCGTGCCCGCGCACGCCGGCAGGCTTCGCTACGACTATCCGACGCCGATGTTGCGGACGCTCCACCTCTTTCCCGCCGCGGACGAGCTCACCGGACACGTCGACTGGAACCGTGACGGCCAGCTCCCCGCGACGGGCGCGGTCCGCGGCGCGCTCGTCTCCGGCGGCGATCAATGCGGCGCGCACCGCATGTCGGCGGTCGAGCTCACCCCCTCGTCGGAGGCGGGCACCGCCACGCCCGACCTCGCCGCGTACTTCGCGGCGCAGCGGCTCTTCGCCTTCTTCGCGGTCGGCTCGCGCACCGCGGTGGTCTATCGGGCGGCGGAGCTCGGAACGAGCGACAAGGGTGGCTGCACGGTGGGGGACGGACGCGCGTGGTCGTCCTGCCATGCCTTCGGCCCCACCAAGCTCTTCGCCGAGGGCGCGGCGCCGCCGGGCGTGCTGATCACCGCGGTGAGCGCGCTCCAATGGAACGGGCAGCTCGTCCTCGTCTACGTGGGGAACGACCGCAAGGCGCGCGTCAATCGCGCCACGGGATACGACGCGATGACCGGCGCGCTCACGGGTTGGTCGAGCTCGTGGACGGTCGTTGCGGAGGACGTCGACAGCTTCGATATCGAGCTCGCGCCGATGTACGTGCGCACCAACAAGGGGGTCCCCCTCTATCTCGCGAGTCACTCCGGGGACGTCGACTCCGAGCTGCTCGCCCTCTTCTACACGAGCGGCACCGAAGCGTCGGCGGTCCACCGATTTCGCACCGCCACCCCCGGCGACGTCCTCGCCCCCTGGAGCGTCGCTCGAAGCGTCAACGTCGCGGGCGCGGCGCTGCCGGGTGACGTGGCCCCCGGAGTCGCCGTATGGCCCGCGCGAAGCGGCAACACCTCGCTGCCAACGTATCGCGACGTCGGCTTCGCCTGCGGGATCTTCCCCGGCAGGCTCGACGGCACGAGCCGGTCGTCGCGGAGGTACTGCTACGACAAGGGCACCGACGAGTGGATCGTGGTCGCCGGGCCCTACGACCAACAGAACAATGGCCGAAAGCCGCCGTTCGCGTTCCATACGCTGCGCTCGAGCGCGGGAGCGGTGGTCGACGATCGGCGCGGCCAGTTCTGGGGGGGAGAGGCCGACCTGAACGGCGTGATCAAGATCTCGGTGAGCGAGCTCGTGGGACCGACGCCACCGCCGAACATCGCGACCTGGGGTCTCCGCTTTCACGGCTTGGTCGACGGGCTGGAGAAGACCTGGCGCACGGAGGGGCAAACGGGTGTCTCGCTCTACGCAGACCGCGACGTGTCGGCGGTGAAGGCTCTGGCGCTCTATCAGTACGCAGCCATGCCGGGTGCCCCCATCGTGCGGCACTTCGAAGTCCAAGGCCTCTTCGACGGGTCGTTCCACGCCGAGCTGAAGGACGGCAACGACTTCCGCGTGATGGAGCACGGGATCTGTCGAAACCTCCACCCCGATCCGCCGCCTCCCGCGCCGCGCAACGACTACTGCTGCAACGGCCTCGTGACCGATCGATGCATCGGCTACTACAACCTCGACCTCTGAAGGAGAGCTCCATGCGATCGATTCAGATCTTCGTAAGGCGCTGCAGCGTGGTCTTCGTCGTCGCGGCGGTCGCCGCCCTCGTCGAGCCGCCGCGCTCCGTCGCCCGAGCCTCCACCGAAACGTCGAAGAAGGCGCCGCGAGTGCTGCCCCCCAAGAAGGAGACGATCTCCGAGTGCACGCTCGCGGCGTATCGCGCGCTCGAGGGCGAGCTCCCCTCGCTGCGCGCGCTGCACGCCGGCGACGACAAGGGCCTCGCGCGCGCCTACGCGCTGCGGAAGAAGGAGCTCGTCGGCGTGGCTGCCCTCGCAAAGCGAGGCTGCGCGCCGGCGCGGATCGCACCATGAACCGACCGGCAGTGCTCGGGAGCGTCGTCGGCGCGGCGGCGGCCTCCGCTCTGTGCGTGATGTTGGTCTCGTCGGCGTCGTGCGTCGCGTGCTCCTCGGAACCGCAATCGAGCGCGGCGGACGCCGTCACATCGACGGAAGCGGACATCGCCACCGCGGACGCCGCGGACAGCGCACTGACGGACGTCGCCGAGTCGTCGGACGCGCCGCTGAACGGCGACGGATGGATCGACGGCGAGTTCTGTCCTGACAAAGCGTACCCGCCGCGCACCGACGGATGCCCGTGCTGGGGCGTGGGCGATCCCACCTCGCCGTACGCGTGCACCGAGGCGACGATCGGGAAGCAGTGCGACTACTATCAGGGGTGTCCGCCCGGTCCGGGGCTGCGCTATCGCTGCGGCTGGTTCACCGAGTCGGACGGCTCGAAGACGGCGCGGTGGCTCGACGCGATCGGAGTCCCCTGTCCGACGAACGACGCCGGTTGAGCTTGCAGGTGAGCTTCGCTCGGTCGGCTAGCATCAAGCAGTGATCAACCGACCAGCAGCGCTCGGCAGCTTCCTCGGCGCGGCGGCGGCCTCTGCGCTGTGCGTGATGTTGGTCTCGTCGGCGTCGTGCGTCGCGTGCTCCTCGGAACCGCCATCGAGCGCGGCGGACGCCGCGGCATCGACCGATGCGGACATCGCCACCACGGACGCCGCGGACAGCGGACCGACGGACGTCGCGGACGCGTCGGATGCGCCCCCGAACGGCGACGGCTGGTTCGACGGCGAGTATTGTCCGTCGGCGCAGTACCCGCCGCGCACCGACGGATGCCCGTGCCGCGGTCCCGGCGATCTGACGTCACCGTACAACTGTACCGAGGCGACGATTGGCAAGGAGTGCGACTACTACCAGGGGTGTCCACCCGGTCCGGCGCTGCGCTATCGCTGCGGGTGGTTCACCAAGCCGGACGGATCGAAGAGGGTTCAATGGCTCGACGCGATCGGAGTCCCATGTCCCAGGAACGACGCCGGTTGAGTCGCAGGCGAGCGTCAGCCGATCGCCGCCGCGCGCACCTGCCCCTGCGACCGCGCCCGGGCCTGCGCGTAGGCGCTCGCTGACGCGCCCCGCAAACGCAAACGCAAACGCAGACGCAGACGCAGACGCACGCGCAGGCGCACGCGCAGTCGCACGCGCAACCGCTCTACGTCACGACGACCACCCCCCGCACCGCCCCCTCGATCACCCCCACAATCCGCTCCGCCGCAACCTCCGGCTCAACGTGCTCCCACACCCGCACGACCGTCCACCCGGCCGCCACCAACGCCTCGTTCGTCGCCACATCGCGCCGCCGGTTCTCCTCGATCTTGTTCCGCCACCACTCCGCGTTCGCCTTCGGCCACGTCGCGTGCACGGGGCACGCGTGCCAGAAGCAGCCGTCGACCAGCACCGCCACGCGCGCCCGCGGGAACACGACGTCGAACGTCTTGCGCGAGAGGCCCGGCAGCTTGTGGTTCACGCGAAACCGCAGGCCGCGGCGGAACAGGGCGGAGCGGAGGGCGCGCTCGGCCGCGGTGTCCCTCGTGCGCTGCGCGCGCATCCGATCGCGGATGAGCAGCGAGGACGCCGGCGGCTTCTTGTACACGCATTCACTGGACGTCATCGCGCGCGCGGTGGCAACCTTCGGCTCGTGTTCACCGTCGTCGACCTCTTCTCGGGCGCCGGCGGCATGAGCTACGGGTTCCACGCGCACCCGGCGTTCCAGCTGGTCGGCGCGGTCGACGCGCAGCGCGGCAAGCCCACGAGCACCACCGGCATCGAGTGCAACCTCACCTACGAGGCCAACATGGGCCTCCGCCCGCTCGAGCGCGATCTCGGCAAGATCACCGGCGCCGAGCTCCGCGCCGCGGTGGGCAAGCCCACGGTCCTCATCTCCTGCGCCCCGTGCACCGGCTTCTCGCGCACCAACTCCGCGAACCACCTCGTCGACGACCGCCGCAACTCCCTCGTCAGCCGCAGCGCCGAGTTCGTCGCCGCGCTCGAGCCCGAAATCTTCTTGATGGAGAACGCGCGCGAGCTCATCCGCGGCAACTTCTCCCATCACTACGCGTCGCTCGAAGCCTCCCTCAAGCGCCTCGGCTACGCCGTCAGCGGCGAGGTGCACCGCCTCGACCGCTTCGGGCTCCCGCAGATCCGCGAGCGCGCGCTGGTCATCGCGTCGCGCCGCCCGCTCCGCACGCTCGGCGAGCTGTGGAGCGGCATCCGCCTCAACCCCGAGGCCGTCACCGTGCGCCGCGCGATCGGCCACGTCGCCGAGGACGAAGCGCACGTCGCCCCCGGCTTCTCCGATCCGATCACCAAGAAGCGCCTGGCGATGATCCCGCGCGACGGCGGGTCGTGGGCCGATCTCCGCAGCGTCCGCGGCGGCCTCGCGGTGATGACGCCGGCGATGCGTCGCTACCTCGCCGCGGGAGATCTCGGCTCGCACCCCGACGTCTACGGCCGCCTCGCGTGGGACAAGCCCGCGGTCACCATCAAGCGCGAGTGCGCGCACGTCGGCAACGGACGCTACTCGCACCCCGAGGAGCACCGCCTCTGCACCGTCCGCGAGCTGGCGATCCTCCAGGGGTTCCCGCGCGACTACCGCTTCGTGGCGCGCTCGCTGAGCAACATGTATCGCCACGTGGGGGACGCGGTGCCCCCGCTCATCAGCTATCAGCTCGCCGGGCTCTGCGCGTGGATGCTCGGCGGCGAGCGGCCCTCGCCCCGCGAGATGGTGCTGCCGAAGACGTCGCTCCGCGCGCGCGACCTCACGCCATACGCAGCATCTTCGCGTCGCCGATCGCCACCGCCCACATCTTCCGCACGCGCTTGAGCACGCCCTCCTCGAGGTAGGGGATGCCGTACTTCTCGCAGAGCGCGCGCACCCTCGGCTGCACTTTCTGGTATTGCCGCATCGGCACGTCCGGGAAGAGGTGGTGCTCGATCTGGTAGTTGAGGAACAGGTGGAGGAAGTCGTTGAGGTCGCCGCCGGTGCGGTAGTTGACCGAGCCGATCACCTGCCGCATCACGAACTCGGCCTTCGACCTCGACTTGCCCTCGAAGCGATACAAGTCGTCGCCGGTGTGGTTCGGCCCGACGACGATGAACGTGTGCAGGTTGCACAAGAGCTCGGCGCCGAGCTGGTTGCACAGCGCCGAGAACGCGGCCCACGGACCGAACGGCAGGTAGAGCGCGGGGAACAACCCGAAGTGCAGGAGCGCGTACGGCGCGTAACACGAGAGCCACAGCTCGCGGTCGTGGGTGTCGCCGTCGTCGCGGCGCCCGCGGTTGCGCCAGGTGCGGAGGGTGTTGGGCGCGTAGTACGAGAAGCGCCAGGTGAGCGACAGCGCCGCCATCGCGAGGTGACGAACCGGCCGCGGCAGGTTCATCGCGCGGAGCGCCTCGCTGTTGCGCTCGATGAGATCGGGATCGCCGTCCTCGCCGGTGTGCGAGTGGTGGAGCACGTTGTGCTCGTAGATCCACGCCTCGGGGATCTGCCAGTCGGCCCAGTCGAGGAAGCGGCGCTTGCCGCGCGCGAACACCTTGCTCGTGTACCTCGGCGGCACGTTGGGGACGCGGTCGTAGCCGCGGTGACCGACGTGGTGCATGAGCAGCCACCGCGTGGAGCGCCCGATCGCGAGGAGGCCGGCCGAGAGCGGGTTGGGCGCGAGGCCCGCGAGCGCGGCGCCGGCCACGGTGCACGCGCGACCCCATCGCTCCATCTTCTGCAGGTGAAGAATGTCCTCTTCACCCAGATCGTCCTCGATCTCTCGGGACAGCTCGCGGATCTCGCGGAGGAACCCGTCGAGATCGACGGCGCTCGGGTCGAAGGACTGCATCTTCGGCGCGCAGATCAGACCGCGCGCGGCCGCGCCGCAAGGGCTGCGACGAACCGCTGGAGGCCGCGGACGCGCGCGAGGATGTCCTCTTTGCGCGCGCGCGGAAGGCGCTTGAACGCGAGCTCCGCGCGGAGCGCCGCCGAGCGATCGCGACAGCGAACCCGCGCGACCACCGTCAGCGGTCCGCGCCCGCGGGTGTAGCGAGCCCCGCGGCCCTCGCGGTGCTGCGCGAGCCGGCGCGCAACGTCCAGCGCGATGCCGCAGTAGAGCGAGTCGTCCCCGCAGCGGAGCACATAGAGCGACCAGCGCTCAGTAGCCGAGCGTGCGGTCAACGCGACCCTCCACCGGCTCGCCACGCTCGAAGCGGCGGAGGTTGTCGACCACCCGCGCGATCACGCGCTCGAGGTAGCCGCGTCCGTACCCGGCGACGTGCGGCGTGACGATGGTGTTGGGCGCAGACCACCACGGGCTGTCCGCCGGCAGCGGCTCGTCCTCGAACACATCGAGCCCGGCGCCCGCCACGCGGCCCTCGCGGAGCGCCGCGAGCAGGGCGGCTTCGTCGACCACGCCCCCGCGACCGACGCTGATCACGTACGAGGTGCGGGCGAGCGCGGCCGCGTCGATCAGCCCGAGCGTCTCCTCCGTCCGTGGCGTGCACACCACCAGGTGATCGACGACGAGCCGGTCGAGCGGCACGACCTCGACGCCCGGCACCGCGCGCCCGCTCCGATTGTGCCCGAGGACGCGCATGCCGAGCGCGTCCCCGATCCGCGAAACGCGCTGTCCGATCGCCCCGAGCCCAACGATCCCGAGCGCCTTGCCCTCGAGCTTGCCCATCCCGAACATCTTCCACTCGTGCGCGCGCTGCCGTTCGAGCATCGCCGGCAGCCCGCGCTCGAGGGCGAGCATCAGCATCAGCGCGTGCTCGGCGACCTCGGGCGCCATCAAGCCGCGCACGCAACAAATTGTAACGCCTTCGGGGATCGCTGACGGAAACAGGTCGTCGACCCCGGCGCCGAGGCCGTGGATGAGCCGCAAACGCGAGGCGCGCGCGAGCAGCTCCCGCGGCGGTCGTTGCGTGACGAGGATCTCGATCTGAGCGAGCGCATCCTCGAACGAGCGGGGGTCGTTGTGCTCCACCACGTCGACGTCGTGCGCGCGCAGCGCATCGCCGATCCACGACGCGTGGTCGTGGTAGACGTGAACCGACTTCATGACGGCGAGCCTACCGCGACGACCCCTGCTCGGGCTCGTTCCCGGCGACTACGACGAGCGCGGTCTCACGGCGATCTCGGTGCGCCCGGGGTCGATGGCCGATCGCGCGCGGTACGCCGCGGGCGACATCCTCGACTCGATCGACGGCAAGCCGCTGCGCGGCCCCGCCGATCTCCGGCGCGCGCTCATGGAGATGGGCGACGTCGCGTTGCTCGGCGACGTGACGGTCACCGTCGACCGCCGCGCGATGCTCGACGGCGTGGAGTACGGCGAGCTCCAGCGCGACGTCCGCCTCCGCACGCTCGTTCGCGGCGCGAGCCCGCTCGGAGTGCTCTACCTGCAGGGCATCGGCCTCGGCTCGGTCGAGGATCCCTCGCCGATCACCGACGCGCTGTACGCGCTCCCGGACATCACGCTGATGGAGCTCGAGCGTCGCGGCGTCGGCGACAGTGAGGGCGAGCTGCCGGACTTCCTCACCGAGGTCGACGACTACCGCGCCGCGCTCGCCGAGCTGCGCCGTCGCTGCGAGCGGGTCGTCCTCTTCGGCCACAGCGTCGGGGGCATGGTGGCGCCGCTCCTCGGGGCGGTGGACGGCATCATCGTGTACGGCACCTCGGCGCTCCGGTGGCGCGATTGTCTCGAGCAGTCCACGCGGCGGCAGCTCGCGCTTCATCGCATCACCGACGTCGAGCCGGTGCTCGCTCGGGAGCGCGAGCGGATCGAGCGCGGAGAGGACGAGCGATCGCCGCAGTTCCACGCGCAGCTCGATGCTGTCGATCTCGCCGCCGCGTGGCGCGAGAGCCGCTGCCCGCGTCTCGTGCTGCACGGCGAGCACGACTGGATCGTCTCCCTCGACGAGGCCCGCGCGATCGACCCCGCCGCCATCGAGCTCGCCGAGCTCGATCACGCGATGACCGCGCACGACTCCCTCCGCTCCAGCGTCGCCGCGCTCGGGCGCGGCCGGCGGGTGAAGATCCCCGAGATCGCTGCGTTTCTCGAGCGGGTGCGCCGAGCCAGCTCTGCCGTGTAGCATCGATCGATGCCCCAACTCCGCCCCTGCGACGCCTGCCTTCGTCACGTCCGCGCCGACGCCGGGCGATGTCCGTTCTGCGATCACGCGCTCGCGATCGCGGAGCCCTCGCCCGCCGCCGGCGGCGC
>JALHOE010000253.1 GCA_022843175.1 Deltaproteobacteria bacterium
GTGCTCTTCCGATCTCGGCTCGGGCACGCGGACGTCGGCCGCGGCAGGGGGATCGAGCTTCGCCGCGAGCGCGGAGCGCTTCTTGTCGAGCGCGCGGAGCTGGTCGTCGAGCGCGGTCAGCGCCTTGCGGTCGGCGACGATTTCGCCACCGGTCTCGAGCCACCCCCGCAGGGGCCCGACGTCGATCGGCTCGGCGAGCGCGGCGCGCGCGGCGGCGCTCTCGCGCAGGTCCTGATCCACCGCGCGGAGGCCGCTCTCGACCTGCACCGCCGCGGCGACGAGCGCGTCGTGCTCGACACCGACGCGCTCGAACGCGGCGCGCGCGGCGAGCTCGAGCTGGAACCCGCGCAGCCGAGCGAGGTCCCACCCCGGCCGCAGCGTACGCAGGCGATCGAGCGCTTGTTTCTCGAGCACGAGGAGCTCGTCGGCCCGCAGCGGGTGCTCGCGGAGCGCGTCGAGGTAGGCCGGAAGCTCGCGCGCGACCGCGGTGATCTCGGCGTCGAGCGCGAGGAGCGAGTCGTCGACGCGGGTCTGCGCGAGCGTGTCGGCGGCGACGGCGAGCGCTCTCCGCTGTTCGTCGAGCTCGCGCGCCCGCGCGGCGCGATCGGCGAGCAGCCGCGCGTGCTCGACGCCGGCCGACGGCGGCAGCTCGGGAACGACGGGTAGCGCGGCGAGCTCGGCGCGCGCGTGCTCGAGGCGCTGCCGTGGACCCATCGCGTCGATCGAAGCCCGGAGCCGCGCCGCCTCCTGCGCGCGCGTGCGCCACGCCTCGGTCGCGCGCTCCGCCGCGCGACGGCGGTCCTCGACGTCCTGCCCGAGGTGCTCCCACTCCTCGGCCCGCGTCGACGCGCTGCGGATCTTGCCGCGCAGCTCCTCGAGCTTCTTGAGGCGCGTGTAAATCTGACGGCTGCGTCCGTTCTCGACGAACAGCGCGTCCTTCTCCTTCCGCAGGTCTCCGAGGATCTGGTCCGGCTGCACCGTTCCGCCGAGCCCGCCGCCGTAGATGACGTTGCGGAGGCTCGCGTGCTCGAGCGCCTTCGCGCCCTCTGCGAGGCCCTCGAGCGAGAAGCCGAAGACGTTCTCGAACACGACGCGGTTCGGTCGCGCGAGCCGTGCGTGGATCCACTCCTCGTCGATGTCGCCCGCGGCGGTGACGCCCTTGAGACCGGCGCCCTTGCCCCTGGTGCGACGGAGCTCCATCGTGGAGCCGTTGGAGAGCTCGACGCGCGCGCCGATCGCGAGCTGGCTCGCGTCGCCGTCGATCGCCCAGCGCTCGCTCTTGCCTCCGAACAGGAGCCACCGGATCGCCTCCAGCACCGTCGTCTTGCCGGCCTCGTTGTTGCCGTGCACGAGCAGCAGCGACGACTCGGCGCCGAAGGTGAGCTTGGAGCCGCGGAAGTGCCCGAAGCGCTCGAGGTCGAGGCGGAGGAACCTCACTCCGACGAGCCCTCGGTGAGGCGCTGCGCCAGGAGCGACTCGGCACCCGCGAGCAGACGACGAAGCACGTCGGGATCGTCGAGCTTGAGGTCCAAGAGCTCTTTGCCGCCCTTCTTGCGCAGCGGATCGAGCGCGCGAGCGAGCATGTGCAGCTCGGCGTCTCCCTCGTCGTTGCGGACGCGCTCGACGCTGCGAAGAAGGTCGGCGACGAGGCCGCGCGCGTCACGCAGCTCGCTCAACGAGGTGGCGGGGGACGTCGCGAGCTCGATCTTCTCGAGCCAGAGATCCAGCCCGTCGTCCATCGCGTCGGTGCGGATCTGCGCGACGAGGCGCTGATGGTCGCGGCAGACGTCGGCGTGCGCCCGCGTAGCGCCGGTGATCCGCAGACGCACGGCGGTGAGGTCGTGGTCCTCGGCGAGGCTGCGGAGGGACGAGCGCGCCTTCTCGAGGAGGTCGTCGCGGGAGTCGTCCGCGTCGAGCGCGAGCTCGTGCTGCACCCAGCGCATCACCGCGGTGTCGACGAAGCGCACGTCGCGCACGAGGGCGCCCTCGCAGTCGAGGACCACGCAGCCCTTGCGACCGGTCTCGCGCGCGTTGCGCCCCTGGGTGTTGCCCGGGTAGACGACCCACGGCTCGCGCGCGAGCACCGCGTGGCCGTGCACGTGGCCGAGCGCCCAGTAGGCGTAGCCGTGGGCGGTGAGCTCTCGGACCGTGCACGGCGCGTAGGCCGCGTGCTCCGAGCTGCCGGTGGCGTTGGTGTGGAGGACGCCGATCTCGAGGAGGCCGCGGCCGAGCGGCGCCGGATACTCGGGGAGGAGCGAATCGACGACCTTCTGCGTGGCGTAGCTCACGCCATGGAACGCGACGCCGTCGTCGTCGAAGACGAACGAGTGGTCCTTACTGCGCGGCGGGCCGAACTCGCGCACGTGCTCGGGCAAGCGGAGCGCGCGGGTGAGCTCGAAGTCGTGGTTGCCGCGCAGGAGCAGCACGCGGCACCCGACCTCGCGCAGGCGCAGGAGCTCGCGCACGAAGAACATGCCGGTGTTGATGTCCTTCCAGTCGCCGTCGAACACGTCCCCCGCGAGCACGAGGAAGCTCGCGGACTCCCGGAGGCAGAGGGCGACGACGTTGCGGAAGGCCTCGCGCGTGGCGCCGCGCACGCGCTCGAAGGGAGCGCCCTCGTAGCGCTCGAGGCCACGCAGCGGGCTGTCGATGTGGAGGTCGGCCGCGTGAACGATCTTCACGAGCCGCACTCTACCAGCGTCGGCGGCGGGCTCGACCGTTGTGCGGACATACTCAGACCAGCTCCTCGATCAGCCGGGCGGCGCGCGCGGCGAACGGGCCCTCGCCGAGCAGCCGGCGAACGGCGTCGCAGGCGGCTTCGGGGGTGCGGTCGAGGGCGCGACGCAGGTTGTCGCTCGTGACCTCGTCCTGGATCAGCTCGGGGAATGCCGGAGGGAGCCCCGCGCGCTCGAGGACGACGTTGGGGAGCCCGATGTGCTGCGTGTGGAGGAGGCGTCGACCGATCCGATAGGTCAGCGGGTGGACCGCGTAGGCGATCACGGGCGGAGTGCCCATCGCGGCCGCCTCGAGCGACGCGGTGCCCGAGGCGACGAGCGCGCGCGAGAAGCGCTCGAGGAGGGCCGGCGCGCCCTCGTGCACCCGCCTCCCGGTCCGCAGCAGCCGCTCGCGCAGATCCGGGGCGAGCGACGGCGCCGCGAGGAGCTCGCCGTCCGGCGCCGCGGCGAGCATCGGCGCGAGCAGGCGATCGATCTCCGCGCGGCGGCTCCCCGGCAGGAGCGCGACGCCGCTTCGAACGGGGCGCACGCGCGGCACGTCGAGGATCGGGTGGCCGACGTAGTGCGCGTCGGCGCCCGCGCGCCGCCACAGCGCCTCCTCGAACGGCAGCGTGACGATCATCCGATCGACCGAGCGCGCGAGCCGCGGCGCCCGAGACGAGCGCCACGCCCAGACCTCCGGCGGCGAGAGCCACACGACCCGCACGCCGGCGCGGCGAAGGAGCGGCGCGAGCCGGCCGTTGGCCGTGCTCCACGAGGCGAGGATCGCGAGCCGCGGCCGCTCGCGAGCGACCACCTCGAGGAGACGCGCGACCGCGCGCGCGACGGCCGGGAGGCCGCGCAGGATCTCCACCCCGCCCATCGCGGAGAGGTCGCGCACGTGGGCGAGCAGGTGCGTTCCCGCGCTCTCCAGCGCGTCGCCGCCGATCCCGATCGTCTCGCGGCCGAGGGCGCGCACGACGCTCGCCAGCGTGCGATCGCCCGAGGGCTCGCCGGCGACGACGAGGACCCTACTCACCGCGGATCATGGCGTAGAGCGCCTCTTCGGTGATCACCTCGGAGCCGCGCTTCTTCGCCGCGTCGAGCTTGGTCTGACCGACCTTCTCGCCGGCCACGAGGTAGGTGGTCCCCACCTTGACCGCGTCGTGGACGGTGCCGCCGGCGTTGCGGATCGCCTCGTGGACGTCTTCGCGCTTGCGGGTGAGCACGCCGGTCACGCAGAAGCTCTTGCCGAGGAGCGGCCCCTCGGTGGCCACCGCCGCACGCACGAACGGCACCGACACGTGGCGCGCGCGGAGCTTCTCGAGCACGGCGCGGTTCTCTCCGTCTCCGAAGTAGGCGCGGACGCCCTCGACCATCGCTGGGCCGAAGCCGTGGATGGACGCGGCGCGCTCCGCGACGTCGACGGTGAGCGCCTCCTCGAGCGACGGCACCTGTTCGGCGAGCTGCTTGGCCGCGACCTGACCGATCTGGGGGATGCCGAGCCCGGTGAGCAGGCGGTCGAACGTGCGCGCCTTCGACGCCTGGATCTGCGCGACCACGTTGGAGGCGCTCTTCTTCGCCATCCGCTCGAGGGTGACCAGCTTCTCGACCGTGAGGTCGTAGAGGTCGGCCACGTCCGACACCATGGCGCTGCGCACCAGCTGCTCGATGAGCGAGTGGCCGAGGTGATCGATGTCCATCGCGAAGCGGCGGGTGAAGTAGTGGAGCGCGGCGCGCACGACGGCCGGACACCTGCGGTTCGGGCAGCGCAGCGCGACCTCCTCGCCGGCGCGCACCACTTTCGTCCCGCACTCGGGGCACTCCGAGGGCACCGGCGTGGGCACCGTGCCCTCGGGCCGCTCGTGGTGGAGCACGACCATCACCTGGGGGATGATCTCGCCCGCCTTCTCGATCTCGACCGCGTCGCCGACGCGCATGTCCATCGTGGTGACGCGCTCGAAGTTGTGCAGCGACGCGCGCGACACGGTGGTGCCCGCGAGCTGCACCGGATCGAGCGTCGCCACCGGCGTGAGCGCGCCGGTGCGGCCGACCTGCACCTCGATCGAGCGGATCACCGTGCGCGCGCGCTCGGCCGCGAACTTGTAGGCGATCGCCCAGCGCGGGAACTTCGCCGTCTCGCCGAGGATCGCCTGCTGCTGGTAGTCGTCGACCTTGATGACGACGCCATCGGTCTCGAACGGGTAGCCGCTCCGGGCTCGATCGAAGTCGTCGATCGCGGAGAGCACCTCGTCGATGGACTGGCAGACGACCTGCCGGCGGTGGCTCGGGAGGCCGACCCTCGCGATCCACTCGAGCGAGTCGGCGTGCGACTTGTGCAGCAGGGGCCCCTCGACGAGCTGGTAGAACGAGACGCGGAGCGGGCGCTTCGCGACCTCGCGCGGATCGTTCATCCGCAGGCCGCCCGCCGCCGCGTTGCGGGCGTTGGCGAAGGGCTCCTCGCCGTTGCGCTCGCGCTCGGCGTTGATCGTGTCGAGGTCCTTGCGGTAGATGACCACCTCGCCGCGCAGCGTGAGCGCCTTGACCGGCAGCTCGCCGACGTCGATCACCAGCGGCAAGGACTTCACCGTGCGCACGTTCTCGGTGACGAGCTCGCCGATCTTGCCGTCGCCCCGAGTGCTCGCCCGGGCGAGCGTCGCGCGGCCGCCCTCGACCTCGTAGACGATCTCGAGGCTCCCGCCGTCGAGCTTCGGCTCGGCCACGTAAGCGAGCTTGTCGCCCTCGCGCAGGCCGCGCCGAACGCGCTCGTCGAACGTACGCACGTCGTCTGCCGAGTACGCGTTGTCGAGCGAGTACATGCGCACCGGGCGCTCGTATTTCTGCAGATCGCCGCGCGGCTCGACGCCGACACGCTGGGTCGGCGAGGTGGGCGTGACCAGCGCCGGATACTCGCGCTCGAGGGCGACGAGCTCGTTGTAGAGCGCGTCGTACTGCGCGTCGGTGACCGTCGGGTCGTCGAGGACGTAGTAGCGGTGGACGTGGGCCTGGATCTCACGAACCAGCTGGTCGTGGCGCTCCTTCGGGGTGCTCACGACGGGAACGCTCGACCGGATTCAGCTCGCGCGCAAGGCGTTCGCGACCTCGGCCGCGGAGGGCCTTTTTGCTGGGTCGAACGAGAGACAGCGGAGCACGATCGCGTCCTTGATCGGCGGCGGCTCGGCGACCGTGCGTCCGGCGCCGACGTCGTAGATCGGCGGCCCGGCGAACGGATAGTGATCGGTCAACAGGAGGTACGCGACGAGCCCCAGGCTGAAGACATCCGACGCCTCGTTGGCGCGGTCGGCCCCGCGCCACAGCTCGGGCGCCATGTACATCGGAGTGCCGAGCATCGCGCCGGTCTGGGTGAGGCTGTCGCTCCGCGGGGCGTCGGGGGTGTGCGTGGCGCCGAGCGGGTCGACGACCTCGCGGAGCGCGGAGATCCCGAAGTCGGCGATCTTCACGCGCTGCTGTTTGTCGATGAGGACGTTGGCGGGCTTCAGATCGCGGTGGATCACATGCTCGCGGTGCAGCGCGGCGAGCCCCTCGGCGATCTGGACGATGATCGGCCGCGCCCACTCGGCGTCGCCGTAGCGGAGCCTCGCGTTCTCGAGCGACGTGCCCTCGACCAGCTCCATCACGATGTACAGCGAGCCGCTCTCGGCCACATCGACGTCGATGACGGAGACCAGGTTCGGGTGGTCGATCCGCGCCGCGATCTCGGCCTCGCGCGCGAACCGCGAGAGCGCGTGGCCGCTCGTCTCGCCGCGCAGCACCTTGAGCGCGAAGTGCTTCTGATCGGCGAGCCGCTCCACCTCGTACACCGCGCCCATGCCGCCGGAGCCGATCCCGCGGATCACCCTGTAGCGCCCGTCGACGAGGTCGCCCTCGGCGAAGGCGCGCTGCACCGAGGTGACGCCCTCGATGCGCGCGAGCGCCTCGGCGAGCTTCTGCGAGCGATCGGCGACCTGCCGCCGCAGCTCGAGGTTGAGGACTCCGAGCTGATCGATCCGCGCGTCGAGCTCCAACGTGGTGGCCACGTAGGCGCGGCTGAGGGTCACCGAGTGGATCAGGAGGAAGAGCATCATGCCGAGCGGCGTGAGGACGACGCCCGCGAGCGGGTGGTCGACGCCGAAGCGCCACAGCGCCGTGGGCACCGTCGAGACGAACAGCGCGAGCAGCGCGAGCCCCATCGGGTACGCGTCCGCCGCGCGCTTGGTCCGCCGCGCGGGCCCGACGAGGAGGACGAACCCCCACAGGATCACGGTGTAGTTCGAGAGCAACGCGAGGATGCCGGCGAGCGCGGCGATCGACGGCACCACCGTGGAGAGCACCGTCATCGCGACGAGCACCGCGCCGACCGCCCACGTCGCACGCGGCGGCGGAGGGAGCTCGAAGTGCTCGTGGTACGACTCGAGGATCGAGAAGCCGGCGAGCGCGAGGGCGACCGCCACAACGACCAGCTCGAGGCGACCGAAGGGGTACTGCGTCGCGTCGAGCCAGAGCAGCGGGCTCGACGTGCCGAGCAGGGCGGCGAGCGCGAGGTGCCAGTGTGATCGGCGCTTGCGATCGAGGATCCACAGCACCGCGTAGGTGGCGAACATGCCGATCAGCGCGCCGAACGCGATCGCGGAGCTCACGTGGTTGAACCGCTTGGTCGCCTTGAAGCGCGCGTCGCCGAAGGGCGTGGCGCTCAGGCGCGGGACGGTCGAGAGGCGACTCGATTGGGGCGCGCTGTTGTCGACGACGAGCGTGAGCGAAAGCGACGAGACGTTGGTGCGCTCGCTCGGGATGCGCCAGCGCGGCGCGCGGTCGCCCCGCCAGCCCGGACCGGGATCGTCGAGCGGCTCGAGCGCCTGGTTGGCCAGGAGCAGCGTGGTGCGCGCCTCGATCTGTGGGATCGCCAACGTGAGCGTTTGCCCGCGCAGCTCACCGAGCGGCACCTCGGTGTGGAGCTCGATGCGCGGCGCGCCACTTCCGACCTTGGCCGGGAGCGAGATCGCGCGGCCCTCGACGCGCCAGTCGCGCAGCTCGACGACGCGCTCGCCACCGCACCCGAGGGCGATGAGCGCGACAGCGGTTACGAGGCGCACCTCGCTGACTTTACTCAGTTTCGTCGGCTTCGTCGTGGACCGCGTGCGGAGGCGAGGACATCGCAGCGACGCACGCGGCGCCAGCGCGACCAGGCACAGAACGAAGCACGTGACGTCGCACAATGTGACGTCTCGAACGAACGAGACGCGCGTAGCATCGGGCGCGAGGATGCGCCGGCTGCTCCCTGCGATGATGGTCTGTGCCTGCTCGCGCGCCGCAGATCCCGATCCCCCTCCGGCTCCGGCGCCGCCGCCTCTCGTCGCCGCCGCGCCCGCGCCCGCCCCTTCTCCGACCGTCGGCAGCGCCGCCACCCCCTCCGTCTCGATCGCGCCCCCTCCGCCTCCCGCGGTGGACGTGCGAGCGATCGGGATGCACATCGGCGGCGGTCCCAACGACGACGCGAACAAGGCGCCGCTGCTCGCGTCCATCGCGCCCCACCACGAGGCCCTCGGGCGCTGTTGGGCGGCGCTGCCGAACAAGCCGCGGGTGGAGCTCGGGGTCGACGCGCACGTGCCGGGCAAGGGGGGCCGCGCCAAGATCGATCACCCGCGCTCGACCGTCCCCGACGCGTCGTTCGTCGCGTGCGCCGTCGCGGTCTTCACGCAGATCGAGTTTCTTCCCCCGAAGAGCGGCCTCGACACGACGGTGAGCGCATCGCTCCGATTGTCGCCGCGCGCGGGTGGGTGATCAGGGCTTCGCGCCGAGCAGGAAGCACATCAGCCCCTTCTGCACGTGCAGCCGATTCTCGGCCTGATCCCACACCCGAGAGCGCGCGCCCTCGATCGTCGCGTCGGCGATCTCCTCGCCGCGGTGCGCGGGGAGGCAGTGCAGCACGATGGCCGAGCCAGCCGCCGGCTCCATCATGCGCTCGTCGACCGTCCAGCCGGCGAACGCGCGGCGTCGCTTCTCGGCCTCGCCCTCCTGCCCCATGCTCGCCCACACGTCCGTGTTCACGACGTCTGCGCCGCGGACCGCCTCGGCGGCGTCGCGGTGGAGCGAGACGTGGCTGTCCCGCGTCTCGTTCTCGGGGGGGAAGTAGCCCTCGGGCGCCGCCAGCGCGAGGTGGAAGTCGAAGATCCGCGCGGCCTCGACCCACGAGCGCGCCATGTTGCTCGAGCAGTCGCCGATGAAGGCGACCTTCTTACCGGCGATCTTCTCGCCGAAGTGCTCCTCGACGGTGAACACGTCGCAGAGCACCTGCACCGGGTGCCCGTCGTCCGACAAGGCGTTGATCACCGGGGCGCGGGAGAACTCGGCCATCTCCACCAGACGGGTGGTGGCGAAGGTGCGGAAGGCGATGAGATCGCAGTAGCGGGCGAGCACCCGAGCGGTGTCCCGGATCGGCTCGCCGCGCGCGATCTGGCTGCCGTCGGTGGTGAGGGTGATCGGGTGGGCGCCGAGCTGCGCGATGCCGACCTCGAACGAGACCCGGGTGCGCGTGCTCGCCTTCTCGAGCACGACCGCGATCGCGCGACCCGCGAGCAGCCCGAGCGTGGCTCCCTTGGGCGCCGCCTTCATCTTGGCGGTCATGGCGAAGACGTCGCGCGCCTCGGTGAGGGAGAGATCGGAGAGGGAGAGGAAATCGCGCTTGGTCATGCGGGCTCCAGCGGCTCTCCGGCGATGCGCGCCGCGAGCGTGGCGAGGGTCGGTGTGTTGGCAGCAATGGCAGCAAGTCGTTCGGCGGCGCCCGAGAGGACCTCGATCTGCTCGCTCACCGCGGCGGGGCTGGTGCCGCCGATGCTGCCCTTGGCGCGCATCGCGGCCGCCGGGTCGAGCGCCTCGAGGGCCGCCGCGTCGAGCGCGGGGTGGAACGTGGCAGCAATGGCAGGATCGACGATCGCCAGCGGCATGTTGTGGTCGACCGCGTGACGGACCAGCGCACCGACGGCCTTGTAGGCCTCGCGGAACGGGATGCCGCGGCGGACCAGCGCCTCGGCGAGGTCGGTGGCCTGGGTGGAGCCGTCGGTGAGCGCGGCAGCGCCGCGGACGCCGTCGAAGTGGACGTGCGGGAGCGCGAGGCCGACGGCGTCGAGCGCGCCGCGCACGAGCGGTCCCGTCTCGAGGAGCGGCCGGCGGTCCTCCTGCAGGTCGCGGTTGTAGCCGCTCGGGAGGCCCTTCACCAACGTGAGCATCGCCATCACGTTGCCCACGCCCTTGCCGCTCTGGCCGCGCACCAGCTCGAAGATGTCCGGGTTCTTCTTCTGCGGCATCATGCTCGAGCCGGCGGCGATCCGGCCGTCGAGCTTCACGTAGGAGAACTCGCTCGTGGAGTAGTCGATGACGTCGGTGCAGAGGCGGGAGAGCGCGAGCAGCACCCGCGCGCCGGCCCACGTCCAATCGAGGGCGAAGTCACGGTCGCCGACGGTGTCGAGCGCGTTGATCGTCGGCGACGAGAAGCCGAGCAGATACGAGGTGAGCTTGCGGTCGATCGGGAGCGACGAGCCGGAGCACGCGCCGGAGCCGAGGGGCAGCGCGTCGCACCGAGAGAGCGCGAAGCCGAGCGTCTCGGCCGCGCGATACAGGCTCGAGGCCCACGCGCAGAGCAGGAAGCCGACGCTGGTGGGCTGCGCGCGCTGGCGGTGGGTGTACGCGGGGATCAGGGTCTCGAGCTCGTTGTTGGCGCGCTGGGCGAGGTAGGCGACGAGCTCCGTGGCGCGCCGGAGCGCGGCGGCGGCCTCGGCGCGGACGTGAAGCCGCAGATCGAGCGCGACCTGGTCGTTGCGCGAGCGCGCTGTGTGCAGCCGACCGGCGACGGCGCCGAGGCGGCGACCGAGCTCCGCTTCGACGGCCATGTGGATGTCCTCTTCGCCGTCGGGGATCGCGAGGGTGCCGGCCTCGGCTGCGGCGTACATCGCGAGCAGAGCGTCGCGCAGGGCGCGGGCGTCGGCGACGTCGACGAGCTTGGTGCGCGACAGCATCGTGACGTGCGCCGCCGAGCCAAGCAGGTCCTCGCGGACCATGCGCCGATCGTGCTCGAGGGACGTCGACCAGGTGAGCAGCTCGGGGAGCATTCCCTCGCCGCCGGTCGCGTTGGTGCGCGCGATTCCGCTCATCGCGCCGTTGTGTTTCTGGTCCCCCGGGCGCGCAAGTCAGAACGTGACGCGGAGCCCGACCGAGCCGGCGGAGGCGACGACTGCGGCCCGTTTCGGCTCGAGGACGAGGAGCGTGACCGCGGCGCCGAGCGCGACGGCCCCCACCGCGAGGGCGATGTTGCCGCCCACGGTGTAGGTACGGCCGCGGTCGTCGAGCGCGCGCTTCCCGGGATCGCAGTTGTCGCGCGCGCCATCGCAGGCACCGTCGAGCTCGGAGAGCGCCGCGGCGCGGAGGCCGTAGAACACCCCGGCGGCGGCGAACGACGCCACCGACACGCCGGCCGCGAGGTAGACGAACGTGCGATCGCGCACCGGCGGCGGCGCCTCGGGCGCGACCGGGCGGAGGCGCGGCGGCGGCAAGTTGCTCTTGAGCGCCTTGAGTTGCGGCTCGATCGCCACCGGCTCGCGCACGCCGTCGGTGAGCGTCACCTTGTGGGCAAACGACTCGTAGCCCTCGGCGCGCACCTCGATCGCATGCACGCCCGGGTCGAGCGGCGTGGCCACGTCGAACAGCGCCGCGCCCCCGTCGATCGTCACGAGCGCGCCGGCGACCGCGGGCCGCTTGATCGACACGGCCGGGATGCGCGCCCGCAGCGCGTCGATGTGCTTCTTGGAGTTGGTGATCGTGAGGTCCGCGTCGGTGCCGCCGTGCTGCTCCGCCGAGACCTTGGCGTGGGAGAACTCCGCGAGCGCGTCGACCAGCTTGCCGGTGTTCTCGAGGCACAGGGCGATGTGGAAGTGAACGATGTGATTGGCGCGCACCGCGGCGACGGCGCGGAACTTCTCGAGGGCGCGCTGCCAGTCGTGCTGGTTCTCGAGCTCGAGCCCCTCCGCGAAGAGCTTCCGCGCGGCCGCGAGATCGTCGGCGCTCCCGGCGCTCGCGACGCACACCACCGCGACGGCGCTAGAAACCCGGGTGAACGAGACCCTCATGGGGGCCCTTCGGCTTGCTGACCGGCTTGGGCTTCGCGAGCTTCGGCATGACGGAGACCGACGCGCTCGGCGCGGCGGAGGCGGCGGGCGGGTCGATCACGATCGGCTGCTGCGGCGGTGCGACGTCCTTCTGCACCGCGGCGGCGGTGGACGCCGGCGGCGCGGCCGGCTGCGTGCGAATGCGCATCGCGAAGACGGCGAACGCCGCGAGCGCGGCGAGGGCGAGGAGCCCCGGCGCACGCCTGCGCGCGGGCTGCGGCGGGAGGGCGACCGGGACGTCGGCCGTGAGCGGGCGGTCGTCGTCGAGCACGCGCGTCTCGACGAGCGGCTGGGTGACGGCGTTCTTCTC
>JALHOE010000254.1 GCA_022843175.1 Deltaproteobacteria bacterium
GCCCTCGGCGCCGATCCGCGCGCCGACGCGCAGCCGCGTCTTCGGCCCACCCCTCCGCGCGCGCGCGATGGCGCGGCCAGCCCGGTGCGTCGGGTCGTCGTAGTAGCGCCCGAGGAGGAGCACGATCGCCGAGCCGAACGCGGCGGCGACGGCCCCGAGCGAGAGCCACCCACCCCGCCCCGGCGGCCGCGCCCACCAATGACTCGCGGCCGCGACGCCGAGGGTGCCGATGAGGGTGGCCACGACGAAGCCACGGAGCACCGGCGCGTCGGTCTCGCCGTCGTCGGTCTGCACCGCGAGCGCGCCGATCGTCAGCGCCATCGCCGCGAGCAGCGGCAGGAGCGGGCCGAGCGCGGTGAGCGTCGTGGCGTGGAACCCGAGCGCGCGGAGCACCGCTCCGTTGCGCGTGGCGACGAGGGCGCACGCGGTGGTGGTCGTCGCGGTGGCGAGCGCGATCAGCGGGAAGGGATCGCCCGCGCGCGACGACAGCAGCGTGCCGAGCGTGGCCCCGAGGGCGAACGCGAACAGCATGAGCGGGGTGACGAGCACCGCCCCGAGCGCGAACATCATCAGCACCGCCGACGCCGCGCCCGCGATCGCGAGGGGGACGATCGTCGACGACGCCGACGCGCGCATGGTGCCGGTGGCGAGCGCGCGCTCGCGCGCTACCGCCGAGAGGAGCGCGCAGCCGAGCCCGAAGACGATCGCGCCGATCGCGAGCAGCGCGCGCGCGCGCACCTCGGGCCCGAGCACGCCGCCGAAGCGAAGGATCACCCCGCCGAGCCCGACCGCGGCCGTGCCGAGCAGGGGTCGCGTCCACTCGCGCGCATGCGCCGCCGCTCCCCGTGCGAGGAGCACCGCGGCGACGCCGTTGAGCGCGGCCACGGCGAGCACGAACCCGAGCTCGGCCACGAGGCCGAGGATATCGCCATCACGAACAAAAATACTGAAGCCGCGAGCGTCGCGAGCGGTTACCCGCTCGTACGGTCGCGGCTCCAGAGCTCTACGCGATCACTCGGCCGGCGTCGGCTCCGGCTTCGCGGTCGTGGTGCCGCCGGTGGTCGACTCGATGCGCATTCCGTAGAACGAGCGCCAGACGAAGAACATCGAGATGGCGAGGAACACCCCCGAGAGGATCATCGGGACCTGCTTGTCGCCGACCTTCATCTGCTCCGCGAGCTCGACGGCGAGGAGGCCGAAGAGGGTCGTGAACTTGATGACCGGGTTGAGCGCGACCGACGACGTGTCCTTGAATGGATCGCCGACGGTGTCGCCGACGACGCACGCGTCGTGGAGCGGGGTGCCCTTCTCCTTGAGCTCGACCTCGACGATCTTCTTCGCGTTGTCCCACGCGCCGCCGGCGTTCGCCATGAACAGCGCCTGGAACAGGCCGAAGAGCGCGATCGAGATCAGATAGCCGATGAAGAAGAAGCTATCGAAGAACGCGAACGAGAGCGTGCTGAAGAAGATCGTGAGGAAGATGTTGAACATCCCCTTCTGCGCGTAGATCGTGCAGATCTCGACGACCTTCTTGCTGTCCTCGGTCGACGCCTTCTCGACGCCCTCGAGCTTGATGTTCGCCTTGATGAACTCGACCGCGCGGTACGCGCCCGTGCTCACGGCCTGGGTGGAGGCGCCGGTGAACCAGTAGATCACCGAGCCGCCGGCGATGAGGCCGAGGAGGAACGGCGGGTAGAGGAGCGACAGCTTGTTGATGTTGTTCTGGAAGCCGTCGGTGAGGGCCACGATGATCGCGAAGATCATGGTGGTGGCGCCGACGACCGCGGTGCCGATGAGCACCGGCTTCGCCGTCGCCTTGAAGGTGTTGCCCGCGCCGTCGTTCTCCTCGAGGAAGTGCTTGGCCTTGCCGAAGTCGACGGTGAAGCCGTGCGTCTTCTTGATCTCGGCCTCGACGTTGGGCACGTTCTCGATGAGCGAGAGCTCGTAGACCGACTGCGCGTTGTCCGTGACCGGACCGTACGAGTCGACCGCGATGGTGACCGGACCCATGCCGAGGAAGCCGAAGGCCACGAGGCCGAAGGCGAAGACCGGCGACGGGTCGAAGCCGTTGATCATCATGATCGCGCCGACGCCCATCTGGCTGACGTAGTAGCTCGCGCCCATGAGGCCGAGGATGATCATGCCGAGCCAGTAGCCGCTGAAGTTGCCCGCGGTGAGACCGGCGAGGACGTTGAGCGACGGCCCACCCTCGCGCGACGCCGTGACGACCTCGCGGACGTGGGCGGATTCGGTCGAGGTGAAGACCTTGACGACCTCGGGGATGATCGCGCCCGCGAGCGTGCCGCAGGTGATGATCAGCGAGAGCTTCCACCACATGGTGCCGTCGCCGAGGTTCGGGATGAGGTACTTCGAGACGACGAACGTGAGGACGACGGAGACGGCCGACGTGAGCACGACCAGCTGGGTGAGCGGCTGCTCGAAGTTCATCTTGTCGGCGGTGCCGTAGCGGCCCTTCGCGATGATGTCGTTGATGAAGTACGAGACCGCCGAGGCGATCACCATCACGATGCGCATCACGAAGATCCAGACGAGGAGCTGGACCTGGACGGTCGGGTTCTTGACCGCGAGGAGGATGAACGAGATCAGCGCGACGCCGGTGACGCCGTAGGTCTCGAAGCCGTCGGCCGACGGGCCGACCGAGTCGCCCGCGTTGTCGCCGGTGCAGTCGGCGATGACGCCGGGGTTACGCGCGTCGTCTTCCTTGATCTTGAAGACGATCTTCATCAGGTCGGAGCCGATGTCGGCGATCTTGGTGAAGATGCCGCCGGCGATGCGGAGCGCCGAGGCGCCGAGCGACTCGCCGATCGCGAAGCCGATGAAGCAGGGGCCGGCGAGGTTGCCGGGGACGAAGAGGAGGATGCCGAGCATCAGGAGGAGCTCGACCGAGATCAGCAGCATGCCGATCGACATGCCCGCCTTGAGCGGGATCGCGTAGGCCGGCCACGGCTTGCCCGCGAGCGCGCCGAAGGCGGTGCGCGAGTTGGCGAAGGTGTTGACCCGGATGCCGAACCACGCGACCGCGCAGCTACCGGCGATGCCGACGAGGCTGAAGAGCAGGATGATGACGACCTTGAAGGCCTGCCCCTCGGCGAAGTAGTGCTGCGCGACGCCGAAGTAGTAGACGATGATCGCGCCGATGAAGGCCTCGAGGATGAGGATGAACTTCAGCTGCGTGATGAGGTACGTCTTACACGTCTCGTAGATCAGCTCGCTGATCTCGAGCATCGCCTTGTGCACCGGCGCGTTCTTGAGCTGCGCGTACATCACGAACGCGAGCACCATGCCGAGCGCGCAGACAACGAGGCCGCCCATCAGCAGGTTGCGGCCGGACATCCCGCCGAGGAAGTTGGCGACCGCGGTGTCGCCGAGGTTCGGGACGATGAGGTTCGCCTCGCCGCCGCCCTTGTGGGGCGCGGCCGCCGGCTCTGCGTGGGCGAGGCCGGTGGTGAGGAGCGACAGAAGGAGGGTCGCGATCGTGATGAGCAACGCGCTCACCCGGCGACTCGCCGATTCGTGCTTCATGATGCTTGCATCTCCTGGAGGTTCGGGAGGCGCATGAACCCTGCGGAATGCAGAGCGCACAGCGCCTGCGATCTCGAGGGGTTGGCCGTCTTCCCGAAGGGGCAGGACGCTTCAGCACGCCTCGCGCGCGCGGCGGCCTCATACCGCAATCCGTCGGCCAGGCCAACAGACGTCGACAGCAGACGAAAAAATGGCCCCGATATCGGCTAGTTAGGGCGGTCGGTCAGTCGAACTCGAACGCGCTCGCCCAGTACGAGTTCCACGATTTCGTGCCCACGCCGTTCTTCGTCGACCCGGGGTAATTGCTCGTGCCGGGCACGGTGTGGAGCGAGACCTCGCCGCCGTCTTTGGTGATCTTCCCGGCGTGCACCGCGGCGACGCAGATCGCCGAGTCGCCCGTGTAGGGGCCGCTGCCGTAGACCGTCCCGCCGGTGCAGCCCGACGGACACGAGACCGCCACGGTCTTCTTGCCGGGGAACTTCCCGAGCGTGTCCCAACAGGTGACCTTGGTGGCGTCCGGCGTGTTGCCGTTCTTGGAGCCGTTGACGCTGAAGCTCTTCTCGTAGGCGCCCCAGTTCGAGGTCGTGACGTCGGCCGTCTTGCTCCCCTTGTACGAGGGGAGGCCCTTCTCGATCTTCACCGTGACGACGCCGCCGTCGTCGGCCTGGATCACTCCTGCGTGGACCGCGGCGACGCACACGGGCGAGTCGGTGGTGTACCAGCCGGTCCCCCACACCGAGCCGGTCGTGCAGCCCTTGGCGCACTTGACCTTGAACTCGTCGCTGTCGCCGCCCTTGGTCACCTTGTCCGAGCAGCTGAACGAGAGGACGTCGTCGTCGTCCTTGGACTTCTTCTTGTCCTTCTTCTTCTCGTCCTTGTCGTCGCTCTCCTCGTCGTCCTTGTCCTTCTTCTTCTTCTTCTTGGAGGACTTCTCGTCGTCGTCGTCCTTCGACGCCTTCGACTCCTTGGAATCGGACGACGGCTTGTCCTTGTCGCAGCCGACGACGAGGGACAACGCGAACAGCAGGGGGAGGATGCGAGCCATCACCCCTGAGTATCTAGTTTTTCTGACGATGGCTACTTGGACGCCTGCATCGCGAGGAAGTGGAACTTCGCGATCTTGGCCTGGCCGAGGGTGAACATCACCTCGGTCATGACGCGGTAGCTCGTGTAGCGGTCGAAGAGGATCATCGCCTCGACGCCCTGAGCGCCCTTGCCCTTGTTCTTGGCGATCTCCTCGGCGACGCGGACCGGCGTCTCGACCGCGTTGAGGAGCGCGCTGATCTCGAGGTCGGTCGCGGTGCCGCGGGCCTTGAACTTGGGCGCGAACCCGCCGCGCGAGTCGCCGGGACAGAAGGCGAGCTTGTAGGGCTCGTGCGGCTTGGGCGCGTCGGCCGGGTTGTTGAAGCAGCCCGGCACCTCGACGCCCTTGAGCTCGTTGCCGTTGATGAGGATGCGGTCGCGCGAGACGACGATCTGCAGCGCGGACTCGCTCGGCTCGCCCTGCAGGATCGACGTCGGCAGCGAGAGGTCGCTCGTCTGCGGGAGGTTGGCCGACGACGCGGAGAGGCTCTTGAGGAGGAAGACCAGGATGATGGTCATCATGTCCATCATCGCGGTGATGTTGAGGAAGTTGACCTCGTGCGCGACGGCGTTGCGGCGCTTCATGCGCCGCAGCTCCGCCTTGTATTTCGCCATCGACGCCATCAGCGATTCCTCACTTCAACACCGTGAACACGACGTTGGGGAACAGGTCGCCCTTGTCATCGCGGCGCACCGCGTCCATCACGCGAACGATCTCCTGGAAGGGGACGTTCGGGTTGGCGGTGACCATGACCTGCTGCTCCATGTCGGCGTTGGGGACCTCGTCCTTCAACTTGCGCGCGCACTTCTGCAGGCCGGCGACGTCGTACTTGAGACCGTTCTCCATCGTCTCGCCGGGCTGCGCGGGGACGCGGGGGACGGTGGGCTTGCCGGCGCCGATGCCCTGGCAACCCTCGGCGATCGTCGCGCCGCGGCCCTTGATCGTGTACCCGTCGGTCACGATCAGGACGGTGAGGTTGAGCGACTCGTCCTTGATGTTGGCGGCGACGCCGCCCTTGCCCTGACGCGGGGCGTCCGCGATGAGCGACACGGTGAACGTGACGCTGATCGACGCGAGCACGAACATCAGCACGTTGGTGATGATGTCGAGGAACGGGACGATGTTGAGCTCGCCCGCCTCTTCGTCCGGCGCGATCTCCCGCGGGGCCGCGAGGCGACGGATCTTCGAACGCTGCGCCGCGGTGAGCTTTTCGGTCGCGGGCGTGGGGCCGCCCCCGCCGCCACCGACGCTCACGTTCGGGTTGTTGAGGTGATCGGACATCGGGCTACTCGACCGCTGAGAACCCGCTCGGGTTCCCGGCGGCTCCGATCAGGCCTGACCCCGCTGCTGGATCGCGAGGAGGTTGAACACGCGCTCCTGCGTCGCCTCGAGATCGTGAACGATCTTCTTGGCGTTGTTGTGCAGGAGGAGGTGCGCGATCATGCAGGTCACCGCGATGCCGAGACCGAACGCGGTGTTACCCATCGCCTCGGAGATACCGGCTGCGAGGCGCGTCTGGCGCTCGGCGGCGGAGATGTTGCCGGACGACACCGCGGCGAACGTCGCGATGAGGCCGGAGACCGTGCCGAGGAGGCCGATCAGCGTCGCGATGTTCGCGAGCGACCAGAGCGAGCCGATGCCCTTCTCCACGCCCGGCTTGATCTCGGCGAGCTTCTCGCTCATCGCCGCGTCGATCTCGTCGGGACCACGGTTGGCGACCGTGAGGCCGCTCTTCACGAGCTGGAGCGTGGGATAGCCGCCGTTGCCCGCCTCGCACAGCTTGATGGCGCGATCGAGGTTGTTGGCGTTCACGAGCTTGCGGACCTGCGCGAAGAACTCCTTGGAGTTGACGCGATACTTGGTCAGCTGGAAGACCGTGCGCTCGATGATCAACGCGATGACAACCGCGGAGATCAGCAAGTTGAAGTACATGAAGATGCCGCCGTGCTTGAAGAAGCCGGCGAGACCTCCCGTGTCGCCACCACCCTCCGCCGCCAACATCGAGCCCAACGCCGCATCGACCAGCGAAACCATCCGCGACTCCTTTCAAGCCTTACTCGAAACGACGGCGAGCGCGCAGCGCGCACACGAAGCGGAGACGACTCTAGCGGAAGCGACTTGGCGGGGGCAACAGACGATATGGGGGCGCCGGAGCGCCGGAGCGCCGAGCGCCGGAGCGCCGAGCGCCCAACACCAAGAGCCCAGCGGAGACTCTCGGCGCTCGGCGCTCGGCGCGCCGCCTCAGTTGAGTAGTGCGGCGATCCCGATGCAGCGCCCGCAGCGAGTGAGCGCGCTTCAGTAAGCGTTTCGCGGCATGGTCCGGCCCGGCGGGTGTCCGTGCGTTGTGCAGGATTCTAGGAGAGGCGAACGAGTTGGATCATGCTCCGCAAACGTCTTGACCAGGGGGTCACCCCAAGTATCCTGACGCCCTGACCCCGATTTCCGTGAGAATCTCCGATTGTTCGGCCGAGCTTCGAGTGCGAGCATGCACCGAAACTTCGGGCAGCCGTGGGTGTCTTGCGGGGGTTCCGGGTTGAAGCTTTGTGAGGCTTGGTCACCGGTGGCGCGAACTTCGTCTGCGTCCCAACCAAGTCCTCGGGTCGGTTCAAGCAGTGTGTGACGAAGGCCAGGTAAGGCAGGAGGACGCGAATGTTCGCTGACATTTGGGCGCACTACAAAGAGGGTGGCTGGCCGATGTGGATCATCCTCCTCTGGTCGATCTTCGTCATCGCCATCATCGTCGAGCGCGCCCTGTACCTGTGGGGCGGCTCGATCAACAAAGACGTGTTCATCTCGACGATGCAGAAGTGCATCCTCGCGGGTGATGTGCAGAAGGCTGTGAAGATGTGCTCCGCGGCGAACTCGCCGCTGGCGCGCATCGTTCAGGCGGGCCTCATCAAGGTGAACCGCCCCGACGAGGAGGTTCAGGCCGCCCTCGACGAGGCCGCGCTCCGCGAGATGCCCCGCATCGCGCAGCGCACCGCCTACCTCGGCCTTCTCTCCAACCTGGCGATGCTCACCGGCCTCTTCGGCACCGTGCTCGGACTGATCAAGTCCTTCGGCGCCGTCTCGAAGCCCGGCGTCGACCAGGCCCAGAAGGCCACCATCCTCGCCGAGGGTATCTCCGAGGCGATGAACTGCACCGCGTTCGGTCTGATGGTGGCCATCCTCGGCCTCCTCGGCTTCGCCGTGCTCAACGGTAAGACCCAGGCGATCGAGGACGACATCAACGAGGCGACGGTGCAGGTGATGAACCTCATCGTTAACAACCGCCAGAAGGTGAACCTCTCGAACGTCGCGGCCGCCGAGTAATCGAGCGGGAACTTCCGGAGTCACGAGCGGTCCATCCGCTCGTGGCCCCCGGACCACTCGACGTCTTCCAACGAAGGCTGCGAGTGATGCGGGGAAGTCGAATCGGATCCACCACAGCCGTGGGCCTCGGCCCACGGACACACAAAGGGACTCCATGGGTGGCGTAAGCACGGGCGGCGGAGGAAAAGGCGGCAAGCGCAACGTCGATCAGGAGATCAACATGGTCCCCTTCATCGACCTGCTGATGGTGACGATCTCCTTCCTCCTCATCACCGCGGTCTGGTCGAGCATGGCGCGCCTCAACGCGAACGCGCAGGTGCCGAGCTCGAAGCCGAAGAGCGACACGGAGCAGAAGAAGAAGGACAAGGAGCCGGCCGTGCTCCACGTCCGCGTGTCCGACAAGGACAAGAAGTTCATCCTCCAGTGGCAGGCCGGCACCAAGACCGACGACCTCGTGTCGATCGACATGGAGGCCGACGCGTCGGGTCGCTATCCGAAGCTCGAGGAAGAGATCAAGAAGGCCTACATCTCGGGCCAGGGTCCGCAGAACCTCCACGGCGACGACCTCGGCTTCCAGTCGGCCGAGGCCAACGACCACGGTGCGAACGCCCTCAACCAGGCGATCCTCCACGTCGACAACGCCTTCCCCTTCCAGGAGGTCGTGCGAGTCATCGACGCGATCTACGTGCCCCGTCGCTACGTCTGCTTCGTCCCCAAGCCGCAGTGCTGCGGCAAGCCGGACAAGTCGGGCAAGTCGGGTGAGGGCTGCCCCACGGCAGCCGACGACGTTCCGGCGTTCAACGTGGCGTTCTCCGCCAACTGAGGATTGAAGAATGAGCGGCGGCGGAAAGATTTTCGACGTTCATCACGGCACCATCATCAAGCCGGGTCGCCGGCTGATGCACCAAGTGCCCCTCAACTTCGTGAAGAAGAAGGTGTCGGGCGGCGGTCGTCGCGCGACCGAGGTCCCCCTCAACCTGACCTCGATGATCGACTTCCTCATGGTGGTCGTCATCTTCCTCCTCTCCACCTTCAGCTCGTCCGGTGAGCAGAGCGTCCCCAAAGAGGTGAAGCTCCCCAACGCGCGCAACGTGCAGGAGCTCCTCGCGGCGCCGATGGTCGGCGTCGCCGGCAAGGACGTCTACGTCGACAACAAGCCGGCGGGCAGCATCGTCGAGGCGCTCGACGCGATGGAGCAGGGCAAGACCGCGCAGCCGGTGAAGCTCAGCGACCTCGAGACCAAGCTCAAGTTCATGAAGGAGACCTGGAAGGCGACGCACCCCTCGGATGCGCCGTTCCCCGGCATGGTCGTCCTTCAGCTCGACGAGAAGCTCCCCGCGTTCGTCGTGAAGAGCGTCTTCTATACGGCGGCGCTCTCCGGCTACAACAACATCAGCTTCCTCGTGAACAAGAAGGGCAAAGCCGGCCCCGAGGGCGCCGAGGCACCCGCGCACTGATTCACGCCTGGAGTGCTGACAGAGAGAGCCCCCTCTCCCGCAAGGAAGAGGGGGTTTTTCGTAACATGAGCGAAGAAAACGCGCCGCGAAAGACTCGTGCGATTCCGTGGGGGGTGGTGTTCGCCGTGGCGAGCCTCGTGTCGCTCGCGGCCCTCGCCTACTACTACTCCTACAATCGCCAGCTCGGCACCGAGCGCACGCGGTTGATCAAGGAGCGTGCGGCGCTGACGGCCGAGCTCGCCGAGGACTACGGCGCGCTCCGTGGCCGGATCGAGCCGTGGGCGGTGGCGATGGCGACCCAGCCGTGGCCCGGCGACCTGGTCGACCCCGACGCGCGCACGCTCACCTGGCGTGACCGCCCCACGGTCTATCTCCGTCTGCGCGTCGCCGACACCACGACCAACGAGCTCGCACACGCCAACGCCAAGGTCTCCTCGCTCGACGGTCTCTCTGCGTGTCTCCTCCGGAGCAAGGGACCGGGGCCGTGGGCCTACGGCGACATCGCCTCGCGCGCGGAGTTTCTCGGCGCGGACTTCATCCGCGACGTGAAGGAGACGAGGAACGATCTCCGCCTCCGCCAGCTCACCTACGCGCTCGACCAATACAAGCTCAAGGACTTCCCCGAGGCGCGCGACGGCTGCAAGCTCTCGGAGTTCGCGGTCATCGTGCTCGACGAAGATCCCGCGCAGGTGCCGAGCCAGTCCGCGCTGTTCGGCGCCAACGCGTCGATGCACCAGAAGATCCTCGCGACCGACCATCCGATCCGGTTCTCGCTCCGTCGCCTCGCCGACGGCCGCGAGCTGCTCCGCCTGCGCCGCACGCCGAGCGCGACGATCATGCAGGTCGCCGGCGATCCCACCGCCAACGCCGCGGGGCTCGAGGTGCGCAAGCTCCAGGCGCTCGGCTGCGCGATGGCCAACGAGGCGCTCGAGCTCGCGGGCCACAAGGGTGGCGCCGATCTCGCGGCGATCCCGCCTCCCCTGCCCGCGCTGTCGGTGTCCGTGGCCCCCTCGGCCTCGGCGTCCGCGGCCCCACCGGCCTCGGCGTCCGCGGCCGCGTCTGCCTCTGCGTCCAAGTGATCGCCGCGCGGCTCGCATCGATCCCGCCAGCGACACGCGCGCTGTTGATCGCGCTGCTCGTGTCCGGGGTCGCGACCGCCGCGTCGTGGGGGCTTCGCGATTCGATCGTCGCGACGGCCGTCGGCGGAGTGTTCCTCGGCGCGACGTGGTTGCTCGTCCTTCGCCGGCGCGACGCAGAGGTGCGCAAGTGGGGGCTCGCGCTCGGCGGCTTGCTCGAGGTCCCGCCCGCGCCGTTCCGGATCACGCTCCGCGACGGGCTCTTCGCGCTCGGGTGGGCGGTGCTCCTCGCGCTCCTGATCTTCCCGGCCTTCGCGGTCGGCTTCGCGCGCTACTGGAACGTGCGGGCGATCGCCTGGCTGCCGCCGGTCAAGCTCGCCGACGCGGTGCTCGGCCAGCTGGTCGTCGTCGCGCTCCCCGAGGAGGCGTTCTTCCGCGGCTACCTGCAGACGGCGCTCGATCGCGCGTGGGGACGGCGGGTCGAGATCTTCGGCGCGCACGTCGGCCCGGCGCTCCTGGTGTCGAGCGCGATCTTCGCGCTCGGCCACCTCGCGACGGTCCCCCACCCTGCGCGCCTCGCGGTGTTCTTCCCGAGCCTCGTGTTCGGCTGGCTCCGCGCGCGCACCGGCGGCATCGGCGCGGGCGTCGCGTTCCATACGATGTGCAACCTGCTCAGCGACGGTCTCGCGCGCGGCAGCGGCCTACACTGAGGGCGACCGAGTCAGTCGGGAATCTCGATGAGGCGGCACTCCATGGCGTCGATCATGTGGTCCTCGTCGAGCTGAAGCACGACCGACGAGAGCTTCCACTTCCCCTTGCGCTTGGTCGCGCTGAAGCGGAGCTGCGCGCGCGCCTTGCTGCCCGAGACCGGGAAGCGCCACGACGAGCTGCCGTTGCGGAAGTCGCTGCAGCTCGACTTGCCGTTGGTGCAGCCAGCCCACGCGGGCTTGATGTCGTTGCCGAGGTGCTCGCGCGCGACCTCGCACTTGTTGACGGCGTCGAGCGCCAGCTGATCCTCGGTCGCGAGGTGCATCACGCAGGTGCGCGGCGACAAGAAGAGGAAGAACATCACGAGGCCCGCGAGGACGAGCGGGAGCGCGCACCCAGCCTTGGAGATGGGCTGCGCGGGCGGGAGGCGACGGCGGAGGCGCTCGTGCGCCTCGAGCTGCTGCTGCGGCGTCACCGCGCGAGCTTACCTCAGGGCCCGAACAGCTGTCCCCAGTACGTGCCGGACTTGCCCACGGCCATCCGCCGCCAGCTCCCGCTCAACATGTTGGAGTTGTGCCCGGGGCTCTTCTTCCAGCCGTCCATCACCGACGCCGCGGACGAGTACCCCCACGCGATGTTCTCGCCGCCGGCGCTCGCACCGCACTTCGAAGCGCGCGTGGTGAAGCTCGAGACCGCGGACTCGGGGGCGTTGTGCGAGAAGAACGAGTGCGTCTTCATGTGCTCGCAGTGGGCCTGGATCGGCGCCTCGAGCTTGTCGTCGTAGGTCAGCGCCGCCTTGCCGTTCGCCGCGCGGTGCTCGTTGACCATGCGGAACACCTCCATGATCGCTGCCTTGTCCGCGGACCCCGGGGTGCAGCACACCGGGATCATCCCGCCCTCTTCCTTGCCCGTCGCGCCGGCGAGCGT